>CAZZHA010000001.1:0-82661 GCA_964653685.1 uncultured Gammaproteobacteria bacterium
ATATGCATGGTGATTTTTTAGCGGAGATGAAAAAGGGCAAGGGAAAATTAATCGGGGGTTTGGCTTTACTCTCTGGCTACATTAATCAGGTCCGAAAAAAAGAAGAGAATGTCTTCTATGTAGTCTCTGGAGATATGGTCCAGGGTTCCTTGATTGACTCGGAATACAAAGGTATTTCGACCATTGAAATTACCAACTATTTAGCTCCGGATGTGGTCTGTTTAGGCAATCACGAGTTTGATTATGGTCTACCTCATCTGCTGTTTTTGGAAAAGATGGCCAACTTCCCAATCGTTAACGCCAATCTCTACATTAAACCCTACCATAAACGTTTGATGAGCCCCTATTTAATTTTAAAAAAGGCTGGTTTTGACATTCTTTTTACCGGCATTATCACCGAAAAAGTCATGGATTCGATTAAGCAGGACGAATTAATTGGCAGTTTTATTAGTCTGGAGGAAGCCAGTAACGAAGTCGGCCGGATTACCAACGCTTATAAAGGCGATGACATTGATTTAACCGTGCTTTTAACCCACATCGGTTTTGATTCAGACGTCAAATTAGCGGAAATGCTCCGGCCCGAATGGGGCGTTGATTTGATTATTGGCGGTCACTCCCACACGATTTTGAAAAAACCATCAATGGTCAATGGGGTTCTGATTGCTCAGGCCGGTGTCGGCACCGACCAGATTGGCAGATTTGATATTGTGGTCGATGACGACACTAATAGTATTATTGATTATCGCTGGCAGTTAATTCCAATTAACAATCAATTAGCCAAACCGGACAAAGAAATTCAGAAATTCATTAATTCTTTTAAAGGCGAAGTTGATCGAAAGTATCAAACGTTAGTCTGTAAGTTTGCCCAAACTTTAACCCACCCCAAAAGAGAGATGGAAACAACTCTGGGTAATTTGATTGCCGATGCTTTTGCCCAGACAGCGGAATGTGACATTATGTTAGTGGGTAGCGGCTCGATTCGGGTCAAAAAGATGGGTCCGTTGGTGACTCTAAAAGATCTTCTCACTTGTTTCCCTTATGACGACACTCTCCAACGTTTTCAAATTACTGGTCAACAATTGAAAAAGATTTTTGCTCACATTATGAGAACCGAAAATCGAGACGGAGAAGGTGAATGTTACCAAACCAATCAGGGTGTCGAGGCTGTTTATCATGATCGGAGTCACCGCTTAACCTCTTTAAAATTGAAAGGCAAACCGATCAGAGACAAAGAAAAATATAGTCTTTGTCTTCAGGGTTTTCATTTTAAAAATGCCCCTGCTTACTTGAATATTAGCCATGAGGCGTTGTTAGCCTCTGGTCAGGAAAAAATCGTCGCCACTTCGGCTCAACAGGTTTTAGAGGAATATTTGCGCAACCATCAAAATCTTAGTCGTCAAATTGAAGGCCGGTTAGTTTATTTATGAAAAATTTAATTATTGAAAGAGGGAGTTGGCATCACGGGACTAATCTGAACGGTCTGAGCTGAAACACTACCATCAGAGTTTTCTTGGCCAAAAACCATTACTTGTTTACCCACTTCCAAATCATCAATCACGCCTTCACTTGCCTTATTTATCTCGGTGTTATCTGAAATCAAAATAATTTTACTACCCTCATCAACTAATTTAACCGTAATGCTTTTTTCATCTCGGTTAATTATCTCTCCTCTAATTGCGCCTAATCCTCTTGGTTGAATTCCCTGGGTATCTTGTTGTCTCATTGCCCCTCTAAATTGACCAAAAGAAGGTATTTTTCTCTGCTGATACTTCATCCCAATAAAAAACCCTCCAACTCCCATAACGATAACTAATAAAATTACTATGATTATCAGTAAACTCTTATTTTTCATTTTCATCACCTCCTTTTCTTTAATTTTATTCATATTTTTTATTCGTATCTTAGAGCCTCTATTGGCGATAAATTAGAAGCCTTATAAGCAGGATAAAAACCAAAAACAATACCAATAGCGGCCGAGACACTAAAAGCCAGAAGATAAGAAAGAGAAGAAAAAGCCCAAGGAACATTGACTAGCCTGACTAAAATAAAGGAAATAAGGGTCCCTAAGATCACTCCTAAAAGGCCCCCGGCACCAGTTAAAATAACACTCTCCATTAGAAATTGAGTAATTAGGTCTTTCTTTTTGGCTCCTAAAGCCTTTCTTAATCCGATTTCCCGGGTCCTCTCAATCACAGAAACAAGCATAATATTCATAATCCCAATTCCCCCGACTAAAAGGGAAATGGCCGCAATTCCGGAAAGAAGAGAGGTGAAAGTCGAGGTTACCTCTGTCATCGCTCCAATAATATCTTCCTGAGAGCTGATCGAAAAGTCTGCCTGAGTTGGGTCAGAGAGTTTATGTCTGGCCAAAAGGAAATAACCAACTTCATTCTTGGCCTGGTCCATTAAATCCTCACTTTTAGCAGCAATATAAATTGAACTAACATAGTCTTGACCAAAAACCTGTTTCTGGGCAGTGGTCAAGGGAATAATAACAATATCATCTTGACTAAGGAAACCTATCCCGCCTTTAGCTTGAGTTACCCCAATAATTTTGAAATTAATTTGATTAATTCTAATACTTTCACCCACCGGATTAGCCCCTTCACCAAAAAGATCAGTTACTACTTGGGAACCTAAGATGGCGACTTTTGTTTGACTATCAAGATCTCGTTGGGTGAGAAAAACACCACTCTCCATTTCTATCTTTCTAATTTGGGCATAGGCGGACATCACTCCAGTAACTCTAGTATTGGTATTATTTCTGCCAGCCACTACTTGACTGTTTCGAGATAATTCGGCCGAAACCGCCTCAACACTAGTAATTTGAGGCGAGTCAATAATTGCCTTGGCGTCTTCATAAGTGAGAGTGGTCATGCTGCCAGATTGTCCGCGGACCCCACTCACCGTCTGGGCTCCAGGTGAAACAGTTAAAAGATTTGAACCAAGCGACTGAATTTGGGAAGCAACTGCTTTTTGCGACCCTTGACCCAAAGTCATTAAAGCAATTACCGCGGCGATACCAACGACAATCCCTAGAATAGCCAAACCAGTCCGGGTTTTATTCAAAGTTAAAGCTTCAAAACTAGTAGTAAGAGTTTCTTCAAAATCCATTTAATTATTCGCCCGCTTTTGATAATGATTAAAAATATCTTTGACCACTTTGCCATCACGAAGATAAATAGCCCGCTTAGCGAATTTGGCAATCTGAATTTCGTGAGTAACCAAGACAATGGTGTGGCCTGATTTATTCAAATCTTGGAGAATTTCCATGATTTCTTCTCCCGATTTGGTATCCAAATTGCCAGTTGGTTCATCCGCAAAAATCACTGAGGGGTTAGTTATCAGAGCCCGGGCAATGGCGACTCTTTGAATTTCTCCCCCAGATAGTTGGTTAGGTCTATTACTAAGCTTATCTTCTAAGCCAACCAGGCTTAAGGCTTTTTTGGCTCGCCTTATCCTTTCCTTTTTTTCAACTCCAGCATAAACTAAGGGAATCATGATATTTTTGAGAGCAGTGACTCGGGGAAGTAAATTAAAAGCCTGAAAGACAAAGCCAATGTTTTTGTTTCTAATTTCAGAAAGTTCATCATCCGAAAGTTTAGAAACATCCTTTCCTTCTAAAAAATAGGCACCTGAGGTTGGCGTATCCAGAGCCCCTAAAAGATGCATCAGGGTTGATTTGCCTGAACCAGAGGGTCCCATAATTGCGATAAACTCTCCTTTTTTAATTTCCAGAGAAACGTCTTTAAGGGCAATTGTCTTTACGGCATCATTTTTATAGATTTTGGTTAAATTAACCGTCTTAATCATCTTTTTACTTCAAATCCCCCGCCTGGCATAATCCCTCTCAAGCCACTACTACTGAAGGAAGTTTCTTCACCGGTCACTGTTTCACTGGTAATAACTGTCTCGCCTTCATTAAGGCCACTGATAATCTCCGCCTGATCGGAATTCTCCAATCCTACTTCTACTTCTCTTTCTTGCTCTTCGCCATTAACTAAAACCTTAACTATTGTTTGGCCGGCTTGAGTTTTGATGGCTTGGGAGGGTACCCAAAGAACGTTCTCTTTTATTTCAGTAATAATTTCGGCTGTCGCTGTCATATTAGGCAGAATTTGTTCAGAACTAATATCAAACTGAATAATGATTGGATAAGTGGTCACCCCACTGGTTACGTTTCCAATCCGATCAACACTGACCACTTTGCCGGTAAAAGTTTTACCAGCCAGGCTGTCCAAGGTAATGGTTGCCTTTTGGCCTGTCTTTACCTGCAAAATATCAATTTCTGAAAGGTTGAACGAAGCTAAAGGAGTTCCTTCGGATTCTATAGTCGCTATTCTTAGACTTGCTCGGGTATCACTAGTAGTATCCTGAGAGCCAAAGTTCATTCCCTCTGCGATAGTAATACTAGTAATCACACCTGGGGCTGGAGCGACAATGACTGGTGAACTTGATTGATAATCAAGAGCTGCCGAAGACAATTTTGCTTTAGATGTTTGGATCGCGTCATAGGCATTATCATTGGCAACTTCTGCCTTGGTGCGTGTTTCCTTCATTGTAAAAGTTTCATCTTCATCATGTCCTTTAATTTCGTCATAGGTTTTTTCAAGAGTTACCTGGGCTGAGCGATAACTATTTTCAGCACTCTTAAGCGAATTAACGGCGCTGATATAACTCGCATAGGCTGAGACATGAGCTTGATTTCCTTCTGTATCTAAAGCAATTTCAGCTATTTTCTGACCCTTAATCACTGTCGCTCCTTCGCTAACATAAACACCCTTTACCACTCCGGTTGCAGAAGTAGTGACTGAGAAAGTGTTTGCAGTTAAAACAGTTCCTGCTGTACTAATAGAAGAAATAATCGTTCCTTTTTGAACCTCGGCTGTTTGTAATTGGGGTTGTTTTTCTCCATTAGCCAAAACACGCCAGCTAACTATTATCGCCAAAAGCAAAATAATTGCCACTACCGCCGTTTTTTTGCGACTCCTAAATATTTTTTTAAACATCGCTATTATTTTGTCTTTTTTTATTATTGCTGTTACTTTTTCCAAATTCATTGGATGTAATTTATAAAAGCAAACTGAGAAAAGGCTGAGAACAAGACACTCCCTAGGGCAGGCTAGAGAGTGTCTTGAACAGGCGAAGGGCTGTTTACTCAAAACCACCAAAAGGACGGCCTGGACCAAAGCCGCGACCGCCAAAAAGGTACTTCAGATCAATTCCGTTTTCTTCGGCCCAAGATTCCATTTCTTTCTTGTGCTTTTCCATTACTGTTCTTCTTTCTTCAAGAGAAAGACCCTCTAATTCTCCAGGTTTCTCTTGTACTTCTGCCTTCTTGGTTAAAATTAGCTGCTTTTGGTCTTCAGTCAAATCACCGTTCTCAACCGCCTCACTCAGCTTGTCCTCAAAACGAGTTTGGTTTTCAATCCGCCGTTCTTCTCTCTCTTCGTCAAAAACAGCCTTGACTTCTTCTTCATTAAGGCCAAAGCGTTCGACTAATTTTTGAACAATAGGTGGATATTGGCTTAGCTCATCTTCTGCATACACCTTAGCAGAACCATAGGCAACAAAACCAAGCAAAGCTAAACCAAAAATGGGGATAATTAAATGTTTCTTCATCTTTTCACCTCCTCTCTCCCAATAATTCAAATAACTTTTAACAAGCCGAATAATAAACGACTAACCTAAGAAAATGCTTAGAAAAAAATCTTCAGGAACGCTTTAGAGGAAATTTGATAGTAAAAGTGGTCCCCTTCTTTAAAACACTAGAAACAGCAACAGTGCCCTGGTGAATTTCGATAATTTTTCTAGCCAACGACAAACCTAGCCCAAAACCAAAAGCCTTACTTTTTGAACGGGATTGGTCCACTCGGTAAAACCGGTCAAAAATATGAGGCAGGTCTTCTTTGGCAATCCCCAACCCCGTATCTTTTATTTTGATCAATAAGGATTTTTTATTTACCTTCGTTTCTATGGTTATCTTACCGTTTTTAGGAGTATATTTAATGGCATTATCTAAAAAAATTAACATCATTTCTTCGAAACTTTCTTCATTGGCCCAAATTGTTTGTTTTCTGACATTCACTTCTATTTTGATCTTTTTCTTTTTAGCTAAGGGCAAAACCTTTCGACAGACTTTTTTAATCAGTTTAGTTGCATCGACCTTCTTGAAGCTAAGATTTTGACCATTATTTTGGTAATGAGCCAAACTCAAGAGGTTATTAGACAAAGATTGAAGGCCATCAATATCCTCCAAATTACTTTTTATCACCTTTTTGCTTTCCTTAAGAGATAGCTTCTTATCCCTTAAAGCTACTTCCATTGAGGTTTTTAAAGCGGTTAAGGGAGTTAAAAGCTCATGGGAAGCATCAGCCACAAATCTTTTTTGTTCTTCCATGGCCTTTTCGATCGGTCGAAGGGTTTTTCCGGCTAAAAAATAACCTGCCAAAGCAGAAACAACTAAAACCCCGCTATTTATCATTAATAGGTTAAGTAATAATCTTTTTCTAGCTGCTTCTAGATCTTCAACAAGAAAAAAACGGGGAGCTATCTCTTTTAAGCGTAATGGTAAATCTTCTGGTTGTTCTGGAAAAGTTTGAGGTAAAGGAACGTCAAACTCCTCGGCTCTAAACCTTAACTCTGCTCGACGAAAACCTCTTTCTAATTCCCCCACCATACCTCTATAAATCGCAATACTGAAAGAAAGGCTAATGAACATAATGATAAAAAGATACCAGCCAGTTAATTTTAGTCTTGCTGATTTAAACATGGCTTTTTTCTCCAATTTTATAGCCAAAACCTCTGATAGTCTGAATTAGAGGAGCTTTATTTTTAAAAGGTTTATCAATCTTATTTCTTAAATAACCAATATAAACTTCAACTGTATTAGGTAAGATATCGGCGTCATAGTCCCAAACATGATTAATAATTTGTTCCTTAGTAAGGATTTCATTTTTGTGTCTTAAAAGATATTCCAAAAGAGCAAATTCTTTTCTCGACAACTTAGTCTTTTTCGTTCCCCGTTTGACTTCGTAAGTTAAGATATTAAGAGTCAGATCATTACAAGTCAGAATGTTATCTAAGGCTTGTTTTGGTCTCCGGCTTAAGGCTTTAAGCCGAGCCAAAAGCTCGGCAAAAGCGAACGGCTTAACTAAATAATCATCGGCCCCAGCGTTTAAGCCTTTAACTTTATCTTCTAGTTGGCCTTTGGCGGTTAACATTAAAATGGGAGTATGAATCTTCTCTTCTTTCCGTAACTTCTGACAGAGCTCCAAACCGTCCATTTCAGGCAACATTAAGTCTAAAATAATAACATCATATTCTTCGGTGGCGGCTAAATCAAAACCCTGTTTGCCATCATAAGCAATGTCAACCGCATAAGATTCCTGCTCTAAGCCTTTTTTAATAGAATTAGCTATTTTATGTTCATCTTCAATAACAAGAATTCTCATTTTAATAAGAAGATATTAAACTTCACCTCCCAGCTTTTATAATGCCGTATATTATACATCGAAACTGAAAAATAGCTGAGAGAATTAAAAATTTTAACTCTTGACTTTTTGGGAAAAAGATTTTACTGTTAATTTAATATTCAATCTGCCCCCTAAAAGTTTAAGCCGATAAACTAAATAAGATGCCAAGGTCAAGAGAAATTCCTCTATCTGAATCTTTAAAAACCCCTAAATCTGAATTTGTTGCCAAACTAGAGAATCGTTGGCAACAAGGAAATTTTGTTTGCGTTGGTCTTGATTCAGACATCTCTAAAATTCCCCGTTATGGAGTTAACGGATTAACCACTGCCTCTCCTGAAGATATAATAGCTGCATTTAATAGACAAATTGTTGAGGCAACTTATGATTTAGTTTGTGCTTACAAACCTAATAGTGCTTTTTATGAAGCTCAAGGTGTACCAGGACTAAAGGCTTTAGCCAGTACCGTAAAATTTATTAAACAACATTATCCAGACATTCCTGTTATCCTTGATGCCAAAAGAGCTGATATTGGTAACACCAACCTTGGTTATGTCCGAGCCGCTTTTGATGAATTAGGGGTAGACGCGATTACTGTTCATCCCTATCTTGGTAAAGAAGCCTTAAAACCATTCTTAGATCGTCAAGATAAAGGCATTATCGTTTTAGCCAGAACTTCTAATGCTGGTGCCGGAGAATTTCAAGACCTTCCGGTTGGCGAAAATCAAGAACCACTCTATCAAGTGGTGGCAAGAAATGTAGCTGAATCCTGGAATGAAAATGGTAATTGTGCCATCGTTGCTGGTGCTACTTATCCTCAAGAACTAGCTGGAATTAGAGCTGTTGTTGGCGATATGCCGATTCTTATTCCTGGTATTGGTGCTCAAAGCGGTGATGTTGAGGCCAGCGTCAAAGCAGGTAAAGATAGTCGCAATTGGGGAATGATTATCAATTCTTCACGAGGGATTATCTTTGCTTCAAGCGGAGCAGATTTTGCTTTGGCAGCGAGAAGAGAGACCGAAAAATTAAGAGAAGCAATTAATCTATATAGATAGATAATGACTGGCGAAAAAACCGGAAATCAACCCTTAAATCCAGAAAGCTTAACAGCAGAATCACAGTTATGTCTTCAATTATTTTATATTGGCGCAATTAAATTCGGCGATTTCAGATTAAAATTACATGATAAACACCCAGAAGCACCCCCATCGCCCGTTTACATTGACCTCAGACTTCTTCGAAGAGAACCTGAAGCTAAAGCTGCGGCAGTTGATGTTTATCTAGAGCTACTCAAACCACTAGAATTTGACTTGTTAGCTGACGTTCCTACAGCGGCAACACCACTAGTTTCTTCCCTTTCAGATAAACTAGGTATTGGGATGATTACGCCTCGAACTGATGTAAAAAATCACGGCACTGGTGTAAAGATAGACGGAATGAGGGCTCTTGATCAGGGTAAGACCGTAGTTTTAGTCGACGATCTAGTAACTCGAGCAGATTCTAAATTAGAAGCAGCCAGGATTCTTAGAGACGAAGGGTTTAGAGTAAGAGATGTGGTTGTCTTAGTTGATAGAAAACAAGGAGGCGAAGAACAACTCGCTGCTGAAGAAATTAAACTTCATGCTGCTTTAACAATGGATAAAATGTTGGCTTTCTATAATGGAATGGGAATGATTACTAATCCCGAATATGCAAGAATAAATCAAGGACTAATAAATTTGAATAATTTCCTAGCAAGCCTATAATCCCCTCTCTATAAAACTTTTTGAAAAATTACTGTAAAGTAATGGCGTTTTCTTTACAAATTTTGGCGTAAGTATAAGCACTCTTTCTTATTTTTCTTTTTTGGGTTTTATAATTAACTTCAATTAAACCAAATCTGGGTTTAAAACCAAAAGACCACTCAAAATTATCTATTAAAGACCAATAAAGGTAACCGCGGACATTCACGCCCTCTTGGATTGCCTGGTGAACCCATTGAAGATGATTGATAATAAATTTTTCTCTGTATTTATCTTTGGCATCGGCCACACCATTTTCAGTAATATAAATTGGAAGATGATATTTCTTCAAACTCATCAAAGCTTCATAAATCCCTTGAGGATAAAATTGCCAACCTAAATCTGAACTTTCAAGAAGAATAGTTTCTTCAAGTTTTCTTTTATTGACTTTCGTTTTTAAATCCTGAAAGCGAAGCTGATGAAAAAGGTAATAGTTTAAACCTAAAAAATCATGGGTTTTTCCGGTCAAACGATAAAAAGAATGATTTAGAAGGATTTTGATGAATGAAGGTACTAACCGGCTTAAAAAATGATTACCATAGTAATGCAAAGCCGGCATATTAATCACGGCTCCCACCTGAGCATTAGGGAATTCATTTTTTATGGCTTGGTAAACTTCTTTGTGGGCCAAAGCAAGATTGCGGTAAACTCGAAGAGCTAGTAACTTATTTTTCTTTTGGGGCGGCCAAAATCCTTGCAAATAACCAGCGGCCACAATGGTTTTAGGTTCATTAATGGTAATCCAGAAGTCAACCTTGTCTGCCAAAGCATTGACCGCAAAGAGACAAAAGCGCTTAAAATATTCAATGTTCTCTTTTTTTTCAAAGCCACCTTTCTTGGCAAACCATAAAGGTAAAGTAACATGATATAAAGAAACAAAAGTCTTCATCTTTTTCTCTTTAAGAGTTTGAAGAACGTTTTGGTAGTGTTTGACCGCCTGATTATTCCATTTACCTTCTTCTGGTTCAATTCTTGACCATTCGAGGGAAAAGCGATGGGCATTGTGATTGAGTTCTTTGGCTAAGTTAAAATCTTCTTTGAAGCGATGATAGTGATCACAGGCAATCCCCGAGTCTTTAACTCCTTTTCTTTTTTCCCATTCCCACCAATCATTATGAAGATTATTACCTTCAACCTGATGAGCAGCTGTCGCCGCTCCCCAAAGAAAATCTTTGGGAAAAACTAACTTTTGGGGTTGATTACTCTTTCTCATATCTTTTTTAATCTCTTAAACGTCTTTTCTCTTCCTAAAACCTCTATCGTTTCAAAGAGAGGCGGAGTAGCGGTTTTACCAGTAAGGGCAATTCTGGTTGCCATAAAATATTTGCCAGTATGCCAATTATTCTTCTCTGCCAAATCTCTGAATAATTTTTCTAATCTCTTTGCCTCCCAAACCCTATTTTTTTCTAACTCCATGATTGATTTTTCGAACTGTTCTTTGAGTAATTTTTCTCCCTGACTTTTTTTAATGAGTAATTTTTTATCAACCTTTGGTTCTCTAATAAAAAAGTCAACTAAATCAGGATAATCAGAAAGTTTAATCAATCTGTCTTTAATTAAAGGAATGGTTTGTTTAATTAAACTATCTGCCATTCCTTTAGGTATGTATGGTTTAATTAATTGAAGTAGTTCTTTATCTGTCTTTTCCCTAAGATAAACACCATTTAACCAATCTAATTTTCTTAAATCAAAAACAGGAGCCGAAGTTGAAATCCTTTTAAAAGAAAAATATTTAATAAATTCATCTAAACTAAAAACCGTTTTGTCTTGGGGGTGTGACCAACCCATTAAACCAAAAAAGTTAACCATCGCTTCGGGTAAATAACCTTGTTCCTGATACCAAGAAAGAGCGACCAGGTTTTTTCTTTTTGAAATTTTTGATTGGTCAGGATTTCTTAAAAGAGGCAAATGAGCAAATTCTGGTACCTTAGCCCCTAAGGCTTGATAAAGCATTATTTGCCGGGGAGTGTTAGAAATGTGGTCTTCACCTCGAATCACCTGGGAAATTTTCATTAACCAGTCATCGATGACCACAGCAAAATTATAAACAGGATAGCCATTTGACCTTAAGATAACAAAATCTTCAATCTGTTGATTATCAAACTCTATTCTTCCACGAATAAGATCTTGCCAAGAAGTTTTTCCTTTTAAAACCTTAAATCGAATTGCCCCTTCATCTTGGTAAGCAAGTTTTTTTTCTAGCAATTCTTGAGCATATTTCTGATAAAGACTTATTCTTTCTGATTGACGATAAGGCCCAAACTTGCCCCTAACGTCCGGACCCTCATCGTAATTTAAACCTAGCCAGTGCAAGCCATCAAAAATTGCTTTTTCCGCTTTAGGTACATGGCGTTTTATGTCTGTATCTTCGATTCGAAGAATGAATTTGCCTTTGTTTTTTTTGGCAAAAGCATAATTAAAAAGAGAAATGTAGGCGGTACCAACATGGGCAAAGCCGGTTGGCGAAGGCGAAATTCTGACTCGGATGCTCATTTGCCTTGATTTTAGCATAGCGTCACTTTATACTCAAAATAGATTTTCCAGATGGCAACTCTAACTCAAACTGCCCAAACGACCCGGAAAGCGCTTAAATACGGCGTCATTGCCCTAGTCGTTATCTTTGTTCTGAAAATTGCCTGGGGAGTTGGGACTGATATCTGGAAAAAAATTCACCCACCCCCGCCACCACCACCAACTATGGCTTTTGGTCCTTTACCAAAATTAAAATTTCCAGAAAAACAAACGCCTGAATTATCTTATCGCTTAGAAACTATCCAGGGAGCTCTGCCCCAATTTGACAATATTGATCGAGTTTACCTTTCACCTCAAAAACCGCCTAATCTCTTGGCCTTGGATAGAGCCAAACAAAAAGTTCGTAAGATGGGCTTCACCGGCCAACCGGAAAAAGTTAATGAAAATACTTATCGCTGGACAACCGAGATAACCCCAGCCACTACTTTAGAAATGAATATCAATACTGGTAATTTTCATCTTCGTTATCAATTTGAAAATGATCAAGAACTTTTAGTTCAAAAAAACCTGCCGACTAATGAACAAGCCGCCCAGGAAGCCAAAAGTTTCCTTCAAAACAATGGCCTGCTGACCGAAGATTTAGCCACTGGTAGTGCTGAGTTTGATTATCTAAAATATATTTCCCCTAATTTGATTCCCGCCATTTCTCTTTCCGAGGCTGATTTTGTCCGGGTTAATTTCTTTAGAGCTGACCTTAATGACCTGAGAATTTATCCACCTAACCCTAAAGAAGCCCTGGTTTCCTTTCTCTTTTCTGGCAGTCGACTCATGGGTAAACGGATTATCGAAATTAAATATACTTACCAACCAATTGATCGCAATACCTCGGCAACTTATCCTCTTAAACCAATTAATAATGCCTGGCAAGAACTCCAATCAAAGCAAGGTTATATCGCCAATCTAGGTCAAAATGACGACAAACAGATTACCATCAGGAAAATTTACTTAGCCTATTATGATTCTGAAGAACCCCAAACTTTTATCCAGCCAATTTACATTTTCGAGGGTGACCATAATTTCTTTGCCTATGTTCCAGCCATTGACCCTACTTGGACGGAGAAATAGTTGGGGTAATATTCTCCCAACGATGATTGCTAAAAGCCCAATCAACTAATCTAGCGGTTTCGCCAAAACGATCTTGACTACCTAAAACAACCGTAATTATTCCCCGACCATCTCGTTCAACATACCCTACTAAACATTCACCCGCTTCCTCAGTCCAACCAGTCTTCACCCCTTTCATCCCTGGTAGCCAAGAAAGTAATTCATTAATATTGTAAAGAACATGTTCAAATTGACCGGTCGTATCAGTAACCACGATTTTGGGAGTGGCCACTATTTCACCCAAAAGTGGCTCTCTAATCACCAAGCTCGCTAATCTGGCTAAATCTAAAGCGGTTGAATAGGAATAACCAATTATAAAATTACCTTCCTCATCAATATCCAAGCCCGTAGGGTTAACAAAATAAGTGTCGTTTAGGTTTAATTCCTTAGCTTTCTCATTCATCGCTTTAACAAACCCTTTTTCTCCACCTGGGTAGTTTTGGGCTAACAAAGTGGCCGCGTCATTGGCTGAAGCGACTAAGACACCATATAACAAATTCTTAACCGTCATCACTTCTCCTTCTTTTAATCTCATGTCTTGACCTTGATTATTGATGCCAATAACTGTCAAAGTACTTTCCAAATCATAGTAGTCAAGGGTTACTAAAGCCGTCATCAATTTCACGACCGAAGCCGGTAAAAGTTGAACTCTTTCATCCTTGGCAAACATAACAACAGCTGAATCACGATCAACAACAATGACTGACTTAGCCGTCAGAGATGGTGCCGTTATTCCCGCAAAATTAACTGGATAATCAGCCACTTTAGGCAACTCTAATTCAATTGGCTGAATTTTAGGTGGTTGGTAGGTAGCTTGAACAATTGAATACCAATTGTTGCTGGGAAAAAGAAAAAAAACTAGCCCAAATAAAAAAAGAAAAGCTCTTTTTATCTTAATAGTAGTCAAATCGGAATTTTTTGGATTCACTTTTTCATTACTTTGATTTTGAGTTCTTTTAATTGAACTTCATCAACTTCACTGGGAGCCTCCATTACTGATGTCTGACCACCAGCCGTCATCGGAAAAGCAATTAGTTCTCGGACTGAACGTTCTCCCAAAGCGGCCTGTAAAAATCTATCAATTCCTGGGGCAATACCACCATGGGGCGGAACTCCATATTCAAATGCCCTTAAGAGATGACCGAATTTTTTCTCTATCTCTTTTTCCGAAAGGCCTAGAATTTTAAAAATTTTTCGCTGGATTTTGGGGTCAGTAATCCTAAGACTCCCTCCACCCACTTCCAAGCCGTTACAAACTAAGTCATGCTGCCAAGAGCGTGCTTTCATTGGGTCTTTATCTAACAAAGGCAGATCTTCATCCTTAGGAGCAGTAAAAGGATGGTGAGAAGGACTTAATTCTCTTTCTTTTGTCTTTTCAAACAAAGGAAAATCAATTACCCAAGCAAAAGCAACTACCTTAGGATCTTTTTTCTTACGCAGATCAAATTTATCACTGCCAAATTTTTTCATTGCTTCGGCATGACTAAAACGAGGAAAAGGCTTTTTAAAAACTCTCTTTTTTAAAACCTTCTCCGTTATCTCGGTAAAAAGAGTTTCAGTAAGATTAAGAATCTCTTCCTGGGTTGTAAAAGACATCTCCAAATCAAGCTGAGTAAACTCTCCATAAGCCCGATCAATCCGAGGATCTTCATCACGAAAACAGCGGGCAATTTGGTAATACTTTTCAAATCCAGCTACCATTAATAATTGTTTGTATTGCTGAGGAGCCTGGGGTAAGGCGTAAAACTTACCCGGCTGAAGTCGCGAGGGAACAATAAAATCACGAGCGCCTTCTGGTGTCGCCTTGGAAAGAATTGGTGTTTCGATTTCAATAAAACCTTTTTCATCAAGCCAATTACGAATGAATCTGATTACCTGATGTCGAATTTCAAGATTTCTGACTAATCGGGGTCGGCGTAGATCAAGATAGCGATACTTTAACCGAGTCTCTTCACCAATTTGATAACCATCACCTCGAATATCAAAAGGTAAATCTTCTGATTGGGCTAAAATCTTGACCTTTTCTACCTCGACTTCAACTTCACCACTGGGAATCTTGGGGTTAATTAAATCTTTAGGTCTTTTTTTAACTTTACCTTCTACTTCAACAACGTCCGAAATCCTTAATTTCCCTAGTTTTTCTTTACCAACAATCTGAACCAAACCAGTTCTATCTTTCAAGTCAATAAAAACCAATTTACCATGGTCGCGCCGCCGATCAATCCAACCATTAAGTCTAACTTTTTTACCTATCTTTTTAAGTATCTCTTTAATGAGAGTTCTTTCCATATTTTAGATTCTATCCTCTAAAAGGATTTTTTGCAATTTTATTCTGGAATTTTAATGTCTTTGATTTTTAATTCCAACCGCTGAAGGCCATTCCATTGATTGAGAAAAAGATTATAGGCAAGGTCAACTGGTTGTTTGGTTGAAAGCTGAGGTAATAATTCTCCTTGACCAAAAGCAATTACCTCAAAACCATTAACTCTAAATTTAAGATGTTGATTATCAGCCCCAACTTTTTTAAGGTTAGCAATTCTTACTTGCCGACTGGAAAAGACCGGTTGAGGATTATTCATCCCAAAAGGGGCAAATTTATTAACTTCTTGATAAAGAGCTAAGTTTAAATCAATTAACTCAACCTCTATCTCAATTTCTATTCTCGGTCCTAATTTTTTCTTGCCTAAATCTTTTTCCGCCTTTTTTATTAATCTCTGTTTAGCTTCTTCTAATTTCTCCTGACTGACATCAAAACCAGCCGCCAAACGATGACCGCCATGATCACCAATAATATCTTTCAATTCCCGAATGGCTTCAATAATATTAAACTCTTCAATTGACCGGCCCGAACCTACCCACCGATCTTTTCTAGGCGCTAAAATAATGGCTGGTCGATAAAATTCGTCTTTTAATTTACTTGCCACCAAACCAACAACACCATGCTCATAAGACTGATGATAAATAAAAATTAAAGAACTCTCACCATCTTCTTTTAACCAAAGTTCTCGAGCGTGAAGAGTAGTTTGTTTCATTAATTCCTGACGCTCACGGTTTTTCTGATCAATTTTCTGGGCTAAACTGATAGCTCGATTTTCATCATTAGTACAAATTAAGCGAAGAGCTTCCATCGGATCATCCATCCTGCCGCTGGCATTGATTCTTGGACCAATAATAAAACCGACTTCATAGGTATCAATCTTTTTTTTATCAAGACCAGCGAATTGATAAAGAGCTAACAAACCAGCTCGCTTAGTTTTGTTAACCTGACTCAATCCGAATTTAACAATCGAGCGGTTAGGACCAATCAAGGGGACCATATCGGTTATTGTTCCAATGGTAACTAAATCTAAACCAAGGGGTTTGGCTTTAGATTTAATTTTTTCAACCAGCCACTTAGCCAAAAACCAGGCTACACCACAACCAGCTAATTGGGTGGTGTGGATAATGGCTTTTGCCTTAGGTTTCTTTTTTCCAGGCTGATGGTGATCAGTAATAATCACATCAATCCCTGTTTTTTTTGCCCGAGTTACTTGACGATAAGCAACGATCCCTTGGTCAACCGTAATAATCAATTTCACTCCCTCTTTAGCCATTTGATTAATGATACTAGCTTTCAGACCATAGCCTTCTTCTCTGCGGGGGATAAAGGGCAGGACATCTAAACCTAATTTATTGAGGGTTTCCCACATGATGGCGGTCGCGCAAACACCATCGGTATCATAATCACCGTAAACAATCACTTTCTCTTTTTTCTTAATTGCCTGCCTAATTCTCTTAAGCGCTTTATTTAATTGAACCAAGGAAATACCAACATCTTGAGGTGTCAATTGGTAGGGATCTTTGGGATTAAGAAATTCTTTTTGTTGTTTTTTTGTTTTCAAATTACGGTTCTTAAAAAGAGCTTTAACTATTTCTTCTCTTCTTTCTTGGAGTTTGGTAGATTTGATTCTTGCTAAAACTTTCCACCTCATTGTGCTATCATAATAACATAGAAATGAGCCAAAAACTCCCAGAAAAATTTAGTAAAAAAATTCCTAAAGAAATTTTAAATGTCTTTAAAAAATTTACAGACCAAGGTCATGAAATCTATTTGGTCGGGGCTGGCGTGAGAAGCCTACTTCAAAATAAAGTCCCAATTGACTGTGATTTCACAACCAAGGCTACCCCTAAAATCATTCAGGCTTTATTCGATGACTCTTTTTACGATAATGCTTTTGGCACGGTTGGAATTCCTTTTAAAACAAAAAGAGGTGAAGAAGTTTATGAAATTACCACTTACCGAAAAGAATGGGGTTATTCTGATAAAAGAAGACCAGATGAAGTCAAGTGGGGTAAAAAATTAGAAGAAGACTTAGAAAGAAGAGATTTTACTTTTAATGCCATTGTCATTGGACCAATCTTAAAAAATGGCCAGTGGGATCAAAAATCTTTAGAGATGATTGACCTTTTTGACGGTCAAAAAGACTTTAAAAATAAAATTGTCAAGGCCGTAGGTAACCCGAATAAAAGGTTTTCTGAAGACGCTCTAAGAATGATGAGGGCGATCCGTTTTGCTGCTCAACAAGGTTTTACCATTGAGAAAAAGACTTTTCAAGCGATCAAGAAAAACAATCAGCTAATCGATCAAATCAGTCAGGAAAGAGTTAGAGATGAACTGTTTAAGATTCTTACCAGCAATTATGCGGCTGATGGTTATTTAATCCTAAGAAACTCTGGCTTAGCCGAAAGAATTCTGCCTGAAGTCGAAAAAATGTTTGGGGTTAAACAAAAAAGCCCGGGTCGGCATCATATTGATGATGTTGGTACCCATGCTATCAAATCTCTTAAGGCCAGTAAATCCAGAGACCCAGTTGTTAACCTGGCAATTCTTATTCATGATGTTGGCAAGCCATTAGTAGCTGACAAAGATAAAAAAGGAACTATTACTTTCTACAATCATGAAATGGTTGGCACTCATTTAGCCCGAAACATTGCCCGAAGACTAAGATTTTCTAAAAAGAATGAAAATAGGTTGATTACCCTAGTCCGTTGGCACCAATTTAGTGTTGATGAAAGACAAACCGATAAAGCGATCAGGCGTTTTATCAGGAATGTTGGCAAGGAAAATTTAACCGATATGCTTGAATTAAGACGAGCAGATCGAGTTGGCGGTGGCGCCAGAGAAACCTCTTGGCGCTTTGAAAGATTTAAGAAAAAATTAGTTGTGGTCCAAAAACAACCTTTCTCCATTACTGATCTCAAGGTCAATGGTCAAGACGTTATGAAAATTCTGGGAATTCGTCCTGGACCAGTTGTGGGCAGGATTTTAAACCAATTATTTGAAGAGGTTGAAGAGGATAAAAGTAAAAACAAGCGAACTTATCTTCTCAAAAGAATCAAACAGCTTGGAAAAAAACTAGTTTGAACAACTCCAAAATGCTCCCAACGAAAAAATTTATTAAAAAAACTGAAGATTTTATCTGTGATGTTTGTGGCTTTAAAATAAAAGGCACTGGTTACACTGATCATTGTCCTAATTGTCTTTTCAGTAAACATGTTGATTTTAATCCTGGAGACAGGCAAGCAACTTGCCATGGTTTAATGAAACCAATTGGTATGACTCAAAAAAAAGGTAAACAGCAAATTCTCTATCGCTGTCAAAAGTGTGGTTATCAAAGGTTCAATAAGGTCTCACTAGAAGATAATCAAGAAAAGCTTCTTGAAATTTCCTCGTTCCCTATTAAAGAATAAATTCACTTTCTTTTGGCAAATTTTTCCCAAATAATTAATAGTGGTGCGGCCGTAAAAGTGGAAGAATAAGTTCCAGAAATGGTGCCAATCAATAGAGCCGCCACAAACCACCTGATCGTCGTCCCGCCTAGCAAGAGCAAAGCAATTAACATAAAAATAATGGTCATCGAGTTATTGACTGATCGACTCAGAGTTTCGGTCACTGCCTTATTAATTATTTCTCTAAAAGGCGTTCTTGGTAATAATTTTTGTGATTCTCTAATTCGATCATAAACAACAATCGTATCGTGAACCGAAAAAGAAAGAATGGTTAACATGGCCGTCACAAATAAGGTGTCTATCTCAACTCCCAAGAAATGGCCTAATAAAGAAAAACTGCCAAGGAGAATAAAAGTATCGTGGAACATCGCTAAAATGGCACAGACGCCAAATTTAAGATCCTTAAACCGCCAAGCCACATAAGTAAGAATAAAACCAGCCGCTAAAATGATGGCCCAAATTGTTTTCCTAACTAATTCTTTGCCTAAAGTCGGTCCAACCGTTTCAAAGCGAATCTCTTCTGATTCTTGATTAAATTTTTCATTGATAGCTGATTGAATTTCCTCGGCTTGGTTTTTTTCAATTGGCTGGAGACGGATTAAAATTTGATTTTCACCTGATTTTTGAACCGCCGAAACCTCAAAGTTCCTCTCAATCAGTAATTGATCAACCTCTTTAGGGTTTAATTCTTGCTGGGTCTTCAACTCCAATAAACTACCACCCGTAAAGTCAATCGCTGGTTTTAAGCCAAACAAAAACAGAGAAACAATCCCTGGGACTAAAATCAAGGCCGATAAGGCAAAGTAGAGCCATTTATATTTCATCCAATCAATCATTGTGTCTCCTTCCCGGAAAAGGTCCTTAAAATTGTTCGGGTAACCACCACTCCGGTAAACAAACTTAATAAAACTCCCAGACCTAGAGTTAAAGCAAAACCACGCACCATGCCCGAGGTATTAAGGAAAGACCAACTAAAAGGATTAAAAAGAATAAAGCAGGTGATTAAGGTAGCCACATTGGCATCCCGAATCGAATCCCAAGCCCGGCCAAAACCTAATTCCATGGCCAATGATTTTGATTTACCGGTTCTAATCTCCTCTTTCATTCTCTCAAAAACCAAGATATTGGCATCAACCGCCATCCCCACAGAAAGAATGAAACCCGCAATTCCTGGTAAAGTCAAAGTCACGGGAATTAATTTGTAAAACATTAAGGTAATCAAACCATAAATAATCAAACCAACATTAGCTAAGATGCCTAAGCGGCCATAATAGGCCGCCATAAACAAAATTACCATCAACAAGCCAATTAAGCCTGCCTGAACGCTCTTTTTGACTGACTCGGCGCCCAAAGTTGCCCCGACATTTCTCTGCTCAACAATTTTAATGGGGATCGGTAAAGCCCCGGCGTTAAGTTGAGTTGCCAGTAATTTTGCCTCTTCAGTGGTAAATTCACCACTAATCACCGCTTTACCAGTGGTAATTTTTTCTCTGACCAAGGGAATGGTTACCGGGACCTCATCAAGAAAAATGGCCACGGGTTTCCCCACATTCCTACTGGTTATCTCTCCGAACTTTCTTGCTCCCTCATCGCTAAACTCCAAACCAACCACGGGTTCACCCGTATTAGGATCAAATTGAACTTGACTTTTATTCAAATCTGCTCCGGTTAAATCTGTTTCTTGATAATCATCAAGGGTAGCCGCGGCCGTGGCTTCAGGACTTAAATCCCGAAAATCAAGTTGAGCTGTCTGGCCGATTAAATCAACGGCTTGGTTAACATCAGTCACCCCAGGTAGTTCAACAATTAAACGATAGTTATCCCCTAATTTTGAAGTCTGAACTAAAGCTTCAGCCAAGCCAAACAAATTAATTCTTCTTTCAATATTCTCTCTAGCCGCCGCCAAAGCGGTCTCTCGATTATCTTCGCCAATATCACTCATCTCCGCTTGAAAAACTAAATGGCTACCACCAGCTAAATCAATTCCTTGTTTAATTTCTAAATCACGGAAAAATTTAAATTTACCAATCTGAAAATTTAGGATTGGTCTGGTAAGTTCTTGATCTATTTTAAAACCATTAAAATTAAACTTTAAGGGAATTCTCGTGGGTAAATCAATAAAAATCGCTATCACGGTCAGCAGAATAATCAACCAGAGCAGATAACGGCGATCTTTCATTTCTTAACTCTTCTCCTCTTAGTCAAAGAAACTAAAGGTAGTTGGCGAGTGCCACTAAAAGAATAAGTAACCTTGCCGGTTTCTGGTTCAACTTTAACCTGAACCGTCTGGCCAGCTTTAACCCCCACATTTCTAACAAAATCTGAGGGAATGGTCACTGCCAAACTGTTACCGGTTTTAATAATTTTTTGTTTTCCCACTATTCTTCTCCGTATTTGGCCACTAAGTTTTCTTGGTCACCAATAATCATCACTCTTGAACCCAAAAGGATACTCTGTAGAAAGGGGTCTCGCCTTTTCTTGCGAAAATTAAATTCATCTTTAGTCATCACCGTGTAATTAATTTCTCTGTTTAATTTCGCTTCTTCAACTCGAACTAATTTAACCAAAGTCTGCATATCAATTTCACCGACAATTAAGAGATCAACCCCACCTTCTTCGATAGGCAAACGACGGGCAAAACGACCGGAGAACATCACTAATTTAATTCTGCCCAACTTTGATTTATTCTTGATTATTTCTTTGCCTAAACCAGTGGTTTTGTTAACCATCGTTAGCAACTCCTCATAAAGAGGATATTCGCGGTTAAAAAAGTAATAAAGGCGGTTACCCCGAGATTCTTTCTTGGCCATACCGGCTTTTTCCATCCGGGCTAATTCTCGCCGCACGGCATTAATCTCTTCATTAATCTTTCTCACTAATTGGCGGACGTAGAAAATCTCATCAGGCTGATAAAGAAAGGTCTGAAGAAGTTTGACCCGGACTTTGGAAACCATTAAATCTTTAAGCATGGTGCCTCCGGGCAGGTTTTTTAATAACTAACTTCGTTGCCAACTGGAAGAGTCTCAATCCAGATAGGACCACGATTGAATTTAATCTCTTCTCCTCGAGTATCTTTGAAAATCGTCCTTGCCTGGCGATTGGCTTTGTTCCAGGTCGCTTGGATGACCTGCCCATCTTGAAAAACCAAGGCCTTGCCTGTACCAATGGTCGTATAGAGTAAATGCTTCAACTCATCAATCGGGCCTTTTTCAATCATAAACTGAACAACGACCACTTTAGCGATTAACTGCTTATCATAATCCAAATCCTTATGTTCCTGACCGCCGTTAAAACGAAGATATTGATTATTCCCTTGATCATATTGCCAATTGACTCCATACTCTTGCTGACCACCCCAAAAACTAAACTCAATCTTATTAACATCGCCTTTATCCTGAGCGTCGTCTTTAAATTCCCAAGACTGCCAGTCCTTGTCCCATTGATTACCTTCATCATCTTTAGCATCAAGACCTCGATCATGAGCGATCGCATAAAGTTTGTCAGCGGTGGAATACATTGTGTGTTCGGTGGCCACCGGTCGTCCTAGACGTTCATAATCACGCCAAAAAGTAGGAAAACCAAGAGAAAATTGATTCATGTCATTACCCTTAGCTAGCCAACCATAATCACCAATTTGGCCTAAAGCATTGGCCAGACCTGGTTTGTTAGCCCCACCAACATGAACATAAAGAGGATAGTCACCATATTCTGAAGCAAAATCCATAAAGTAAGTCCGAGCTGAACGAACTGGTCCAATGATAAAATCTTCAGCCACTGCCCCGCAATAGTAAACGGCTAAGAAGCGGGTAATCCCTCCCTCGGCTACGGCTTCGTAAACAACATCAGCTTTAGAAAGACCAGATTGAGGCCGAGAATCAGCATGATTCTCAATCATCACCGTTAAAGGTCGTCGACCTTCCCAAATTCCCTTTTCTCCTTTAGTGAATAGCTGACCATTAAGAGGACAAGCTTCTGTCTTGGGCGCGGTTAAGTCAACCCTTGATCTGGCTTCATCGACAGCCAAAGGTGAAATCATACTAGGAGCAGGGCTGACAATAAAACGAAAGGCAGCGTAAGAAACTCCTGTTGAAGCTAAATATAAAAGAAGGCCACCAATGATTATTGTTAATTTCTTTTTATTTAAGCTCATCTTATTCTCTTGGCTTTTTTAATTGCTTGTTTTTCCTCGGCCGATAAGTCATAACCAGCTGCCTTACTCTTTTTAACTGGCTTGGCATAAATTCTGGTAGTATCCCGACTGTGCAAACTTGAAATAACCAAGCCATTACCTCGGCCATCTAATAATGATAAACAAAAACTTTGGTCTCCGCCAGTCTCTGCAAAAGGATTATAGCGTACTAAACCAACTTTTTGAATATTATACAAGTTATTCTTTTCCAATTCTTCTGCCATTTTAACTAGTTTATCAATTTCTTTGGTTTGTTTGTCGAAATCTTTAAGTAATTTCTCTAAAACGCTCTTCAAATCTTTTTTAGTGATTCCTTTAGTCAACTTCCATAAAGGCGATAAAAACTTGTAAAAAAGAAAACTCAAGGCAATCAGCCAAACAAAAATGATACCTATTAAAACAATAAGGAGTTGATCAAAATTGAGTAACATTCTTACCTTATCAACTTGATTTTAAACAGGTTCAATGTTATTGTCAATCTAAGAAAATGGCCAAAAAACGGAAAACCAGACAAGAAAAGATTATTCTCCAGTTAAAAAGAGAGCTAGCAAAAAAAAGTCAAGTCCCAGCTTCAAAAAACACAGAACCCGAACCTAGTCAAGAGGCAATTTCTCAACCCAAAAAAATCAAGGTTGAAAAAAAGCTTTCCCTGAAAAAGACCGATATTTCTATCCTTTCTTCTGAACCAAGCCTAATCAGGCACGACCTAGTTAAAACCCTGATTTTAAGCTTGGCTGTTATTAGCCTTGAATTCGTGTTATACTTAGCCTTAAGGTAGGCTTGAAAATTTCTCCTGCCCGAAAATAAAAAAATATTTAACTTAATTGAGAGGAGGTGAAAAGAATCTATGGCAGACTTTTATTGTGTGAAGTGTCGCGCTAAAAGAAATGGCAAAGACGTTCAGAAAGTGACGATGAAGAACGGCAAACCAGCCCGAAAGGCAGTTTGTGAGGTATGCGGCACAACTATGTTCAGAATTGGAGGCTAAGCCTTCTCTCTGAAAAGTTGTAACTTTTAAAACCCAGCTCCTCTTGGGGTTGGGTTTTTTAGTTAAAAATTTTTTCTTGTTCTCTATAAACAATTCTGTTATGTTGTTTTAATAGCAGAAAATATTGAACCCGTTGGTCTTAACAATCTCAAGGGTTGTCCCCTAATCTTTCTGAAGTTTAGTTAATTCTTTCCTTAGTCTTGTCATTTCCTTGGCTAAATTTTTTTGGACTTGTTTAATTTCCGTTAATTGTCTATCAGCTTTCTCATTAAGTTTAATATCATGTTCTATTCTCTTTCTGTCCCGTTTTCTTTGTCTAGTTTCTTGCAAATCTCTTTTCATTTCCGCTTTATTAGCGGACATTAAAAGAAAGATGCCAATGAAAATTGCTTCCAAAGAAACACTAAAAGTTAATAGATTAACATCAAAATTAAGAATCAACCAAAGACTGAACCAAAGAGTATGAAAGATAACGGCCCACCAACTACCCAAAAACCAAGAAACAAAATCAGTAAATTTTTCCATTAAACTTTTAGTTTTTTTGGGAATTTTAGTAGTTTTAATTAAAGGTTCAACCGGCATGAGTCTACCCTATTATACTAAAGAAAAAAATAAGTGAATTCAACTTTTCTAACTAAGCTTACTAAGAACAAGTTCGACTTCTTCTTCAGGTGTCATTTTGTCTGTTTCGACAATTAGATGAAAATAGTTTTTATCGAACTGATCTTTAATTTGGTAAAGCCGTTGGTGTTTTTCGATGGTCGTTTTGTCACGAAAAATAACTTTTTCTCTTGCTTCTTTAAGAGAAACTTTTTCTCTTTGGGCAAATCTTTTAATCCGAACTTCTAAAGGAGCGACATAAAGAACCCGGAAAACATGAGGCATTTCTCTAGTCAACCAACCAGCTAACCAACCCTCATAAACAATCTTTTCTTCTTTTTCCATCATTTCTTTGGCTTTTTCATCAACTTCTTTATCAATCTCTTCAGGCACATCTTGGTAGCGTTCAATTGGCCAACCTTTTTCCTGACAGTACTGGCGAAAAATTTCTCCGGCCGTATGAAACCGCCAATCAAGTTTTTTAGCCAATTCCCAAGCTAAAGTAGTTGAACCCGAAGCAATGATTTTGCCAGTCACGGCAATGTTTTTATATTTCATCAGCGTTCAATTAACTTACTGGTTGCCTCATTCCAACACTCAGGAACCAGGTCAACTGGAAAATTATAAGGTTCAATCTCCTCGCACATCACCGTACCATTACCATCAGCGACAATAATCCAGCCACTACTATCATTATAAGCTAACCACCAACCACCACCTGTTTCACCAGCAAAACTAACGCCACCTTTAGCATAAGTACCGGTATTATCACTGATCGTAACATTAACATCACTAAGGGGTTTATTATATTTCTCGGCAAAAGCCTCTTTTATTTGTTCAAGGTCTGATTTAGTCTCTTTGATTGAAGCTGTTGGTGCTGGTGAGGCGACTGGTTCAAATGTTGCTTCAGGACTCATCAACGGTGTGGGTAAAGGACTAGATTCAGCTAAAGATGGGCCAGATTTCATCGACCAATACAGAGCACCGCCGCCAACAAGAAATATTAAAACTAAAATTACTCCTAGAAACAAAAAAATCTTTTTACTCATTCAAAAAATCACCTCCTTTTAAAAACTAACTAAAAAAACAATCAAACCAATGGCCAGACAATAAAAACCAAAAAACCAAAATCTGGCACTCATCAAAACTCTTTCCAAAATCTTTAAAGTAAGATAGCCAGTAATGCCGGCAATTATCATTCCCAAAATTCCCTGCTTCAAATAACTACAAGGTGAATAAACCAAATCAGGAATTTGTAAAACGAAAGCGCCTAGAATGGCAGGCACGGCTAAATAAAAAGAAAAACGAAAAGCCGTTTCCCTTTCTAGTTTACGTCCTAAAGCGGAAACAATCGTTGCCCCTGAACGAGAGATTCCAGGAATAATCGCTAAGGCTTGAAAAACACCAATCAAAAGAGCATCTCGCCAGTTCAATTTATCAAATTGGCGGTTTAATGATTTAAACCGATAAGTAAAAAAAAGTAAAACACCGGTAAATAATAAAGCCAATCCGACTAATCTTAATGAATTGAAAATTTGAGTAATGTAATTTTGGAGAAAAAGACCAACGATAGCGGCGGGAATTGTGCCGATAATAATCAAGTAAATGGTTTTCTTAGAAATCTTTAACCACTCTTTTCTAAAATAAAGAATAATCGCGCCGAGAGTACCAAGATGAACTAAAATATCAAATAAAACCGGGGGTTCTGATAGAGCAAAGAGTTTTTGGAAGATAACCAAATGACCTGAAGAGGAAATCGGTAGGAATTCGGTTAAACCCTGGACAAAACCAAGAATGATTGCCTGAAGGTAACTCATTAGCCCAATTCTATTAAATTTTCCTTCTTAAAACAAGAAAGCCACCTATTGGTGGTTTCCTTGTTGTTCCTAAAAAACCCGTAAGCCGGATTCTGTTTTAGCAGCCATCTATCTAGGCCCTCGAACTTTGGTGCTTGGGAAGACACCTAATAACGCACCTTTCGGAGGTTGCAGCGGGGAGGGTTACCTCTTTTCACCCTCTATCTCAAACCAGTTAGGTTAAAGATGAGTTGTTGTCTCTGTGGCCCTATCTAGCTCCATACGACCAGGCGCATGGAGTGACGCCTTTCGGCGCCCACCCTGTCTTCGGCTGTCCGGACTTTCCTCCCGCTTAAAGCGGGTAGCTGCCAGTTTTTTAGGAACGGGGTTATTTTAGCATAAAAAAGCGAAAAAATCCAGTTTTAGGTTAAAGTTTTTTAAATCTTTCTGAAGAGAAAAATTCTGAAGCAATTACTTGAATCAATAAAACAGAAGGAACGGCTAAAACGGCCCCTAAAATACCACCAAGTTTGAAACCGATCGTTAAAGAAATGATTGTTATTAAAGGATTAACACCCGCTTCTTTACCAACAATTTGAGGATAAATGAAATTAGCCTCAATCTGTTGAATCAAAAAATAGAGAGCCGCTACCGCCAAAGCCATTAAGGGTGAAACCGTCAAACCCGCCAAAATGGCCGGTATTGAAGCCGCTACTGGTCCGATATTGGGAACAACTTCAAAAAGCCCGGCTAAAAGAGCCAAAGGCAAAGCAAACTCAATTCCCAATAAACGCAATCCCAAATAAGATACTAAGCCAATAATTACCATGGAAACCATTTGGGCTCTTATCCAACCACCAATTTTCTCTTCCATGGCATCAATAAACTTTTCTGCTTTTTGTTCTCCGTCGCCACCAAAAAGAATATGAAGATAACGATTAAGATTCTTTCTTTCTAAAAGAAGATAGAAGGTAATTACCAAGAGAGCAGCAATCGCCACCACATTAGCTAAAATTCCCATGCTTATTTTAACCAGATTAGCGGGGACCGAACCTAGTTGTTGAATTTGGCTTTCTACAATGCGCTGGTCAATATTGGGAATACCCAAACCTTCAATGAATTCAGGTGCATTGGTAATTAAAGTTGAAGTCTGATCAACTAGGGGCGGAATGATACCAGCAATTACCAAACCAACAACCAGGAAAATCAGAATATAAACTAGAATAATTCCCAAAATCCTAGGAATTTTTATCTTCTCCAAGCGGTCAATCGTCGGATTAATGGCCGTCATTAAAATCAATGCAACAAATAAACCAATAATAATTTGTCTGATTTGCCAGAGTAAGCCGAGAAGAATCAAAAAAGCCACGGTGAAGATAATCGTTCGATGAGAAATCTCAATTTTCTTAGGCATCACTTTTAGAGTACCACTTTTTAACTAAATCTTCTACCCTATTCTCCCATCCTTTTTGATTAATGTCAAACCAATCAATTCGCTTATCTTTTTTAAACCAAGTCATTTGTCGACGAGCAAAAGCATGCTCGGCCATCTGCCAACACTCAATCACGGTTTCTCGATCAACTTTTCCTTCAAAAAAAGGTTTCCATTGAAGATAACCCATGGCGTTCATCGCTGGTAAATCCCAAGAATAACCTTGATCAATCAATTTTTTAACTTCTTTTTCCGCTCCCTTTTTAATTCGCTCCTCGACTCGTTTATCGATTCGCTGGTAGATTTTTTGGTAGTCAGTTTTTAACCCAATGAATAAAACTGACGGCTGTTGATGTTTTTTGGGTTGCCACTCAGGGTTTTCCTTTTTCCAAGCAACAATCTCAATCGCCCGAATTAAACGTCGAGGGTTCCGACGATCAGATTGATTCAAAGAAGCGGTTTTAATTGGATCAAGCTCTTCTAAATATTGATAAAGCTTTTGGGAGGACCAATCCTTCATACCCTCACGAATCCGAGGACTAGGGGGAATATCTTTGGTAGCTAAACCATCGATCACCGCTTTAATATAAAAACCAGTCCCTCCCACCAAAATTGGCAGTTTGTTTTTCTTCCAAATCTTTTTAATTGCCTGCCAAACTAAACGATAATATTGAGAAACACTAAATTCTTGGTTAGGTTTAATAATATTGATTAAGTGAATTTTGATTGCCTTAGGATGATCTTTACCAGTCCCAATATCTAAGCCCTGATAAATCTGACGAGAATCAGCCGAAATTAATTCAACTTTAAACTTTCTCGATAATCTAACCGCTAGAGCCGTTTTCCCGGTAGCCGTCAAGCCACAAATAATTAGAAGTTTTTTCATTTATGCTATATTTATATTTTAGCAGATGAAGGACAGAGAAATTATCAAAAAGTTAAAATCCCTTTCTAATCCCAAGAATATCGAGGGAATGATTCGTTTTGGGATTAACCCTAAAAATACCTATGGTGTCTCTCTTCCTGTTCTTAGAAAAATGGCTAAACAGATTGGTAAAAATCATCAATTAGCCCAACAACTCTGGGATTCAGGTATTCACGAAGCCCGAATCTTGGCGGGTTTGATTGGTGAACCAGAGAAGTTAACGGAAAAGCAAATGGAAAAATGGGTGAAAGATTTCGATTCCTGGGATATTTGTGATCAGGTTTGTAGTAATCTTTTTGATAAAACTCAATTTGCCTATTCAAAAGCTTTTACCTGGACTAAAAGAAAAGAAGAGTTTGTTAAAAGAGCTGGTTTTGTGATGATGGCCTGTTTGTCAGTCTATGATAAAGAAGCTAATAATAAAAAATTTGAGCAATTTTTTCCGATTATCAAAAGAGAAGCTGATGATCAAAGAAATTTTGTGAGAAAAGCCGTTAATTGGGCTTTAAGACAGATTGGTAAAAGAAATCTTGTTTTGAATAAGAAAGCCATTGCTGTGGCTAAGCAAATTCAAAAGATGGAATCTAAAAGCGCTCAATGGATTGCTAATAATGCTTTAAAGGAATTGACGAGTGAGGCAGTCCAAGAAAGACTGGTCGCGAAAAAAATGCTAAAATAGCTTTAAGGAAAGGGGGTGAGAAATAATGAAAGGTTATGTAGGAAAAATAGAAGAGCTTACTGAAAAAAATAGTAACTTTAGGCAAGTCCTTTTTACCGGTAAATACTGCCAGTTAGTGGTCATGAGTCTAAAACCAAAAGAGGAAATCGGCATGGAGGTTCACAATCAACTGGACCAATTTTTCCGGATTGAAGAGGGACAAGCCAAGGTAATAATTGATGGTGAGGAACATCTTGTCGGCGATGGGGATGCAATTATTGTTCCGGGTGGTAGTCAACACAATGTTATTAATAATTCAGAAACCGAAGACCTTAAGCTTTACACAATCTATTCTCCGCCCAATCATCCTGAGGGAACGATTCATCAAACAAAAGAAGAAGCGATGGCGGCTGAACACGAGGAACACTAAAACTAAACCTTAGTTTTTTGGTTAATCAATTTCTCTAAAATTTGCCAACGTCGTTTTTTCTCTTCTGAAGAAACATTATCTTTTAATTTAAAAGCAGCCGTACCTGGTCTGGGTGAATATTTGGCGATGTAGGCTTTAACAAAACCAACCTTTTGACAAAGTTTAACCGTATTTTTAAAAGCTTTTTTAGTTTCTCCCGGAAAACCAACAATAATATCAGTACTAATCTGAATATTGGGTATCTTCTTTTTGATTTTTTCTACTAACTTCAGGTATTGAGAAACAGTATAAGGACGATTCATCTTCTTTAAAATCTGATTATCACCGGATTGGACCGGTAAATGAAGTTCCCGACTAACTTTTGCTAAACTCATCGCCTCAATAATCTCATCAGTCAAATCCCAAGGATTAGAAGTAAGAAAAGAAATTTTTTTAATTCCTTTTGTTTCATGAAGACCTTTAAGCAGTTTAGCAAAATTAGGTTGGTAAGAATTAACATTTTGGCCTAATAAAATAACTTCTTGATAACCTTGTTTAACTAGATTCTCTACCTCAGTAATAATTTCCTTAAAAGGCCGACTGATTTCCTTGCCTCGAGCATAAGGAACAACACAATAAGAACAGAAATGATCACAACCCTCCATAATTGAAATCAAAGCACTGTTTTTCTTTTTTCTCTTAGGTTCAACTTTTTCAGAAGCAATTAATTCTTCAATAGTTTTAAATTCGTTAACTTGAGGCAATTTCCTTTTCAATTGACGTAAAGTGTAACGTCGTCTTTCACCTAAAGCTGAACCTAACATGCAACCAGTCAGAATAATTTTCTGGTTTTTTTTTCTCTGTTGATTAAGATTATTAATTAAACCAAAAACCCGGTTTTCCGCTGATTCTCGAACCGAACAAGTGTTAATCACAATCACATTAGCCTCTTCAATTTTCTTAGCCAGTTGATAACCTTTTTTTTCAAAAACACCAGCCATTCTCTCCGAATCTGCCTCATTCATCTGACAACCAAAAGTCTGAATAAAATATTTCATAGCCTATATTTTAACATTTCCAGTCTCTCAATTTTACTCTTGTGATAAAATCAGGCTATGCATCAATTCAAAGTCGCCAAATTAGTCCGAGACAAAATTGCCCAAAACATGATTGCTAATGAAAACGCTAGTTATCAAGTCTTAAACGATAAAAATTTTATTCACCAACTAAAAAAGAAAATTCTCGAAGAAGCCAAAGAATTGGTTCCCGTTAAAGATAAGGAAAAGATGATTAAAGAAATCGCTGATCTTCAGGAAATTATTAATGCTTTAATCAAAGCTTTAAAATCTTCAAAAAAGGAAGTCAAAGCCAAACAAAGAGAAGAAAATAAAAAATCAGGCTCTTTTAAAAAAAGGCTTTATATTGAAAAGATTGAATTAGATAATAAGCACCCATGGCTTGATTACTATCTTTCTCACCCCAAAAAATATCCTAAAATCAAAGAAAAGAGTAATTAACGGAAAATAATTCTAACTACTGGCACTTGTATATTGAGTTAAAGCATAGCGCCAAAAACGAAGCGATCCCCATAAAAACAAACCATTAACTAAAAAAGCCGCCATTACCCAAGGCCAAGAAATCAAGCCCATTAAAGCTTTAGTGGGCACTGTAAAAAGAAAAACCACGGGAATGGTAAAAGTTAAAATCCATCTAATGATTTCCCTATAAATATCGGTTGGAAAGCGAGCCATGCCGGTCATATCACGATAAATCCAAAGTAAATGGTCTATTTCCATGGTAATGATACCAACGCTGCAAGCAAAAAGATGAAAAGAAAAACCCAAGATAAAACTATTAAACAAGAGAAGCATCGCTAAAAATAAGTGATCAAAACCAGCAAAAAGTTGTTGGGAAAAGATAAACCAAACAAAGAAAATTGAAAGAGGAATTAAAGTAATTAAATCCAAGATATCGGTATAGCCAAAGACTGGTCGGAAAAAAGAAGGTAAAGGTCTTAATAAATCTAAGTCAAAATTACCAGAAGTGACCAAGGGTCGAAAATGATAAGCGCCTCGGAATAAAAACTGGGTAAAGATATCAACGATGTTAAAAATTAAAAAGAATAAAATTACTTGTTCGCGAGAATAACCGGCTAGAGTTTTTGTTTGAGACAAAACTACTAATAAAAAGATAATCATAAAAAGAAATCTCAAAATCTTGCCAATGATAAAGAAAAGACCTGATAAGGAAGTCAGTAATTGTTCTTGAGCTGCGTTCTTAGCCATTAAAAACCAAATTTTAGTCAATCGTTTCATTAATTTAGCCTCCCCAGGCAGAGTAATGCCTTAAACCTTTTCGCCAAACTAACCGCGAAAGATAAAACATCATCACTAACCAAAAAATCATCACTCCTGTTACCTTGATTATTTCCATGATTGAAACCTGTTCTAGCCAAATTTTTAAAGGAAAATAGATTAAATAAGGAAAGGGAGTAGCGAGAATAAAGCGAGCTAACCAATGAGGAAGAATGTCGATCGGAAAAAAAGCACCTGACATAAATTCAACTACCACTAACATAATCAACCAGCGCGGTGCCCAATTAGATTCTGTCCAAAAAGATAAAGAACAAGCAATCAGATTAATAAAAAAGAAAAGCAAAGCTGATAGGAAAATCAAGAGAATAAAAAAGAGGAGATTAAGCGGGTTTTGAGGAAACCAAAAAGGTGGTCTAAAAAGATAAAGAACCAACCCAATCTCAACTAAAACAAAAGAAAGATTCAAGAGTTTGTCAGCCAAATCGCGAGTAAAGTAAAAGTTTCGGGGAGATAAGGGTTTGACTAGAAAACTATTAATCTTACCACTATAAATATCGGCCTCAAGGTCGGTACTCCGATTAGACATTACCAATCCCCTTAAAAAGGCAATCCCAATCACATAAGTCAACATTTGGGCTTTTTGGTAGCCAAAAATTTCACCTCGCCCCTGGTAAATAGCGGCCCAAAAGAAAAAAAGAGTCAAAAAAAGAATAAAACTGCGAAATCGCCAAAGAAGAAAGTTCAAACGGTAAACAAAATATTCTTCAAGCGTGTTTTTAATTAATTGAAGATACTTAGTCATACTTCTTACCGGTGAATAATTCTCGAATAATATCTTCAATTGCCGGTTCTTCGATGTTTAGATCAGCCACTGGTAACTCATTCAAAGCTTTAGTCGCAAGCATTGAAACCTCGTTTCTTTTGGCCGAAAAAATTAATTCTGGATAATTAAATTCTTTGATTTTGCCAATCGTTTCTAACCTTTTAGGATCCACTTCTTTAGCCAAAATAATTGAAATTTGTTTATGGTCAGCATATTTTTTAGTAATTTCTCTGAGCTGACCGTCAAAAACAATTTTTCCATTATCAATAATAATGACTCGCTGGCAAAGTTCTTTAACATCACTCATATAATGAGAGGTGAGGATAATGGTTGATTTGGAGCGCCGGTTGTATTCTTTAATAAAGTCACGCATCCTCTTTTGCATGACCACATCAAGACCAATCGTTGGCTCGTCAAGAAAAAGCACCTTGGGCGAATGAAGCAAAGCAGCCACTAATTCACATTTCATTCTCTGACCTAAGGAAAGTTTCCTCACTTGGACTCTAAGGAGATCTTTAACCTCAAGTAACCGAGTCAGTTCGTCTAAGGTTTTTTTAAACTGCTTATCAGGAATTCCATAAATCTCCTTATTCAATAAAAAAGTTTCCATGGCTGGCAAATCCCACCAAAGCTGGTTTTTTTGCCCCATAACTAAAGCAATTTGTTTGAGAAATTCTGGTTTCCTCTTCCAAGGATCAAAACCTAAAACCGAAATCTTACCTGAACTAGGATAGAGTAATCCCGAAAGACACTTTAAAGTGGTGGTTTTTCCAGCTCCATTAGGACCAATAAAACCAATTAACTCACCTTCGTTAATAGAAAAGGAAATATTATTAACCGCCTTAACCTCAACGTATTTTCTCTTAAAAAGAGATTTAACTGAACTAGTTAATCCCGGTTCTTTTTGATGAACTCGATAGAATTTTTTTAGACGAGAAACTTGAATTGCTGCCACTGCAGTTTAAAGTTTAACATATCTGAAGGAGAAAAATTACCTGACCGCCTTCTTTAATGGTTTGCCTGGAGAAAATCTAGGAGCCCGATGACTTTTAACCATTTTCTTTTCACCGCTTCCAGGAACAATAACTGGCTTTTCTTTAACCTTAGCAACTCGAAAAGTACCAAAACCAGAAAGAACGACTTTATCACCTTTTTTTAAAGCATTAGCTATTTCAGTTAAAAAAGTGTCAATTGCCTCTCGAGAAGCCCTTTTAGTTAAATGGGCCTTAGCCGCTACCAAAGTCACAATTTGTTTTTTAGTCATAAATTCACCTCCTTTTTACCACTCTTAAATGGTGAGCAGGAGATTCCTTTAAAGGATAGCTTAAAAGGAGAAGATTGTCAAGCTAATTCGGCCTTTTCGTTTATTGATTAGCTAATTATTTTGCTTTAGTCGTCTCGCTGGCGGAAGTCTCGCGGATACAAGTCACCTTAATCTGGCCAGCATAGGTGACTTTTTCTTCTAATTTTTGGGTAATTTTATTAGCCAAAACTACCAGTTCGTCATCATTAACTTCTTCTGGTTTAACCATGACCCGAACATCTCGACCGGCCTGATAAGCAAACGCCTCCTCCACTCCCTTGAATTTATTAGCAATTTCTTCAATTTCCTCCATTCGCTTCACGTACTCTTCATGAGCGGCGTATCTAGCGCCTGGTCGGGAGCCGGAAATAGCGTCAGCAACCCAAATAATCCGCGATTCAGCTGACGAAAAAGGTTTATCTTCATGATGTTCGGCAATACAAGCAACCACTTCTTTGGGAATACCGTATTTCTTGGCTAATTCAACTCCTAACTGGACATGGGTACCTTCTTCCTCAGTGACCACTTTGCCAATATCGTGAAGGAGACAACTCAAACGAACAATATTAACATCGGCCCCAACTTCATGAGCAATCTGAAGACCAATTTTGGTTTCTTCAAGAGTATGAGCGATCATGTTTTGACCATAAGAAAATCTGAATTTGAAACGGCCTAGAAGTTTAATTAAATCAGGATGAAGTTGATAAACATTAACCGCATGACAAAGCCTTTTACCTTCCTCGAACATAATCTTCTCAACTTCTTTTTTAGTTTGACTAACAACTTCTTTAATTCTGGCTGGCTGAATTCTTTGGTCTCTAATTAATTTTTGCAAAGCTCTTTTGGCAATTTCCCGACGAATTGAATCAAAAGAAGAAATAATAATGTCATTAGCATCACCTAATTCAATCTCCACTCCTGTAGCCTGTTCAAAAGCCCGAATGTTTCTGCCCTCACGACCAATCACCCTACCTTTCAATTCCTCACTCGGCAGTTGAACCGAAGAAACCGTGTACTCGGCCACATAATCAGTGGCTCCATGCTGCATGGCTTCAACCAATAACTCTTTGGCTTTCTCTTCAACTGTCTCTTCAACTTCTTCTTCCGCTTCTTTAACTTTGCGAGCCATACTTTCAGCTAGACGTTTCTCCGTTGCTTCCAATAAAAGATTTTTGGCTTCCTCGCGAGTTAATTCAGCAATCTTTTCTAATTTAGCAATTACTTTTTTTCTTATCTCTTCAACTTCAGTTAATTTCTTATCCAAATCTTGTTGACGCTTATCAAGCTGGTTTTCTTTTTCCTCTAAAGCCCCTTCTCTTCTTTCAATTTCTGCAATTTTAGTTGCCAGCTCTTTAGCGATTTTTTTACTGTTCACTTTTTTTGTCGATTTTACTTCTTTCCCACCTTTTTGAGTTGCTTTTTCTTCGTCTAAAGCTTTGGTTAATAAATTATCTAATAATCCCATAAAACCTCCCTATTAATAATCTTTGGCGATTTGGCTTTTGGTAACGGAAAATGGTCGTTAGAAGATAACGGTTTATATCAAATCTAGATATAATCTACCTTTTTTAGAAGCCATGATTCGTAATACCAACTTCGCCAAAAAAACTAATAATAACTAAATTTCAACAGTTTTATTTTACCAATTTTCTAAGTATTTATCAATAACTGTTCTAATTACTTCCCAAGAAAAACCGCGCCGAGCCAAAAAAGCCGACATTTTTCGATAAAATTCATTTTTGGACAGATTTTTATAAGTCTTTAATTTCTTTTGGGCTAATTTTTCAGCCAAATGCAACTCACTGACACTCTCAACCGTCTCTTTAATAACAGTCTTATCAATTCCTTTTTGACGTAATTCCATGGTCAAACCATACTTGCCTCGAGGCCGAAAGATCGTTCTTTGGTCAACCCACCAACGGGCAAATTCCCGATCATCTATTTGTTTTAATTCTTTTAATTTAGCAATTACTTTTTCGGCTACTTTTGAAGATGATCTCTTTTTCTTAAAATAATTGCGAATTTCTTTTTCAGATCGAGGTCGCCTGGAGATTAAACGAAAAGCCCTATCCAGTGATTTTTGAAATTCATTTTTAAAAATTAAATCATCTATTTGTTTTTGATTTAATTTCTGGCCAATTTTTAAACGAGCTTTTAAAAAATTATCAGCATCTAAACCAAAAGAGAATTTACCATCGAGATAAAGATTAACACGCTTTTTGTTTTTTTGGGCTTTGATTTTGGTTACTTGGGGCACTAGATTAGGAAGCTACTCTTTCTTTTTTTCGCCAATTTCTCTAGACAAATCTAATTTACCAGCTTTAACTTTCCCCCAAATTTCTTTTTCAATTTTTTTCGCTATTTGAGGGTGTTCTTCTAGATAAGCCTTAGCTGCCTCTCTACCTTGACCGAGCATGATTTTGTCAAACTTAAAAAAAGCACCTGACTTCTCAATAATCTCTAGTTCAACCGCCACATCAATCAAATTACCTGACTGAGAAATACCACCAACATTCATAATATCAAATTCGGCCACCCGAAAAGGCGGCGCTACTTTGTTCTTAACTACTCTAGCTCGATGACGCGAACCAATCACAATTTCACCATCTTTAATGGCCCCAATTTTTCGTAAATCAACTCTGACCGAAGAATAAAACTTTAAAGCTAAACCGCCAGGGGTGGTTTCCGGATTACCAAACATCACGCCAATTTTATGACGGAGTTGATTAGTAAAGATAACAATTGTTTTTGACTTGGAAATAGCCGCGGTCAACTTTCTCAAAGCTTGAGACATTAATCTGGCCTGAACACCAATCATCGCTTCGCCCATCTCGCCCTCAATCTCGGCCCGGGGTGTCAAAGCAGCCACAGAATCAATAGCAACAACATCAATCGCTCCAGACCGAACCAAAGTCTCGACAATTTCCAAAGCCTGTTCACCGGTGTCAGGTTGGGAAATTAACAATTCATCCAGATCAACCCCAATGGATTCGGCTCGAGCCGGATCCATGGCATGTTCCGCATCAACAAAAGCAGCTGAACCATCTCTTTTTTGGGCTTCAGCAATCACATGCAAAGCCAAAGTGGTCTTACCTGAAGCTTCAGGTCCGTAAATCTCGACCACTCGACCTCTGGGTAAACCACCCACACCAAGAGCGACGTCTAAAGCAATTGAACCAGTAGGGACAACATTAACTTTCTTGACTTCACCCTTGCTACCCATTCTCATAATCGCCCCTTTACCATATTGTTTTTCGATCTGTTCCATCGCCATTCTAACAGCTAGAGCTTTTTTACTAGAAGTGTCTTTTTTAACAACAGGATTTTTAGGAGTTTTTTTCTTTCTTGCCATCTTTTTAGATTTTTACACAAAATGTGATAAAATTCAAGATGTAACGGGGTGTGGCGCAGTTGGCTAGCGCGCACGCATGGGGTGCGTGAGGTCGCCGGTTCGAGCCCGGCCACCCCGACAAAAATGAAAATTTTTCTTCGTAAAGATAAAAAACTTCGTGACCCAGGTAATTTTTATTTTGGCGATTACGGTGAAATTCCTATTGGTATTTCTTTAACAACAATCAATGAAGACAATCTTGACGAAAGCAAAGACACGAAACATTATCATCAAAAAGGCTATGAATTTTATTTTACTATTAAAGGTAAAGCTATTATTGAAATTAAAGATAAAGAAGTCGTTTTAGATAAAAATCATCTGATTATGGTCGAACCAGGTGAAAAACATTACGTTAAAAAAATTCTTAAAACTCCTTTTTCTGTGTTATCAATTTCCACTTTAAAAGATAAAACTGATAAAGTTGTTGCGAAATAATTAGTAGAAATTTTCTATTTCTTGAAAAGAATCCTACTGGCTAAAATCGTGGTAATTGGAACAGCCAGAATAAGGCCAATACTCCCGACTAAAGTCCTGACAATTTCTTCAGCGATCATTTGGTAATTAATAATCTCTGAAAACGGTCGGGGATTATCAATAAAAAGAAGCATCAAAGGTAAAGCGGCCCCAGTATAAACCAAAACTAAAGTGTTAATCATTGAAGCAATATGGTCTTGACCAACATTCATGGCTCTTTTAAACAATTCTTTGGTTTTCATCTTTGGATTAGCCTCTTTTAATTGCTGGACAATCGCCGCCTGGGAAACAGTGATGTCATCCAAGACACCTAAAGTACCAATAATAATCCCTGCTAATAAAATTCCTCTCATGTTAATTTGGCCTTGTTTAGCCAAATGAAGAAAAGCGGCTTCTTCTGAAGCATAACCAGTTAATTTGGTTAGCTCAATAAAAAATCTTGATAAAAGACCAACAATTAACAAAGCAATTAAGGTTCCGGCCATGGCTATCAAGGTCTTTCGATTCAAACCATGAGAAAGAAAAAAAGTGGCCGGAATAATAATCAATGAACCAATAATGGCAATGACAATCGGATCTTCGCCTTGATAAATCCGAGGTAGAATGAACAAGAAAATAACGGCCAAAGAGATAATCAGGCCTAATAAAGACATCCCACCTCGCCATTGACCGACTATCAAAGCCAAAACAGCAAAGACCAAAAAAAGCCAAACTAATGGCTTTCGCCGAACAAAATCAGTGATAATAAAAATGTTCTTGCCTTCAAAATCCTGAGAATAACTAATCACTACTTCATCACCTACTTGATATTTAGGCTGGCCAACAACGGAAATATCGCCTACTTCAACTCTGATTTCTTCACTGGCTAGAGAACCCTTGGAGACTCTAACCTGTAATTCTTGGTAAAGAAGTTTTTCACCATCTCTAATCATAGATTTTTCGTCAAGAATCCCAATGACTTTGCCTTCAAGGAGTTCCTCTTGGAGGAGGCTTGTTTCCGTCTCTTCGGTTTCCTGCGACCAAACATAATTAATCGGCAAATAAGAGAAGATTAAAATAAAAAAAAGAAAACAAACTAATAGTTTCTTCATAACCATCCTAAGACCATTGCCAAACCTAAGACTAGAATAATGAGACCGGCAATTAAATGAAGATATTTAATATTTTTATCTTTCCAACCAGCCACATTCTCAACCGTGGTAAAGCCAATATAGCAAACGCCAGTAATCACCAACATCGGCAAAACAAAAATCAAATTATAAAGTAACAACCAGGGAATTACTTGAACTAAATCAAAGGTACATAAAATACCACCGCAAATCACATAAGGACCGATCGTACAAGGGAGAAGAAAAAGGGTAACTAAAGCCCCAACAATAAAAGCACCTCTAGGGCTAGTAACTTTAAACATTAGACCTTGGACTTTGGGACGCAGAAACATCGGCATTTCGGTTAAAAAGCCGCCCGGTTTATAACGAATAAAATCTCTAAGATTTAGAATTCCTAAAATGATCGCTGCTAATCCTAAAATTCTATAAAGCCATAATTTAAGGTTTGTTAAAGCCTGAATTAATTGGAAAAACCTAATAATCACCAAACCATAGAAGAAATACATTACAAAAACGGCTGTGGTGAAAGCTAAGCCAGCTAAGAGGATATTATAACGCTTTTTCGGAGCAAAGGCTAAAATAGCAAAAAGCATCATCACTAAGACTGCCAGAGCACAAGGATTGATGGCATCAACCGCGGCCAAAGAAATAATCTTCGGTAAGGTCAATTCTGTTTGAATTGTCTCGCCCGAAGACACAGAGATACTGCCAGCTGACGCTGATAAAATTTCTGGCTTGCCTGGCAAAGTTGAAATATCCAAATCTCCAAAGCTGGTCGAACTACCATCAACCAAAGGGCAGGCATTACCTTCTAATTGCTTAAGCTTGGTTTCAATGTTCTCTAAAATTGGCCTATCACCAATAAGGAAATTATCCTTACCAAAAACAATTAAAGGAATACTTAAACCCGAACCATAAATTTCATTATATTTAGTCAATAAGGGTGCATTATTTCTTTGTTGATAAATTTCATATTCAATGATAACTAAATTGGGATACTTTTTAGGTAATTCTTTAAGGAGAACTGGATCAACTTGGGCGCAATGAGGACAACCAACGCCAGTAAAGTAAATCAGGCAAGTTTTCTCTTCGGCCTGGAGAGACGATGAAAACAAGACTGTCAGTAATAAAATGGAAACAAAAAAAATGGCTAATTTCTTCATTCAGCTATTCTTTAGGATAAGTAATTTTAGCTTTTTTTTCAACCACGAATCATTTTCACTCGACCTCCCTCAATCCTAATAGCTTTACCTTCAACTAAACCTTCGCTTACTTTTTTTCTAGCGGAAGTGAGGATTCGTTGAAAAGTGGATTGAGAAACTTTCATCTTTTTGGCCGCTTTAATTTGTTCAACACCTTGATAATCAGCTGAACGAATGGCTTCTAATTCATCGACACTTAATTTAACCTCCCTTAAATAGCGCAAAGGTATTCCCCGGGGCTTGTAGTAAGTCACTCCTGGTTGAAATGATATCCACCGCCATCTTTTTGGTCTAGGCATGGTTAAATTACTTGCCTTGAGTTTCTTTTTCCTCTTTGGTAACGTCTTCCAATTCTTCTTGAAGGGCTTTTTTATATTCTTTCAGCGCTTCAACTTCTTCTTCTTTAGATTGAGGCCATGGCCAACCGAAGTAACGTCCCATTCCCCGACCGGGAGAAAAACGACGACGCCAACCCAGACCTAGTCCACAAGGACCAAAGCCGCGACCAGTTAAAGATCCCTGACCACTCGGTCCTGTCTGATCAAATCTTGGCATAAATATTCACCTCCTCTCTTTTTTATTATGAATATATACCCATTATAACACGGATAGGCGAGTTGTCAAGGGTTATCTTTTTTCTAAGAGAATTATCTTTTCGGAGATTGTTTTTTAGCTCGGGCTGATTGGGCAAGGCCGGCTTTGCGGCGCTCTTTCATTCGCGGGTCACGAGTTAAAAGACCAGCTTTTTTTAAAGGCAGATGATACAGTTCAGAGTTTTCTTTAGCCAGAGCTCTGGCTAAGCCATGGACAACTGCTCCCAATTGACCATTTTTACCTGATCCTCTAACCTTAACCGTCGCGTAATATTTCCCTTCAGTTTTGGTGACCTGAAACGGCTTCATGTAAACGAATTCATTAACCTCACCCGGAAACCATTCTTCAATTGGCCGATCATTAACCACCAAATCGCCTTTGCCTTTTAAGAGTCTTACCCGGGCCACAGCTTCTTTTCTTCGACCAAGAGCATAAGTATAGGCTTTTTTCCGACCCCGCTTGGTTTTTCTGACTTTAACTGTTTTTTTAGTCACCATTATTTTTTAAATTTATCCTGATAAAGATGTTGATCGTCGCTAAACACTTTTAATCTCCTTAGTCTTTGATCTCTTAATTTATTTTTAGGTAACATACCACTGACAGCGTAGTGAATTATTTTTCTCGGATCACGCTTCATCAATTCCTCAAAAGTTCTTTCCTTAAAACCACCAGGATAACCAGAATGATGCTGGTAGAGTTTTTGTTTTCTTTTACGACCACTGACTTCAACTTCGGCCGCATTAATAACAACAACATAATCACCGCAATCTAAATTGGTCGAGTAATAAACCTTGGTTTTACCAATTAATAATCCCGCAATCTGACTTGCTACCCGACCCAGTCTCTTATCCTTAACATCAATCAAGTACCAGCCTCTTTTAATTTCACTTGCTTTGGTTGTCTTTGTTTTTTTCATTTTTTCCTCGCACTAAGTCTTTCTTTTTCTTGTTCGACTTTTTCGGTTTTTCTTTTCCTGACTTTTCTTCAGATTTAGGTTTAGCCACTAATTCTAACTTCACCATAGTGGCATCATCACCACGACGTTGACCCAGACGAATGATTCTAGTAAAACCGCTTGATCTATCTTTAAATTGAGGAGTAATATTATCGACCAACTTATTAACAACTTTCCTGTTATTAAGAAAAGCCTCTATTGTTCTTCGAGTGTGGAGAGTATTCTTTTTGCCCTTGGTGACTAAGCGATCAAAAAGTCGACGGACTGCCTTAGCCTTACTCTCGGTTGTTTTGATTTCCCCATGCAAAATCAAAGCGCTGAGTAAATTTTTAAACAGCGCTCGGCGGTGACTTCTTTTTCGAGATAGTTTCTTTTTAGTCACTCTATGCTTCATTTTACTCGATTCTCAGAGAAATAAGATTCTCGCCAAAGTAATCTCTCTTATTTTTTCTTTTTCTTGAGAGAAACTCCTTTTTGGGATAAGGCAGCTTCAACGATGTTGACCGACTTTTCACCCAAATTTTTGACTTTAGCCAAATCGGCTTCGGTTGCCTCAACTAGATTAGCTACCGTACCATAACCTCCTTTACGGAGAGCGTTGGCGATTCTGGTTGGTAAGTCAAGCTCCTCCACTGTCAATCTCAGATTCAAATTAGGCATTTCACCCTTGGCCTTTTCCTTTTTAGGCATCTTTTTAGGAGAAGCTATTTGTTGGAAATAGCTAACCAGAATCTCAGCTGACTGTTTTAAGGCCTGACTGGGTTTAAGACTACCGTCAGTGGTAATCTCGAAAACCAACCGATTCAAGTCAGTTCTCCGACCAACTCGAGTAGATTCGATTCGATAATTAACCTGAAGAATAGGACTAAAGATCGCGTCAATTGGAATCTCGCCCAATTTTTCTACTTCTCTCTCTTCGGCCGGTAGATAACCATAACCAGTCTCAACAATCATCTCTGCCTTGAATCGATTCTTCCGACTAGCTAAATTGCCAATAACCAAGTCTGGATTAGCAATGTTGACATTAGCCGGAGTTTTAATATCACTCGCCTTAATTTCACCAGGACCAGTTTTTTCTAAAGTCAATTTGACTGGTTTTTTTCCTTCATAACCAACCTTAACCTGTTTAAGACCAAGAATAAACTCAATGATATCTTCCTTTAATCCTTCAAGGGTAGAAAATTTATGCTTAACGCCCGCGATCTTTACTTGAGTAATGGCGGCGCCTGGCAAAGCCGAAAGCAAAACTCGCCGCAAAGCATTACCCAGAGTGTGTCCAAATCCAAGCTCCAGGGGTTCAATCACAAAATGACCAAAATCCTGGGTTTCCTTTTCTTTTTTAATTCGAAATAATGGTTCTATCATTAACCTCCTTTTATTATTAAAATTATCTTGAATAATATTCGATTATTAACTTATCGTCAATAGCAGCTTCAATCTCTTCTCTTTTTGGCAGACGCATCATTTTACCAATTGGGCCCTTTCTTTGCAACCATTTAGGCATATTCCTAGTCCTATCAGCCCAATTTTTCTCCACCGCCGCTATTTTCATCGCCTTCTCACTAATTCGAATAAGATCATTAGGCTTAACTTGATAAGAAGCAATGTTAACTCTTTTGTCGTTAACATAAACATGGTCATGACTCACTAACTGCCTGGCGATTGACCGGGAGGGTGCCAAACCTAAGCGATAGACCACGTTATCTAGCCTTGATTCTAAAAGTTGAAAAAGAACCTCACCAGTCACTTGAGGATTTTTAGCTGCCTTATTAACATAACGACGAAACTGCTTCTCCAAAACCCCATAGAGTCTTTTCGCTTTTTGTTTTTCCCTTAACTGCTGACCATATTCGCTTAATCTTTTCCTTAACCTAGGACCATGTTGGCCTGGAGGTACTGCTCCTTTTCTCTCAATTGGGCATTTGGGCGAATAACAACGTTCACCCTTTAAAAAAAGTTTGATTCCTTCGCGTCGGCAGAGCCGACATTTAGCATCAGTGTATCTTGCCATTTAAACTCTCCTTTTCTTTTTTGGCCTTGGTCCATTATGAGGAATTGGGGTTACATCAGCGATCAAATTCATTTTGATGCCAGCTGCCCTCAAAGCTCTTAAAGCTGAATCGCGGCCCGATCCTGGACCTTTAATATAAACTTCAACTTCCCTGAGACCGTGAGCTAAAGCTTTTTTAGCGGCTTTTTCAACGGTACTAATAGCCGCAAAAGGAGTTGATTTTCTTGCTCCCTTAAAACCGACTTCACCTGAACTTCCCCAACAAACGGTATTACCTTTTAAATCAGTAAAGGTAATGATCGTATTGTTAAAAGTAGCCTGGATGTAAACTTTTCCTTTAGCCACAATCTTAGGCTCTTTCTTTTGGGGTTTGGTTTTAGTTTTTTCTTTTTTAGCTTTAACCATCATGCCTCCTTATTTTCTTTGGCTGCTTTCTCCTCTTCTGGATTCTTCTCGGCAACACCAAACTTAGTTAAATCCTTTTTGCGTAATGCTCCAATTGTCTTTCGCTTACCCCTTTTTGTCCGAGCATTCGATCGAGTTCTCTGGCCACGAGAAGGTAAACCCTGCAAATGCCTCGTTCCTCGATAACTTCCAGTCACTTTCAGTTGCTTAATATTCTCGTTCACGATCGTTCTTAACTCTCCCTCCGTAGGTATTTTTTCAACCGTCTTTTGTAAACGGGTAATTTCTTCGGCCGTCAAATCCTTAATTCTTTTATTAGCATCAACGGCCGCTGTTTCTAAAACCCCTTGAACATTTCTCCGACCAATACCATAAATGGCGGTTAAACCGCTATCAACTTTTTTCTCAACTGGTAAATCAACTCCGGCAATTCGAACAGCCATGATTAACCCTGTCTTTGCTTATGACGAGGATTAGAACAAATAACGTAGACTCGCCCTCGCCGGCGAGCAATTTTACAATTTTTACAACGTTTTTTAACTGAAGCTTTAACTTCCATAATTATTTCTCCCGATAAACTATTCTTCCTTTCGTCTCATCATAAGGTGTCAATTCCACCCGAACCTTATCTCCAGGCATCACTCGAATGTAATGGATTCTTATCTTGCCTGAAAGATGACATAAAAGCTTTCTACCATCTTCAAGCTCGACCCTAAACATTGTATTGGGCAAGGCTTCGGTGACTGTTCCGGTTGCTTCTTCTTTTTTCTCTTTAATCATCGATTGAATTTTAACAAAATTTACTTACTTTTTCAAGCGTAATTAGGCATAAATCATTTTCGAGTCAAAACTAATGGCTCTCCTTGGGTCACCAGAATTGTGTCTTCAAAAAGAGCCGCTAAATGACCATCGACTGTTTCTACTGTCCAACCATCTTCTCCTACCATGACTTCCGAATTTCCTTGGGTATAAATTACCTCAATGGCCAAAGTCATATCAGACTTCAATTTTTCAGTCTCCTCTATTCTTTTTTGCAAATAACAGGGTATTTGAGGTAGTTCGTGTAATTTTTTTCCCACCCCATGACCCGCTAAAGCCTGGACGGGTTGCCAGCCTTTGCTCTCAATTGTTGTTTGGATTGCCTGAGAGAGATGGCCAATCCGATTACCTAGTCTGACTGAATTAATAGCAACCTCTAAAGCCTCCTTACCAGCCGATAGAAATTCTTTTTCCTTAAGTCGTTGATCAGTGCCTATGTCACCTACTAGCAAGCTATTAGCCTTATCAGTGTGATAGCCTTTGTAAAAGATACCAATATCGATACTAAGTAGGTCACCTATCTTTAATCGATAGTCATTGGGAATTCCATGAACAACTCCCTGATTAACATTTAAACAAGTCGCCCAATGATAATCCTTAACCATTTTGAAAGAAGGTTTCCCATTTTGTTTTTTAATGAGCTCTTCAGCTGAAATATCAATCTCTTTCAAACTCATTCCTGGCTTAATTTTGAGTTGTTCAAAAACCCAAGCTAATTTCCTACCCCCCTCCTGCATTATCTTAATCTCTCTAGCGGTTTTTAAGGGAATCATTGACTTAACCGTTCCATAATTTCTTGATGAATGACTTCAACTGGTCGTTCGCCATCAACTTCCATTAAGATCCCTTTATCTCGAAAATAAGCGATAATCGGATCAACCGTTCGATGGTGGGAATTCAAACGTGCTTGGATTAATTCTTTAGTGTCATCCAACCGGGCTTTACCTTTAGTCTCACGGCTTTTCTCAGCTCGTAAAAGCAATCTTTCAACTGCCCCTTGATCAGAAATTAATAAAAGAATTGCCCAATTAATCTCTTCGCCCTCTTCTTTTAAATATTCCTCTAAAGGAGGAACTTGATCTATTCTCCGAGGATAACCATCTAAAACAAAACCTCGATAATGTTTATCCAAAGCTGGCTTCAAAACCTTAAAGGTTAATTTTCCTGGAACCCAATTTCCTTTCCCCCAATATGAATGAGCTTTTAACCCATCGGGTGTTTTTTGCTCATAGGCTTGACGAAAAAGTGCTCCCATAGAAATAGTCGGAATTTCAAGTTTTTTGGCTAAAAGCTCTGCTTGGGTTCCTTTGCCTGAACCAGGAGCACCAAAAATAACAAAATTCATTTTAGAAAACCCTCATAGCTTCTCATGGTCATCATCGCTTCTAATTGACGAGTTGTCTCCAAAATGACCGAAACGACAATCAAAATCCCGGTACCGCCAATCGTCAGAGTGGCAATCCCAGTTAAGCCTTGGGCAATTGATGGTAAAATAGCAATCAAACCTAGGAAAATCGCTCCGGCTAAAGTAATTCTGTTTAAAATTCGATTAAGATAATCAGCCGTTGGTTGACCAGGACGAATTCCGGGAATGAAACCACCATACTTACGAATCTCCTCAGCAATTTTATCTGGATTAAAAACCACTGCCGTGTAAAAATAGGTGAAACCAACCACTAATAAGAAATAGGTAAGATTATAGACAACACCGCCTGGTTGAAAGATGGTGGCCAAACTAACCGCTATTTTAGCAATCATTGGTTGAGGCACTCCCTGAAGAAAACTACCCAACATTGAAGGTAGAAGAATCAAGGAAACCGCAAAAATAATAGGAATCACTCCGGCTTGATTAATTTTTAAAGGTAAATAAGTTGATTGACCGCCATAAATCTTTCTACCTCTCATCCGACGAGCATACTGAATCCTAATTTTTCGACTCGCCTCGTCAACCACTATAATAGCCACAATGACCGCTAAGGCCATTGCTAGAAAAATGATGAGATTAAACAAATTACCTGGTTCGAAAATACTAAAAGTTTGACCGAGTTCGACCGGATAACGAGCAACAATCCCGGCAAAAATCAACATGGAAATTCCGTTGCCAATACCGTATTCACTGATCAATTCGCCTAACCACATCAAGAAAATCGTCCCAGCCACCATGGTGATAACTAAACTAATCAAACTCAGTGGTGAAAGACTGGTAATGATCTGTTGGTTTTTTAAAAGAGCATACATACCCAAAGATTGAACCATAGCTAAAGGAACGGTTAAAATCCGAGTATACTGGTTAATTTTTTCTCGACCATATTCACCTTCTTTAGAAAGTTCTTCTAGTTGAGGAATCACCATCGTCAATAATTGAAAAATAATTGAGGCATTAATATAGGGATTAAGGCCAAGAGCCATAATCGAAAAATTGGCCAAAGTGCCACCCGAAAAAATATCCAATAAACCTAATAATTGGTTGCGGGCAAAGAGCTCTCGCAGAGCGGCAGTATTAACTCCACCGACGGGAACATGGGCAGCAAAGCGAAAAACAATAAAAATCCCAGCTGTAAAAAGGATTTTTTTTCTTAATTCGGCAATTTTCCAGGCATTAAGAAGAGTATTAAGAATTCTATTCATCTTTTAACTTCTTTTTTATTAACTTTGGTTATTTCCTTTTTCTTCTTTGTTGCTTTCTTTTGGGTCTTAACGGTCTTAACCAGTCCTGACTTCTCTTTCTTGGTTGACTCAGGTTTTAATTGATTAATCTTGAGCTGTTTTTTAACCTTAATTACTTTGCCTCCGGCTTTTTCAATTTTTTTGGTCGCTCCCTTAGAGGCAGGTAGCTCAACAATTAGAGCCACATTCAAATCACCATCACCCAAAATTTTAACTCCTTGTTTTTCAGTTTCATCCCTCATTAAGATTCCCTTTTTGACTAGAGTGATTAAATTGACTTTTTCCCCTTTCTTAAAAAGATTGAGATATTTAAGGTTAACCACCAAAGGCTTAGGCTTTAATGACTTAAATCTTCCTTTACCTCGCTGAAGTGGCAGTCTTTTAAGAAAAGATTTCTTTGTTTTAGTTCCTTCGAAGGTTAAACCAACTTTATTTCGAGCTTTTAGTCCCTTTGCACCTCGACCAGCGGTATGACCACCTTTACCTGAACCATAACCTCGACCGACTCTTTTCTTTTTCCTCCTAGTAGTTTTTGGTAATTTATCTAATTTTATCATTTTAATTTCCTTTTGAACGTTTAAGCTGCTTCAAAGCTTCAAGAGTCGCATAAACATTATTAATCTTATTATTACTCCCCAGGATTTTAGAAACAATATCCTTTATTCCCGCCGCTTCAACCACCACCCGAACCGCACCACCGGCTTTAACCCCTGTTCCTGGAGGAGCTGGTTTGATTAAGATTTTGGCGGCACCTCGTTTAATCCGTACCTCGTGAGGAATAGTAGTTCCTTTAATAGGGACCTCAATCATTTTCTTTTTAGCTTGTTTCATCCCTTTTTGGATTCCAGAAATCACGTCAGGCGCCCTACCCAAACCAATACCAACCCTTCCCTTTCTATCACCAACAACGGTCAGAACCGAAAAGCTAATCCGGTTACCTCCCTTTGTCTTTTTCGAAACTCGATTAACTTGAACCACTTTCTCCTCAAACTCTTTTTCTTCTTGATTTTCCTCTATCATTCTTCTTCTAGGTTGATTAAACATTATTTTATTTTTCTTAATTTTAAATTAATTTTTTAAGCCTTAATTAAAATTTAAGACCTCCTTCTCTAACACCTTCAGCCAGCGCCTTGACTCGTCCGTGATAGCGATAAGGGCCGCGATCAAAAATAACCTTTTTAATTTTCTTTTTCAGCGCTTTTTTTGCTAAGGCTTCTCCAATCAACTTAGCCTTCTCGGTTTTGGTAACTGATTTAACTTCTTTGCTAAGATCTTTCTCGCTCGCTCCCACTAAAGTCTGACCCTGTTCATCATTAATAAGTTGAGTGTAAATCTTTTTATTAGAACGAAAAACCGATAACCTTGGTCTTTCGTTTGTCCCTTTAATTTTTTGTCTGACTCTGTTTTTTCTTTTTAATTTTTGCTCTTTTTTAGTCATCTTTCCTCCTGATTAATTACTACCAGCAGAACCCCCTTCGCCGACTTTACCAGCCTTACCTGGTTTTCGCCTCACTTCTTCATCTTGATAACGGACACCTTTGCCTTTATAAGGTTCGGGCGGTCTAATCTGACGAATCTTAGCGGCCACTTGACCAACTAAGGCTTTATCAATTCCAGAGATTTTGATTGTTTCTTTATCCCCAACTTCAAATTGAATTCCTTTAATTGGTTCAACTACCACTGGATGAGAAAAACCTAAAGACAAAACCAAATTTTCCTCCTGCTTTTCTGCCCGATAACCTGTGCCGACTAATTTTAAGACTTTACTGTAACCTTGAGTGACACCAGTAATCATATTCGCCACTAAAGTTCTTATTAGGCCGTGCAAAGAACGACTAAATTTATCATTCTTTTTCCGAATGACTTTAATTTCGTCTTGACCAATCTCTAATTTGATTTCCGACCGAATCTTTTGCTTCAACTCGCCTAGGGGGCCTTTTACTGTCAAAGTTAAACCATGATAATTAATTCCGACTCCCTCTGGTATTTTAACTGGTTGTTGACCTATTCTCGACATTTTTCCTTTACCATAATTGACAAATAACTTCGCCGCCAAGTTTTTTCTTTTTGGCTTGCTTATCGGTCATTAAGCCTTTAGAGGTAGAAAGAATTCTCATCCCAAAACCACTTCTAATCGGCTTTAGCTTTTTAGCTTGAAGATAAACCCTCAGGCTAGGCTTAGAAACGCGTTCTATATTTGTAATCGCCGGCTCTTGGTGTGGATATTTCAAACCAACAACTAGTTGTTTTTCTTGAGGTTTTTTACCTTCAACTGTTATCTCTTTAAGATAGCCTTCCTTAACCAAAATCTTGGCTAAATTTTCTTTAGTGGCCGAATAAGGCACTTTAAATTTCCTTTTCCGAACAGCATAGCCATTTTTAATTCTAGTAATTAAATCACCAATTGGATCAGTCATTCTACCAACTTGCCTTAGTTACCCCAGGCAACTCTCCTTTATGAGCTAATTCGCGAAAACAAAGCCGACAAAGACCAAAGAGGCGTAGATAGGCTCTTGGCCGACCGCAAAGTTGACAGCGATTATGCTGTCGAGTTGGATATTTTGGTTTTCGACCATCTTTAACAACTTTTGATTTTTTTGCCATTATTTCTCTCCTTTTTCAAAAGGCATACCTAATAACTCTAACAATCTCTTGGCCTTTTCATTTGTTCGGGCATTGGTTACAATCGTCATCTCCAAACCTCTGACTTTGTCCACCTTAGAATGATCAATCTCTGAAAAAACAATCTGTTCTGGTATTCCAAGACTGTAATTACCTTGACCATCAAAGCTCTTCAAAGAAACCCCTTGAAAATCTCTTAACCGAGGCAAAACGACGCTTATCAGCTTTTCTAAAAAATCATACATCCGGCGGCCTCTTAAAGTAACCATCAGGCCAATTGACTGACCTTTGCGTAATTTAAAACCAGCAATTGATTGTCGAGCCCGAGTCGTCTTGGGTCGCTGGCCAGTGATCATCGCTAAATCTTCACTGGCTGCTTCTAAAGCTTTCTTGTTATCTAAAGCCTCACTTAAACCAATATTAACTACAATCTTCTTTAATTTTGGTGCCGCCAAAGAATTACCTAGACCAAATTCTTTGGTCAGTTGAGGGGCAATTTCCTTCTGATATTTTTCTTTTAAATTATTGTTTGACATTTCCGACAAATTCTTGCTTTAACCACCTTATTACGAACCTTACCACTCTTTTGTTCAATCCGATAACCGACTCGGGTCGGCTTTTTGCATTTCGGACAGAAAAGGGCAACGTTAGCTATAGGTAAAGGCTTAACAATTTCAATAATCCCACCTGGTTTTTTATCGCTTTGCTTCCGGGCATGTTTTTTATAAACATTAATACCTGGAATAAGCGCCTTATTGATCTTAGGAAAAATCTTTTCAATCTTTCCTTTGCGACCCTTATCTTTACCCTTAAGGACGATAACTAAATCACCTTTCTTTAATTTCATATGACCTCCGTAGCCAGAGAAGCAATCTTAGCATAACCCAAATCTTTAATTTCCCTAGCCACCGGACCTAAAATTCTGGTCCCTTTCGGATTACCATGCTTATCAATAATCACCGCCGCGTTGTCATCAAAGCGAACAAAAGAACCATCGGTCCGACCCTGTTCTTTTTTGGTTCTAACAATGACGGCCCTAACTACCTCGGCATCTTCAACCACGCCACTAGGATCAGCCTGATCAACAATAGCCACAACAACGTCGCCAATTCTACCAAAGCGTCGCTTTGAACCACCTAAAACCAGAATCACTTTTAATCTTTTCGCCCCAGTATTATCGGCTGGCTTTAGAATTGTTCTTAACTGAATCATTTTTTAACCACCTTTAAAACCTTCCATTTCTTAGTTTTGCTGATTGGTTTTGTCTCCGTAATAATGACTTGATCACCAACTTTAACTCCCAATTCATCATGGGCATGAAATTTTTTCTTAACTTTCATTCTCTTTTTATAAATAGGATGAATCTTAAGTCTAACAACCTCAATAGTAGCCGTTTTATTCATTTTAGTCCTAATAACTTCACCTTTAAATTGTCTCATTTAGTTAACTCCTTTTCTCTTAGAATTGTTTTTAAAAACGCCAATTGATGACGCTGATTCATCAATTGATGAAAGTTCTTAAGCTTACCCGCTTTTAGCTCTAATCTCAACTCAGCTAATTTTTCTTCTACCTTACCTATCTCTTTTTGCAATTGAACGATGGTTTTTTGATGTAATTCCTGCTTTTCTTTGTTTTTCATTCTAATCCTTCTTAATGAACTTGGTTCTAAAAGGCAATTTTGCTCCGGCTCGCTTAATCGCTTCTTTAGCGATTTTTTCATCAACACCGGCCAGTTCAAAAATAATTCTGCCAGGTGTAACTACGGCAACATGATGATCAATCGCGCCTTTACCCGATCCCATCCTGACACCTGCTGGTTTCTTAGTAACTGGTTTATCGGGAAAAACTCGAATCCAAATTTTACCTTGTCTTTTGGTTTGATGGGTAATTGCTTTCCGAGCCGCTTCAATTTGCCGGGCCATCAGCCAACCACGACCAAGACTTTTTAAACCATAATCACCAAAAGTCAGAGTCGAACCCCTAATCGATTTACCTTTCATTCTACCCCGAAATTGTTTCCGGTATTTAGCTCTTTTTGGTTCTAGCATGATTATTCTTCTTTCTCGCCTTTATAAACCCAAACTTTCACCCCAACGTAACCAAATCTAGTGATGGCCGGAATTTGAGCATAGTCAATTTCCGCTCGCAAAGTCTGTAAAGGAACGGCTCCCTTTTTAAAAGTTTCGGTTCGACTAATTTCTGCCCCACCGACTCGACCTGAGAGAGCAATTTTAATCCCCTGAGCGCCGGCATCCATAGCTCGTTCAATCGTTTTATTGGCCACTCGACGATAAGGCATCCTTTTCTCTAATTGCTGAACGACTCGAACCGCTATCAATTGGGCTGATAATTCTGGTTCTTTGACTTCTTCAACATCCAACTCCAAATTCTTTTCTGGTTCAGTTAGACTCACCATCTTCACTAAGTCTTTTTTTAAAAGTTCTAGGCCAGAACCGCCTCGACCAATGACCACTCCTGGCCGAGAGACTTTTAAGGTAATTTTCATTTTGTTAATTGATCGTTCAATCTGAGCTTCAACGATACCGGCTAAAGCTAATTTATCCATAAGATAACGACGGATTCGATGATCCTCTAAAATATTTTTTCGATATTGTTTGGAATCACGAGCAAACCAGCGTGATCGCCACTGCTTAGAATTTGTTAATCTAAATCCAAATGGATTAATTTTTTGTCCCATGTTTTTTTCCTTTTTTAATTTTAGCCGAAACCGGTTTTTTCTCTTTCTTGATTGATTTTTTAGCCTTTTTTTCTTCCTCACCTTCAAGAATAATTTTGATATGAGCCATCTTCTTCAAAATCTGATGAACTCTGCCTTTAGCAACAAAACGATAACGTTTCATTTGAGGGCCTTTACTAATTTCTAATCTTTTAATTTTCAAATTATCTTTTTCAAGATGAAAATTATTTTCGGCATTGGCAATCCCTTGTCTTAAAGTTTTTAACAATAATCTGGCAGCCTTTTTATTGAAACTTTTCAAGATTATCTCTGCTTCTAGAGCCTTTAGGCCGCGAATCTCAGCCGCTACTAAACGTAACTTCCTTGGTGTTTGGCGAACAAATTTGGTTTGAGCAATAACTTCCATTTTTCTTTAAGTTTTAGTAACAAGTCGCTTAACCACTCGACCATGACCCCGAAAAGTCCGAGTCGGCGCAAATTCACCTAACCGTTGACCAACCATGGCCTCGGTGACAAAGACATCAATAAAATTTCGACCATTATGGACCTGAAAAGTGTGGCCCACAAATTCTGGCGGAATTTGACTAGCTCGAGCCCAAGTTTTAATTGGCTCTTTTTTACCCGTTTCTTTTTGAGCCATAACCTTTTTTAACAATTTTTGGTCGATATATGGTCCTTTTTTACTAGATCTACTCATAGCGCCTCTTTCTACCTTTAATGATTAATTTATCACTATATTTCTTTGATTTTCGCGTCTTTTTCCCTAAGGTCTTTTTTCCCCAAGGTGACTTAGGGCTAGGCATACCAATCCCGGAACGACCTTCACCGCCACCGTGCGGATGAGAACTGGGATTTTGAGCCACTCCTCGAACCGAGGGGCGAATCCCCATATGCCTTTTTCTGCCCGCTTTACCTAGTTTTCTGGTTTTCAATTCTGGCTTACCAACCTGACCAACAGTGGCGTAACAATCTTCCTTAATTAACCTTTGCTCGCCTGATGGTAATTTGACAATAACATAACCTTTTTCCTTACTGGCAATCGTTGCCCCAGTGCCTGCGCCACGAACAATTTGACCACCCTTACCTGGCGTTAATTCGATATTATGGATAACTGTTCCCATTCTAATTATCTTTAAGGGTAAGGCATTACCAGGTTTAATTTCCGCTTTTTCACCAGCCATAACCAAATCACCAACTTTTAAACCAACTGGGGTAAGAATGTACCTTTTTGCCCCATCCGAATAGTGCAAAAGAGAGATATCGGCTCCACGATTAGGCGAGTATTCAATCGAAACGACTTTAGCTTCGATATCTCGTTTATCTCTCCTAAAATCAATTTCTCTTAAAAACCTTTTTTGTCGACCACCCTGGTGGCGGGTTGTTACCCTGCCAAGAGCATTTCTACCCGAATGTTTCTTTAAGATTTTCTTTAATTTTTTCTGTTTTCTCGCCATTTTTTTATTCTCCAGTTTCAAAAATATCAATTTTTTCGCCTTCAGCTAATTCAACTACGGCTTTTTTCCAATCTGGCTGCTTCACCGGCTGACGATTACGGCCACTCCGCTTAGTTTTTCCTCGAAAATTCACCGTTCTCACCTTGATAACCTTAACACCAAATGTCTTCTCAATTGCTTGGGCAACCTCTAACTTACTAGCTCTTTGATCAACCTCAAAAACATAACGCCCCCAGGCTGATTCTTGAGTTCCTTTTTCAGTAACAATTGGTCTTTTTAAAATATCTTTAGCTTTCATTATTTCAGAAAAGTTTCTTTTAATTTTTTAATACTTTCTTCCATTAAGACAACCTGCTTTTGACTCAGAACCTGGTAAGGGTTAAGCTGATTAGCCTGAACCAATTGAACCCCAGCCAGATTCCTTGAGGCCCGAATAACATTCTCTAAAACCTCTGGCAAAACCAAAAGAATCTTCACTTCCTTTTTCTTTTTTTCCTTTAAGGGCAGCTTAGTAAGAATCGTAGCCATGGTTTTAGTTTTTGGTTCCACTTTCCCCAGTCCCTTAACCGCAATGATTTCTTCTTCCTTAAATTTACTTGTTAGAGCGGAGAATAAGGCTTGGCGCTTCATTTTCTTGCTCATTTTCAACTTATAATTTTCCTTGCCCGTTGGGCTGTGAGCCCGGCCACCACCAACGAAAATCGGAGCATAACGATCACTATGACGGGCCCGACCTGTACCTTTTTGACGCCAAATTTTTCTTCCGGAACCTGCCACTTCGGCCCGAGTTTTGGTTTTAGCGCCGGCTTTTCTTTGATTTGAAAGATAAACTTTAACAGCCTGAGCCATTAAAAGTTTATTAATCTTCGCCTCAAAAATCTCCTTAGGCAGACTAATTTGACCTGCTTTTCTACCAGTAATTGTATAGAGATCAACTTTAGCCATTGTCTTTTGCCTCCTCAACTGGTTCTTCTTTTGTTTTTTTCTCTTTTTCCTCCACTGATTTTTCCTCCTGACCTGATTGTGGTTTGGCTTCAGTTTCTCCAGCAGCTACCAAAGCTTCTTTGGCTTCTTCTTCTCGCCGCAAACGTTCAGTTCGCTGCTCCTCGGTTTCTTCAATCTCCTTTTTACCTACCTCCATTAAAGGCACAAAACGCTTGGTCTTGCCCGTTTTGGTAATAATCAAAAGCCCGTTTTGGGCGCCTGGCACCAATCCTTTGATTAATAATTCTTCATTTTCCTTATCAATTGCCTGAATTGTCAATCCCTTGACGGCTATTCGAGCATTACCGGCCCTCCCGGGCATTTTCTTACCTTTATGAACTCTACCAGGAGTGGTGCCTTGACCAATTGAACCTGGTGCTCTTTCTCGATCAGATTGACCATGGGTTCGCGGTCCACCTTTAAAACCCCAACGCTTCACAACACCGGTAAAACCCTTACCCTTTGACCAACCAGTCACTTTTATCTGGTCGCCTGGCTGAAAAATATCAGCGACTTTAAGCCGCTCACCCACTTTAATTTCATCCCCAAGAGGCTTCTCTAATCTAATTTCCCGCAAAAAACGAGGAGCCTTTTCTAATTTAGCTCCTCTTAAATGTCCTTTTAATGGTTTCTTAATCTTAGTCATCTTTTTTTCTCCCCAGCCGACCTGAACTGCATGATAGCCATCTTTTTTTTCATCTCGAATCTGAACCACATAACAAGGTCCAGCCTTAATTCTGGTTACTGGTATCCTGGTGCCATCTTGAGTAAATCTCTGATTGACTTCTTTTTTTATGCCTAAGATTGTGTTTAACATTTTGACCACCAAAAAGAGTGCCGGAGGCACTCTTAGGGTTACTCCATTAACTAAATTAGTTTACTTTCAATAGGTGTTTAACCTCACCTCCATTAGCAAATATTATAGAAAAATTCAGGATAAAAAGCAAGCTGATTTTATTGTGAGTAAAATTAGAGCTAATTTAATCAATTCCCCAGAATTTCTTCTCGCCCTCTTCATCTGGACCAATGAATTTCAGTTGTAAAAAATCCTTTAAGTCACTAATAAAATGGCCAATGCCAAAAGAAAAAGATAATTGTCCTAAAAGATGCTGATAAAAAAATAAACCAAGCAGCATTAACATCACCCCATAAATCCAATGATGAGGAGCCCAAGTGGGATTATTAAGTTTCATATTAAGATAATAATGGCTCCATCTTCCAAGTAGATATCCTATTAAAGCAGCAATGACGAAAAAGAGGATTTTCCAGATCATTTTCTTAATTCTACCAAACCAAACGATATTGACCTTTTAATTTTTCTGCTATAATTATTTACATTATATGCTGGTTAAAAAAATTATTCTCATTATCCTTGCTTTAGGAGCAGTTGGTACCTTAAGTTTTTTTCTTCTTAATAAAAATAGTTTGCCAGAGGTTACTCAGCAGGTTGGGATGGAAAAAGAAAATCTCGATGACCAATGGTTAACCTATACCAATGATTCTTATCAATACGAAATTAAGTATCACCGTGACTGGCACAAGCAGGAAGAAAATGAACCACCCTACCCTCCGCCACCTGCGGGAATGAACTTCAGCCGGCGTTGGCTTGAACCACTAGAGGTTTGTGATTTTCAGATTTCATCAAGCGATATCGTTGATAATTTTGAAGGGGAAATTGAGAGTCTCTCCCAAGACACTAATAAGCAAATGTCTCAAGCAGTAATCGCTGGCCAAAAGGCAACCAAGTTCGTTAGTTCAACCGAAAACCAATTAGTTGAGAGCTATTACCTAACTTATAAAAGAAATTCATTTAATTTGGGATTTAATATTCTCCGAGGGGAACACTTTAATACCTGTCAACAGGTCTTTAACCAAATGATTGCTTCTTTTAAGCTTTTATAGCTTTTATTAATAATCTTGTTGGCATTGAAGAATATTTCTTATAGTCTTTTTTATTCTTTTTAGCCTTTTTACCCACAGGGGTGGGTTCTTCAACACTTAACAGTTCAAAACCAAAACTCATAATCGTGTTTATATAGTCAGAAAACTTTTTCGGGTGATATTTAATTTCTGTTCCCCAAGGTGTTTTCTCTATCTTTGCTTTATTACTAAAGTATTCTGAATGATTACTAACAAACCGAAGTGGATGAATAGTAATAAAAAATAGATATCCTCCTTTTGCTAACCATCTAGAAATACTCTCCATTGTTTTCTTAAAATCCTTTTGACTTAAATAATTAAAAGTCATATTACTTACGACAAGGTCTAAGCTTTCATTCCGTAGTTTTAAATTAGACAAGTTTGCCTGTATAAACCTTATATTGGGAAAAGAATTTCGGGCGATATTTAGCATATCAGGACTTATGTCAGTTCCGATAAGATTTTTTTCCCTCACTCCCAAATCAAGAAGTAGTTTTATTGTTCTTCCAGTTCCACACCCAGCATCAAGAACTCGCATCTTACTTTCCAATATTGGTTTTAAATGCCTTTCCATTGCTGGTTTTTCTACAAATTTCCAACTAAATGATTTCTCTGAAAACTGAATATATTTAGCAGCTTGCACACCTGAGTATTTTACTTTCATGGGGAGTCAATTATATCACTAGCTATGTAAATACAAAAACCCAGTAAATCGGGCTTTTCTATCCCTGACTCCCTATCGTGGACGAAGTTAGAACTGGTTTGAGCTTTAAATGCTAAGAATATAAATACTTAATATTGCTAAAACAAGCCCTGTTATTTTTATTAATGTCAGTCTTTCGCCAAAAAATAGCAGACCAATGATCGCCGAAAAAATAATTGTAGAAATTGACAAAAGAGGTAATCCAAGGCTAATAGGAGCCTTCTTTTGATACATCAAAAAATAAAGAAGGCTGCCAAAAGCACTAAAAATTCCTGCTAAACAAGCCAGTTTTACTCCTTTTGAGGTAATGGTTATTTCTTGACCAGTTGTTTTGAAAATAAAAATTAACCCCAAAGTAATTATTGCTGAGGCGACTGAGAGAGAAATTGACCCAACAAGAGCATGTAGATGATTGCTGCTCAATTTAAGAAAAGCGTTGTAGATGGCAAAGAAAAAACCAGCGGCTATGCCAAAAATTACCCAATTCATGTTTTCATTATACCAAACAAAAAAAGCCCATTAGCTTGGGCTTTCTGAAATTAGTTCGGCCAATAAAGCCATTTACAAACTCCAAATGTAAATTGGTCCAACCAAAAACCTTTTGCTGGGAAACCAATTTTAAATCACGATCCGGCTATTTTTGTCAATTTGATAACCGTAACGACTCCATTCTTTTCATTTCCCTGAACCCTGGCCATAGAACCAAGCTCTAATTTGCTTTTATCACAAACTTCTTCCCCACTACCCAAATCACATTTACTTGAGGCATTAAAGGCGAGATTAGCTGTGTTAGCTGGCCGACCGGGTGATTCGTAAAGCAAAACCCAATTACCAGTTTGCCTTTCGGCATTAGCATCCCAATCAGTTAAATTGCCTGTCTTATCAAAATTCTCGACCAAAACCGGCTGGCTATCTGATTCGTCAAGGTCTTGTTCAGCCTCTTCTATTGGAGCACTTGTCTCTTCGGAACTACTACCAGTGGGTAATTGAATTCCTGGCAAATTTATTGGTTTCTTGATTATTTTTGCCCCACCATAAACGACTATGGCTCCTACCACCAAAAGAATAATCAAAATTAACAAAGCCGCTCCTTGTTCGTTTTTTGATTTTCTCATCTTTCCTCACCCCCTTTCTTTTTCCTTTAAAAGGTTCCTAATTCTCTCCTGTGGATAAAGTTAGAACTTACTCACTAATTTTCTTTTCTAGACAAATATCTATCTCTAAGTACCCATTACTACGATAAAAATCCAAGGCTTCTCTATTTTCCACATAGCAATTAAGATATATTTTCTGGAAACCTTCTCGCTTTGCCCAATCTGTTATGGTGTCTAATATTTTTTTACCGATTCCTTGTTTCTTTTTTTCAGGTATTACTCCTAGATTATCAATTTCAAAATACCTACTTTTACGATATGATACTTCTTTTTCTTCGCCATTCGCGTATCCAATCATCTGTCCATCCTCTTCAGCGATCAAAAAACACCCCTTTCTACTTCTAATTGCTTCTTTGAAATATTTCTCTCCCTGAGGGGTATAGGCAAAGTCCTCAACAGCATCTTCGTCATATTCAGAATTATTCATGAAGATTTGCTTATTCAATTTTTTTACGGCTGGTAAATCGCGGATCGTTGCTTTCCGGATAGTTATCACAATTGAATTATATCAAAAGTGGTTCAACAATTTTTATCTGAAGTAGAACATCTATCTTCAAACTTACTCCCTATCGTGGGCGATGTTCAGACTAGTTGGGAACAAATTTAAGCAAGAAAAATCTAATAAATGAAACCAAAGATACTTGTTCGCAGAATCACTCGGGAAGAGAGTGATTAGAGCTGGATAAATGACCGGACAAAAATTTATCATATGTTGATATAGTTATAAATAGTCTCCGCAGGAAGTCTCACTTCAGGTTTAGGAGTTTGATAGTAAGTGGTTTGTTATTTATTTAAATATTTCTCTAAGAAAGCTAAGGATTTTTTGCCAAAAGGTTAGTTTTGTTTCAGACAAAGGAGTAATTATTGGTTCTGGATTTGAAGTAATTTGTGGTGTGGGACTTGGTTGTTGTTCTATTTTTTCTTTAATCAGTTCTGTTGTCTGACCCAAGACTTCATTTTCCGAGGTTGTCTTTTTAGCTACAGCCAATTTTTCAGTTTTGGCAGAAATGTAATTAGACCACCTTCCCGGAGCGCAGCCGTTGCCGGCTCTGATTGTAAAATAATAGGTAGTGCTTGGGGCAAGAGCTTTTATAGTGTAGTTGACTACTCCAATCTTTTGAGCGGAATTAAATTGGGTGCCAAAACGCCAGTCGCCTTCCTTATAACCATAGGCAATAAAATAATAGGAAACATAATCGGTAACCGGCATAAAATATAAAGTGGCGGAATTTTCAGTGGTATCAATTTGAAATAATTTTGGCGCAGTTAAAGGCGGCCAATCTCCACAACCAAGGGCAGAAGTAGAACTTGTAGAAGTAGAACCGGTATCTTCTGCTACCGTAAAAGTAGTGAAATGGGCAGCCGTAAAAGTAACTAAATGAGTCGTTCGGTTATAACTTAATCCGGACACAATGCCACCAGTATCAGTTTGTCCATCAACTAATATTTTTGGGCTGTTTAGGGTAATACTATACATCGTTAAAGAAGCTTGGGTATCGGTTAAATCTTTAATGAGGTCAGCGTCAAGGCTGATTACTCCCTGGGAAATGCTTAATTTGCTGTCTAATGATTGCATCCAGGTCAAAGCATCGCGATCAGTGAAATTCATCTCCGCCAAAAAAGTTATTTTGCCAATGTTTTCTCCACCTTCACTTTTCAGGAAATATAATCCGGAGATACGGGAAAAGTCGCCTTGATCGCCTAAGTTTGTGGCTACACCTTCATTGGTCATTTGTGTAGTAATAGTACTGATTGTTGGACATTCACCAGAACCTGGGTTGCACCATCCGCGAGTAGGAGAAGCGGCCGAATTCCAGGTTTGTTCATCTAAGTTGTAATAGGCAGATTTGCCTTGTTCTATGGTAACGCCAGTGGCGTCACTCGGATCAGCACCAGGATCACAAGTTTCGCTACCGTACTTTACGGCATAAACACTATTGCTCTCATCTCTGAAAATTACCAAACAGGCGCCATCATCAGGGATACGAGTGTCATTATCGGTCGCGAAAGTCAAAAAACCGCCGCGGGGGACGCTCCCACTTAAATCTTGTGAATAGAAATAAGTGTAGTTTGGTTCTGTACCCTGATAAATTACCAATCTCCACCCGGAAAGACTAAGAGCTGTGTCCTGATCAGGATTTAGCAGCTCAATCCATTCTTCGCCGCCAGCACTAGGCTGCGCTACAAACTCGTCAATCATTACCACAGGATCACCATTTGCCCTTACCGGAGAAATTCTTACGACAACGGCAAAAAAAGAGAAACAAAGAAGAAGCAGAAAAACAAAAACTAGTTTTTTCATCACTAAAAACATTTTTACCTTTTTTGATAAAAATGTCAACATCTTATCCATCCACCACATATTGGAATTATTAGGGTAATCAGTTTACCAAAGTCATAAAGGAACCCAGAACCACTGTCTGTCTGGGTCGCTTTGATCTGAAAGGGAGTGATTTTAATAAGCTTGTCTAAGAAATCAGCCAACGTTCTTGAAAAATGACTCTTGTAGATGTAGGAGAAAGTAAATTCAGAAATGATATCAATGTCAGTAAGAATATACCTCTTGATTCCATGTTCGAATCTAACATTTGAAGTTGCGAAGAATATTTAAATTTGCTTAACTTATATTAGAGTTAGAAAATGATGAAAATAATTACAGATAAATTAACCGCCCTGAAGAAAATAAAGCTATCCAAACTCCATTTAATACTCATAGCTTTGGGCTTATTGGTTTTACTAGGTACAATCTCTGCTATTTATTTACAGAAAAGGCAACAAGGTTTCTTAAGAGAGGGGTCTGGACAACCACAGGGTTGGGGACAAAGACCGGGAGGAGCTCAGGATCTCGGCGAACCGCCATCGACCTCTCTCAAACCGCGTTGGAGTGGTTCTATTCCCAAACCCCCCAAAGAAAAGATTACCTACTACAAAGGCATTTGGGGTGCGACATGGATTTATCCGGAAGAACATTCCAATCTTAAACCTGAACCTGAAAAATACCGCGGTTGGGGAGTGAATATTATTAATATCTCCCCAGGTTTTGAAATTAACAAAAACGGCGAGGTGCGCTACCCTTTGGACTTCCCTACTTATGAAGATATGGATGCCAGGATTGGCGAAATTGCCGAAATGTTTTACAAAGAAGATATTTATTTGGCCATGACGATTCAGGTTCATTATAAAGAAGAGTTTGTCCGCGGGGCCGAATGGGGCGGAGAAACGGCTTATATACCCAAGGAAAAGACACAAATTCCTGGATATTTCAAAAATTTTGACAATATTGTTGTTGATATGGCCAAAATCGCCCAAAAATATCACTTGGAATTGTTTTCGCCGTTAGGTGAACCGGAGAATGTATTTTACGATCCTAAATTAGCTTCCGATTGGAGTCAACAGGTTCTGCCCAAGGTTAAGAAATACTACAAAGGTAAAGTTTATTACAAGGGTGATTTACACAAAGGAGAGGGGGACAATATGAACTTCAGAGGCTATGATGTTTTAGGAATTATGCCTCACCCGGCTGAGTTAGCGTATAATTTTAAGGCTCTCCGAGAAAAAGTGGTTATCAATATGGACAAAGGTCTGGCTTGGGCCAAAAGAGATGGAGTAAATGAGGTAGTCGTAGCCGAACATGGATATGAAGGAGGGGGCAAGATGTGGCCTGCAGAAAACTTCGATATCCTCTTGGAAGAAAGCAGTAAAAGATTAAACGGGATTTTTTTAAGCGATCCATTTCCAACAGTTCTAAAAACAAAACAAGGTGAGCAAATTATCTCTGTGATGAAAAGGTGGTTTTCCTCCAAGTAACCAGTCTGCTCCGCGGGCAAGACTCGAACTAACATTAAACTTACATCTTGATTTCAATATCAACGCCTGCGGGCATTTCGAGGTGCATTAAGGAGTCAATTGTTTTACTAGTTGGTTCAAGAATATCAATTAATCTTTTATGAGTAAGAATTTGGAATTGTTCTCTGGCGTCTTTGTCAGTGTGGGGACTGGTGGTAACCGTAATCAGTTTTCGGTGGGTTGGTAAAGGCACAGGACCCACTACCTTGGCACCACTAGCTAAGGCTGTTTCTAAGATTTTTTCGCAACTTTCATCGATGACTCGATGATCATACGCTTTTAAACGTACCCTTATTCTGCCTTTTGGCATTTTTTCTTAGGCAATAATTTTACTAATTACTCCCGCTCCGACAGTGTGGCCACCTTCGCGAATAGCAAAACGGAAGCCTTCCTCCATGGCAACCGGCTGAATAAGTTTGACTGTCATCTTGGCATTATCACCAGGCATGACCATTTCCACTCCTTTAGCGAGAGTGACTTCACCGGTTACGTCTGTAGTTCGAACATAAAATTGAGGTTTGTAACCGCTAAAGAAAGGAGTGTGACGACCACCTTCTTCTTTGGTTAAGATATAAACTTCTGCCTCAAATTCTTGATGAGGCTTGATGGTACCGGGCTTGGCTAAAACTTGGCCTCGCTCAACGTCTTTCTTTTCAATTCCTCGAAGGAGGATGCCGACGTTATCGCCAGCCTCACCTTCATCAAGAGTCTTGCGGAACATTTCAACACCAGTGACCGTGGTTTTTTGGGTATCGCGTAGACCGACAATTTCGATTTCATCACCAACTTTAATTTTACCTCGTTCGATTCTCCCGGTAACAACCGTCCCTCGACCTTTAATAGAGAAAACATCCTCAAGAGGCATCAAGAAAGGTTTATCTAAAGGCCGTTTAGGTGTCGGAATATTTTCATCAACCGCCTTCATCAGCTCAAGAACGGTTTTTTCTGCTTCAGCATCGCCCTCAATGGCCTTAGCGGCGGAACCTCGGATAATCGCAATTTTGTCACCAGGGAATTTATATTTAGTTAAAAGTTCCCTGATTTCCATTTCAACCAGATCAAGCATCTCTTTGTCCTTAACCAAATCAACTTTATTTAAGAAAACGACCATGGATGGCACATCAACTTGACGAGCTAAGAGAATGTGCTCTCGAGTTTGAGGCATTGGACCATCATCGGCGGCAACAACAAGAATGGCACCATCCATTTGGGCAGCCCCAGTAATCATGTTTTTGATAAAGTCTTTGTGTCCGGGACAGTCAATGTGAGCATAGTGACGCTTTTCCGTCTCATACTCAATGTGGGAAATAGAAATTGTCAAACCTCGTTCTTTTTCTTCAGGAGCGTTATCAATCTGATCAAAGGGGATATATTTTGTCCCCGTATTGGCTTTCTCCAAAACCTTGGTAATGGCCGCGGTTAAAGTCGTCTTGCCATGGTCAACGTGACCAATGGTCCCAATATTAACGTGAGGTTTTTCTCTTTTAAATTTTGTTTTTTCAGCCATTTTTTTCCTTAATATTATTTTAGCTAATTCTCGAGTATTTTACAAGACTGTTTTTCCTTTTGCAAGCCCTATTTATTTTTCTCTGCCAGAAGTAGCTCCAGCTTTAGTGGAAACAATTTTTTCCGTAATATTAGCCGGCACTTCTTGATAATGAGAAAATTCCATATAGGGATTGGCCCTACCCTGAGTAATACTCCTCAAAGTGGTGGCATAACCTGAAACTTCGGCCAAAGGAATGAGAACCGTAATTACCCGAATATTGCCCCGTGCCTCTGTTTCCTGAATTTGAGCCCGCTTACTAGACAAATCGCCAATAACATCACCCATAAACTCATCAGGCGTAGTCACTTCTAATTTCATAATCGGTTCTAAGAGAACCAAATTGGCTTGCTTGGCCGCCGCTTGAAAACCCATTGAACCAGCAATCTTAAAAGCAATATCTGAAGAATCAACTTCATGATAACTGCCGTCATAGACCGCCACAGACACATCAGTCACCGGATAACCTACTAAAATTCCTTTATCCATCGCCTCCTTAACACCCTTTTCAATCGCCGGAATGTAAACAGAAGGAATGGCTGTTCCTCGAATTTCATTGGTGAACTTAAAGCCCTCACCTCGACCTAAAGGCTCCAGTCTAAGAAAACAATGACCATATTGACCTCGGCCACCTGATTGACGAATATATTTACCTTCGCCTCTAGCCATCTGGGTAATTGTTTCCTTGTAGGCGACTTGGGGCTGTCCAGTCCTGGCTTCGACCCCAAACTCCCGCTTCATTCGGTCAACAATAATTTCCAGATGCAACTCACCCATACCAGAAATAATTGTCTGGCCAGTCTCCCGATCAGACTTAATTTGAAAAGTCGGATCTTCTTCAGAAAGACGATTAAGAGCATAACCAAGTTTTCCTTGGTCAGCCCGGGTTTTAGGTTCAATCGCAAGAGAAATGACCGGCTCAGGAAAAGTAATCGATTCTAAAACAATCGGCTTGGCTTTATCACAAAGAGTATCACCCGTCGCCGCTTCTTTCAAACCAACAATGGCAATAATTTCTCCGGCTTCAGCCGTTTCAATTTGCTCTCGATTGTTGGCATGCATCAGCAGTAAACGCCCCACTCTTTCAGACCGTTTTTTGGTACTATTGTAAACTTCTTTACCGGCTTTTAATGTTCCCGAATAAATCCGAATATAAGTTAGTCTACCCACATGGGGGTCAGATTGAATTTTAAAGGCTAGAGCCGCAAAAGGGCCCTTAGGATCACAAGTTCTTTTTTCTTCCTCACCCGTTTCAGGGTTAGTCCCTTTAATGGCCGGAACATCAAGCGGATTGGGTAAAAAATCAACCACTCCATCTAAAATAGGTTGAACACCTTTATTACGCAAGGAGGCTCCGGTATAAACCGGGACAAGTTGATTAGCGATGGTTGCCTGACGAATGCCTGTTTTTAATTCTTCAAGGCTAATTTCTTCACTCCGTAAAAATTTTTCTGTAAGATCTTCATTGGTTTCGGCCACTAATTCAACCAATTCTTCTCGATACTTTTTCGCTTGCTCAACTAGATTGGCGGGAATTTCTTTGGTTTCAAATTTCTCTCCGGTTTTATCCTTTTCTTCCCAAATCAGGGCTTTTTGATTGAGAACATCAATTACACCAACAAAATCTTTTTCACTACCAATCGGCATTGTAAGAACAATCGGCTTAGCTCCTAAACGATCTTTAATCATCCCCACTGTCCGTTCAAAGTTTGCTCCCAATTTATCCATCTTGTTAATGAAGCAAAGGCGGGGAACATGATAACCGTCAGCTTGGTGCCAAACTTTTTCTGACTGAGATTGAACCCCTTCCTCAGCATCAAAAACAACAATCCCGCCGTCTAAAACTCTTAAAGAGCGTTCTACTTCAGCCGTAAAATCAATATGGCCGGGAGTATCAATAATATTAACTCGATAGTCACGCCAAAAAGCGGTTGTCGCTGCTGACACAATCGTAATCCCCCGTTCCTTTTCTTGCTCCATCCAATCCATCTGGGTAGTACCTTCATCGATATCGCCGATTTTATAGCTCTTGCCAGTATAATAAAGGACCCGCTCAGTTGTGGTCGTTTTACCAGCATCAATATGGGCAATAATACCAATGTTCCGAACTTTTTCAATCGGGACTTTTCTTATGGTAACTGTTTCGTTTTTTTCGGCCATCTTTCTGTCTTTATTTTATCAATTTTTAGGCAAATAAAAAACCGCCTCTGTCAAGAAGTAGGTTTGCTTCGAGTTTATTCTAACAAAATCCTATTGATTACTCAAACGTAATGTCCTAATAACCTCGTTCCTTCCCTGAACTCCTTGTTTTCTCAAACAACTCTTGTTGAATCTCATCATCTTCTGTTTCGAAATGATGGTCGCTTGCAAAATCTCTTACTTCCATCATTCCAAACATGCCTGAACCATCAAAAACAACAAAAGTGCCATGTTGAGGTAATCTACAATTACCTACGACCCTATTAGTTTGGTGGTGTTCAATGCAAAGCTCGGTTAAATCACCTTCAGCTCTGATAACCAGTCTATCCTTCATCCAAGCAACCATCTCACTCCTTCTAAGGGAAAATGAACCTTCTATTTCGTCCCAACAATCCCGACAGATTGCCTTTGCTGTGGGTTTTCTAATCGACATAAACTAAAAAATTGCTTTTGGGCAGGTAATAAAATAAAAATAATAGAATCCTGACTTCTATTCAAAAACCTCTTTGTCGGTAAAGCTTAGGATCAATCACCTTTACCATAGCTTGAGTATCAAGAGTTTCATCTAAAAATTGGTTAATCTTTTTTACTTGACTCGCTGGCTTTTTCAAAACTTGATTATAGTTAATATAGATGACTTCAATATTGGGTTGCTTGCCCAACCATAATTTAACCTCTTTTAAATGCTTTTTGAATAAGGTAGCCATCTTTTTATCACTGGCTTTATTCACTGGTTTGCCTCTTCTTTTAAGCATTTGTCTTTGGGAAGCAAGAATCTCTTCCATCTTCCGTTGCATAAAAATTACTTTGTAATTGTAGTCTTTGGGTAAATATTTTAAGAATTCAGACACCATCTTAACGGTCTTACCTTGAACCTGTTTAAGCCAAGTTTTATCCCGCCTAATCTGTTTAACTTTTTCAAATTCATAATAACCTTTAGGGTTATCCTCATCGGCCTTTCTCAGATTATCTGTCAAAACAGACATCCCACCGGCTTTCATCATCTTCATCATCATTGAGGTACCAGAACGAGGTAAACCAGAAACAATCGTAACCGTTTTTTGTTTCATTAAGTCAATTTTAGCAAACGTCGTGAATAAAAAAAGCTACCACCTGAAGTGAGCAAAGGCTTTATTAGCTTCAGCAATCTTATTAATTTCTTCTTTCTTAGCGACCGCGCCGCCTTCTTTTTCAGCCGCCTCGATTAACTCAACCGCTAACTTCTCATAAAAGTGATGGTATTCCTTACTAGGTCTTGCTTGGGCGGCCTGAATAAGCCAACGAATAGCCAATGATTCTCGCCGGTCACCTTTAACCGGTATTGGTACTTGGTAAGCAGCACCGCCAACCCGACGAGGTCGAACCTCCATTTGAGGTTTAACATTTTCCAAAGCTTGATGAAAAACTTCCAAAGGATTACTCTTGGTTTTTTCTTCAATAAGTTTAAAAGCCTGATAAACGTGTTTTTGAGCAACTGATTTCTTTCCCTGACGCATCGTCCGATTGATCAATTTGGTTACTAACCGGCTTTTGTAGATCTCATCAGGAATGACCGTCCTTTTTGGTGCTTTTTTACCTCTCATTGTTTTCTCCTTTCTCTTCTTCTTTTTTCTCAGTTCTTTCTTCACTCTTTCCGCCACCAGCCGCTGGTGTAGCGGCGGCGCCCTTACGGGTACCATATTTGGATCGAGCCTTTTTTCTGTCCTCTACGCCAGCCGTATCAAATTTACCTCTAACCACATGATATTTTACTCCTGGTAAATCTTTAACTCGACCACCTCTAACTAAAACAACCGCATGCTCAGCCAAATTATGGCCTTCACCAGCAATATAGGCGGTCACTTCTTTTTTATTAGAGAGCCTAACTCGAGCCACTTTTCTTAAAGCCGAGTTAGGTTTCTTAGGAGGCATTGTTTTGACATAAAGAACTACTCCTCGTTTAAAGGGATTGGTCACTTCTGTCATTCGCCTGTCTTTGGTATTAAAAGTTTTTCGCAAGGCAGCCGCTTTGACCTTTTTTCTTGTTTTCTTTCTGCCTTTACGAATTAATTGACTGATTCTTGGCATATTTTTATTTTATCACGAATTTAGGTTCAAATAAAGGAGTTTTTTCACTCTTCAATCTTGGCTCGCTCCGGAGTCACCGGAATTAAACGACCAATGATTACATTTTCTTTAAGCCCGAGCAACTTATCTTCTTTCCCTTCAACTGCGGCATCGGTCAAAACAATGGTGGTTCTTTCAAAAGAGGCAGCCGAAAGCCAGGATTCGGTGTAAATTGAAGAACGACTTATTCCCAGGATTACCACTTGAGCTGAGGCCGGCTCACCACCCTCAGCCAGTACTTTTTCATTCTCTTCTTCAAAAGTAGTCCGATTAACAAACTGACCAGGCAATAAAGAAGTATCGCCTGAAGTTTCTATCCGAACTTTATCGCTCATTTTCTTCACAATCACCTCAAAATGCTTATCTTGAATCTGAATTCCTTGTGATTCATAAACCATCTGTAGCTCCTCAATCAAATAGGCCTGAGCAGCTTTTAGACCTCTAACTTCTAACACTTCTCTTGTATCAAGCGATCCAGTCGCTAATTGAGTCCCCGCATCAACCAAGTCTTTATCATTAACATTAATTTCACTAACTGCTGGGATAAGATATTCTTTTTCTTCAGGAGGTTTAACACCAACTGTCTTAATTTTTATTCTATAACCTTCTTCTGTTTCCAAAACTTCAACCTTCCCAGCAATTTCGGCTAGGGGTGCCAAAATTTTGGGTTTTCTAGCTTCAAATAGCTCTTCAACTCTCGGCAAACCCTGAGTCACGTCAGAAACAGCAATCCCACCAAAATGATGAGTTCTTAAAGTCAGCTGAGTACCTGGTTCGCCAATTGATTGAGCTCCGATTACCCCTACTGGTGTCCCTATTTCTACCATAGTTTTAGTGGAAAAATCCCAACCATAACATTGAACACAGATACCATGCTTCGCCTCGCAGGTCAAAGGTGAACGAACTTGAAGGCGATTGATATCATGTTTTTCTAAAAGGCCAATATTGTTTTCGGTAATTAACTCGCCTTTTTTAAGGATGATTTTCTTTGTTTTAGGGTCACTAACCTTCTTAGCCAAAACCCGGCCCAAAGCTCTCTCCAAAAACTTATCGCCTCTCTTACCGGAACGGTCAATCTCAATTGAATCTTTTGTCCCACAATCTTCTTTACGAACAATAACGTCATGGGCGACATCGATCAATCGCCGCGTCAAATAACCAGCGTCAGCGGTTTTCAAAGCCGTATCAGTTAAACCCTTGCGTCCTCCTCGAGCGGAAGTAATGTATTCAAAAACCGACAAACCTTCTCTGAAATTCGATTTGACCGGCAACTCAACAATTTTACCCAGGGGGTCAACCACGAGCCCTTGCATGGCTGAAAGTTGTTTGACTTGTTCTTTAGAAGCTCTACCTACTTTAGCTTCAATAATCAAGCGAACACTATTTTCCAAATCAAATTTTTCCCAAGTTTTATCAGCCAATTCCTCTGTTGTTTCCATCCAAACTTCTTGGGTCAAACGCCGTTTTTCCTGATTAGTAATTAATCCTTTATTGAAGTTATTCTCGATTTCGGCCACTTTCTGATTTGCCTGATCAATCACCTTCTTTTTATCATCTAACATTGTGCAATCCATCACCCCAACTGAAAGACCAGAAAGAGTTGATCCCCAAAAACCAATCATCTTAATATCATCGACTAAATTGACCACCGTCTTTTTCTGACAGACCTGGATGGCTCGGGTAATCAAAGCTTTCACGGTCGGTCCTTTAACTTCATCATTGATAAAGGCTAATTCTTTAGGCAGAATTTTGTTAAAAATAATTCTTCCAGGAGTGGTTTCCATAATTTTGCCATCAATTTTAACCTTAACCAATCGACGCAGTTCAACCTTCTTCTCCTGATAAGCCAAAATTACTTCTACTTGACTGGCAAAAATTGTTGGGCAGGTTGGCAACTTAGTATTAACCGCGGTGACAAAAAAGCAACCTAAAGCCATTTCTTTGCTCGGAATTGTCACTGGGCTGCCATCAGAAGGTTTAAGTAAATTTTGTTCGGGGAACATTAAATCTATAGATTCTTTCTTTGCTTTGGCGCTCAGAGGAATATGAACCGCCATTTGGTCGCCATCAAAATCAGCGTTAAAACCAGCACAAACACAAGGATGAATTTGAATGGCTTCACCCTCAATTAGAACAGGGTAAAAGGCCTGGATGCCTAATTTATGGAGAGTTGGGGCTCGGTTGAGGAGAACAGGATGATCTTTGGTGATTCTCCCAAGAATATCAAAAACCTCAGGCGGTTTTTGATCAAGAACATTTTTGGCATTCTTAACATTAGGAGCAATCCCGGTCAAAATCATCTCTCGTAAAACAAAAGGCTTAAACATTTCCAGAGCCATTTCTTTCGGTAAACCACATTGATTAAGCCTTAATTCTGGTCCAACCACAATGACCGAACGACCCGAGTAATCAACCCGCTTACCCAATAAATTCTGTCTAAAACGCCCTTGTTTACCTCGCAACATATCAGAAAGAGACCGTAACGGTTGGTTACCTCGACGATAACGACGGATTGGCCTTTTGGAAGCATCAATTAGCGTATCAACCGATTCTTGAAGCATTCTCTTTTCATTCCGAAGAATGATTTCTGGGGCTCCTAACTCAATTAAATGCTTCAAACGATTATTTCGATTGATAACCCGGCGATAAAGATCATTCAAATCACTAGTTGCAAACCGGCCACCAGAAAGTTGAACCATCGGTCGTAGATCTGGAGGAATAACGGGCAAATTCTTTAAAATCATCCAGGCAGGATCAATTTCAGCTTTTCTAAATCCTTCAACTACTTGCAATCTCTTAATCGCTTTGATATGACGGGCCCCTTTACTTTCCTTAACTACTTTCCTCAAATCAGCCGCTAGCTTCTCGAGATCAAACATTTTAATAGCTTCGATGACTGCCTCAGCTCCCATATTCACCTTGAAAAAACCAGCTGCTTTATACTCAACCAGCTTTAAATATTCATCTTCACTTAAAAGGGATTTTTCTTTCAAACTATTGGCAAGATTAATAATCGCTTGGTAAATTTCTTCAGCCCGTTCTCCTTCAGCTAGATATTCATCTCGAAGATTTTGGATTTTTTGTTTAGTTTTAAGTTCAACTTCTCCCAGAGCTAATGTCTGTCGTTCTTTGTCCCTAATTTCTTTTCTAATTCTGGTCTTTTCTTGATTAACTTTTTCTTTGGCTTCTCTGATTTTCTGTTCGCATTCTTCTTTAAGGGTATTTTTCTTTTCCAATAAGTCTTTCTTTAAATGGTCAATTATTTTTTGCTGTTTTTTCTCGTCAACTCCAGAAATTAAATATTGAGAGAAATAAATCACCGATTCTAAACCACGTGGGGAAATATCAAGAAGAAGGGATAATTTTGAAGGCATCCCTTTGAAAAACCAAATATGGGCTACTGGTGAAGCTAAGTTAATATGACCCATTCTCTCTCGCCTGACTCGAGATTGGGTTACTTCAACACCACATTTATCACAAATAATACCACGATAGCGAATTCGTTTATATTTACCACAGTAACATTCCCAATCTTTGGTTGGACCAAAAATCCTCTCACAAAAGAGACCATCCTTCTCTGGTTTTAAAGTTCGATAATTAATCGTCTCTGGCTTGGTCACTTCACCATGAGACCAATCTTTAATCTCCTGGGGCGAAGCCAGTTTAATTCTTAAACCAGAGAAATCAACAATTTTTCTACCAAAAATCATTTTCCCTCCTTTTCTTTAACAATAGTCGCGCCTGACGCTTGAGCTAATTCCTCTGCTTCCCCTTTCGCTTCTTCCTCTTCTTTCAACTCTTCTTCTGTCTCCTCTTTTTCCTTTTCTTCAATCACGCCAGTGGGTTCAATTTTTAAGCTAAGACTATTTAATTCCTTAACCAGAACTTTAAAAGATTCAGGGACAGTTGACTCCGGAATTTCTGTTCCTTTAACAATCGCCTCAAAACTCTTTGCTCGACCAACAACGTCATCACTCTTAATCGTTAACATCTCCTGAAGAGTATAAGCCGCTCGATGGGCTTCAAGCGCCCAAACTTCCATCTCTCCCAAACGTTGACCACCCATTTGGGCCTTACCCCCTAATGGTTGTTGGGTGACTAAAGAATAGGGACCGGTTGAACGAGCATGACTTTTATCTTCAACCATGTGAGCCAGCTTGAGAATATAACTAATTCCAACTACACTTTTCTTCTCAAAGGCTTCGCCCGTTCGTCCGTCGTAAAGAGTGACTTTACCGTCAGCCGGTAAACCTGCCTTCTTCAAAGCTTGAACAATTTCCTCTTCACTAAATTTCTCAAAAACAGGTAAATCAACTTTATAGCCATCTTTCTTGGCTGCCCAGCCTAAGTGAGTTTCTAATAATTGACCTAAATTCATTCTCGTCAAAACCGAAAGGGGAGAAATAATGATATCCACAGGTGTACCGTCCGCCAGATAGGGCATGTCAGCTTCGGGAACAATCTTAGAGATAACCCCTTTATTACCATGACGACCAGCAATTTTATCACCCACAGTTAATCGACGTATTTGGGCCACCTTGACAATTACTTTCTTGAGAGTCCCTGGTTCAAGTTCATCACCCTTGATCCGATCCAATATCTGAACATCGATAACGGTTCCCCTCTCTCCATGAGGCACCCGCAGGGAAGTATCGCGAACTTCTCTGGCTTTTTCACCAAAAATCGCCCTTAGTAATCTTTCTTCAGCCGTCAGTTCTGTTTCCCCTTTAGGAGCAATTTTACCCACTAAAATATCGTGGGTGCCAACTTCACTGCCGACCACCACAATCCCATCCTCAGCCAGATTGGCCAGGTCAGACTCACCAACATTGGGAATATCCCGAGTGAGTTCTTCAGGACCGAGTTTTGTTTCTACCACCGAGGCTTCATATTCCTCAATCGTAATTGAAGTCAAAGAATCGTCTCTAACAACCCGATCAGAAACAACAATAGCATCTTCATAGCCTAAACCTTCAAAAGAAGCGTAAGTAATCACTAAGTTCGTTCCTAAAGCCAGTTCACCTTGATCACAAGCCGGCCCATCAACCAATAAATCACCTTTTCTGACTAAATTTCCAGTCAAAACTAAGGGGCGCTGAGAGTAACAAGTACTACTGGGGCTAGTTCGTTTGAACTTAGTTAGATAATAAATCTCTTCCTTGCCTTTGATTTTAATATGTTCCGTATCCTGAAGATCATTTTTCTTACCATTGATTTTTAAGATAATCTTTTCGCTATCAACATAAATAACTTTACCATCATGCCGGGCTCTAACAACCCAACCCATCTGTTCGGGAACAACCGACTCCATGCCTGTACTAATTATTGGCATTTCTGGCTTGACTAAAGGAATTGCCTGACACTGCATATTGGTTCCCATTAAAGCTCGATTGGCCATATCATGGGATAAAAAAGGAATCAAAGAAGCGGAAGTACCTACGATTTGCCGAGGAACAACATCAATATATTCCACTTTTTCCATCGGTGCTTCAAGGAATTCACCTTGATAACGAACCGGTACCCAACTATCAATGATATAACCATCCTTATCAGTGTGAACACCACAATGAGTAATATAATGTTCCTGTTCATCATCAGCTTGGAGATAAACAATTTCACTGGTAATTTTCACTCGGTTTTTCCCTCGAATCTTCTTTTTAACTACCTTCCGGTAAGGAGCTTCAAGAAAACCATATTCGTTCACCCGAGTATAAAGAGCCATATAAGTCACCAAACCAATATTAGGTCCTTCAGGAGAACGAACCGGACAAATCCGGCCATATTGAGAAGCGTTGATATCGCGAATCGAGAAACTGGCTCTTTCTCGAGTAATACCTCCCGGACCAGTAACTGAAAGTCGCCGCAAATTATCAATTTCGGAAAGGGGATTAACCTGATCTAGAATTGTGGAAAGTTGACTGGAACGGAAAAACTCATTAAGCAAAGCCATGACTGGTCGGGCATTAACCAATTGAACCGGACTTGCCTTCTCATCAGTTGAAATCAAACTCATCTTTTCTTTAATAGAGCGTTCTAAACGAAGAAGGCCAACCCGAAAAACAGTATCGGTGACAATCTCACCTACTCGGCGAACCCGGCGATTAGACAAGTGATCAATATCATCGACTCTTCCTTCACCGTTCTGGAGTTTAATCAAGTAACGAATGGAGGCGATAACGTCTTCTTGACGAAGAATCCAGTTCTTTTTTTCATTGGCGACTTTTAAATCTAAACGTTTATTGATTTTGTAACGACCAACCTTACCTAAGTTATAGCGCCGGCTGTCAAAAAACATATTCTCAAACATCTCTCGGGCATTATCCAAAACCGCAGGCTCACCCGGACGCATCTTTTGATAAATCTCGATTAAAGCTTCTTCTTTGGTTTTAGTTGAATCTTTTTCTAAGGTGGCGAGAATATAATCGTTACCTTCCTTAATTAAATCTTTAAAAGTATCAATAATCTCTTCATCACTAACTAAACCAAAAGCCCGTAAAAGAACGGTGATAGGAAATTTTCGTCTTCGGTCCAAACGACAACTAATAACGTCGTTGCGATTAATCTTAAACTCTAGCCAAGAGCCTCGTAAGGGACGAATTTCCGCATTATAAAGCATTCGGCCGCTGACCCGATCTATTTCACCAAAGAAAAACGCGCCTGGAGCGCGTATAATCTGGTTGATAACCCCTCTCTCGATCCCGTTAATAATAAAAGTTGCCCTTTCGGTCATCTGAGGAATATCACCCAAAAAAACTTCCCGAGTTACCTTCCGGCTATTCTTTTTATTAATTAAGGTGGCTTCGACCCTTAAAGGAATATCATAAGTCAAACCTTTTCTAAGAGCTTCAGAAGGAGTTATTCTAGATTTACCAAAATGATAATCACCAAAAGTCAATTGCCAATTTTTACCGGTAAAATCATCAATGGGAGAAATTTCTTCCAATGCCTCCTTAACCCCTTCTTTAATGAACCATTGGTACGACTCTCTCTGAGTTTCTAGGAGATTTAATGGTGGCAGATTTTTATATTCATGTCCCCAGTTTAGGCGCTTTATCTTAGCGGTGGGCATTGGTGATTTTTTATAATAAAAAGGGCAGATAAAACTTAGGTACAGCAAAGAAGCGTACGCTTAGGTACGCCTACCCTACTATTGCTTAACTGGAAAAAGATTAACACATTAAAAGAAATCTGTCAAGGACAAAATCACTTCAAATATTTTTCTATATTCTCGCTATGTTCCTCGGCTGTTTTGGCATAATGAATTTTTCCCTGACTATTAGAAAGGTAAAACCAATAATCAGTTTCTTGTGGATAAATTATGGCTTCGATTGAAGCCAAGCCCGGATTGCAAATTGGTCCTGGCGGCAAACCTTTATATTGATAAGTGTTATAAGGAGAATTAATTTTCAAATCATCCTTAGTTAACTTTGTTGGCCACCAATCAACTTCTTGCCAGTCTTTACCCATTGAATTTCTTTGATTAGCAAGAGCATATTGAACCGTCGCATCGGCTTGAAGCGGCCAGCCTTCTCGCCAGCGTTTAAGCAGGATTCCAGCAATAATCGGACTGTCTTTACCTCCCTTTGATTCTCTTTCAATAATCGATGCCAAAGTAATTATTTCTACCTGAGTTAAACCCGCTTTTTTAGCAGCAAGTTCTAATTCCAAAGAATATTTTTTTTCAAAGTTATTAGTTAAAATCTTTAAGACAGCTGAAGAACTGGCATCTTTAGGAATAAGATAGGTATCAGGAAAAAGATAACCCTCAAGATCATCTGTTAGTTGAAGAAATTGTGGATAACTAAAATCTTCCAGATTACTGGCCAAGCGCCGGCCGAACTCTTCCCGACGCCAGCCCTCAGGAAAAGTTAACCAAAGATCTAGACTGCCGTGAGTCAGAAGATAGACCACTTCTTCAACTGTCCAAGAAGGATTAATTCGAAAATCGCCAGCCTGAATCTTGCCTGATAAATTTTTAACCAGGATAAGAACCTTAAAAGCCGAAGCGCTTTTAACAAGACCTTCATCTTCTAATCGCTGAGCAATCAGAGATAAACCTTCGCCTTTGTAAACAACAAAAATCTGGCTTTGACCTGGAGGCGATTGAACCGGAGAAATCGCCCAGTGCCACCAAAAAAAGCCGCCAATAATAGCGGCAACCAGGAAGAAAAAGACAAGGCTAAACTTCTTCAAAAAGGGCACGACGATATTTTTTGGTTTTCGGATCACAAATAAAAATCCGGCCGCACTTACAAATTACTTTGACGGTACCATCTTTTCTTTTAACTCTTTTTCCTTTATCTAATGGTGTTCCACAACCCACACACTGACCACGACTTAAAAGCCAAGCTTGAACCGGAGCAATAATATTTTTAAACATTTTGTTTGTCTAAATAAGCTTGCAAGATAATCGCTGCGGCAAAAGCATCTTCTTTTTCTTGACGATATTTTTTTCTTTTGCCTGCTTCTATCATTTTAGCAATTGCTTCTTTAGTGGTCAAGGTTTCGTCTTGGAAAAAAACTTCCAAGCTCGTAGTCTCTTTTAATCTTTGACCATACTCTTGTGCCTTCTGACCAATTTCGCCTTCGCTAACACCAATGACAATCCTTTCTATCCCCTCCTGTTCAATTATTTGAATAATTTTGTTTAATGTTTCTCGATGATTCTTAATCACTCCTAAGGGCTGAGCCAAACTGTTATCAGTAATCGCGAGGCCAATTTTTGCTATTCCAAAATCGATTCCTAGAATTCTCATATTGCCACTAGTTGGGCTCGAACAACTAGCCTTCTTAAATAAGTACCTGGAGGAACGCAAGTAATTAGAGAAAGCCATTGACTATCATAATTCTGTTCTAAAACAGCAATATCTCCAGGTTCTGTTTCAACCAGTTTTCTGACTAGATAACGGTATTTAATACCGTCAAAATCAACCAGGATCTCATCTCCCTCTTCAAGTTTAGGCAGAGTAGAAAAAATTGTTTTATAGTTTTTAGGGCTAAAAAACTGGGGCAAAACCGAATGACCAAAAATAACGGTGTTACCATATTGACCTGGTAAAGTGGTTCCCGGATACTGAACTAAACTAACCATTAAATCTTCTCCGCCAATTTGAACCGCAGCCTGGTCAATCTTCAACTTTGGAATAGAAAGGCTGTAATGGGTAATCCTGCTTGGTTGAGGTGGCAAAACTGGGGCCACCGGAAACCAAGTTTTAGGATTAGCGTAATTAATGTTGACGTCTTCGCCTAAAATAATGCCCCGGGAAGAAACTGGACTGATTAGTTTTTGGGTAAAACGACTATTAGTTAATTCATAATAAAGAATAGGCAAGGCAGCATTACTGATTAAAATCAAACCAGCTGTTAAGATCAAAAGGGACAAGCCCCGCCAGATAAAAGCCATTTTTCTCTGATAGGCTAATCGTTCCCCAAGAGGAGCAGATTTTAAGTAGCGGTAAGGAATGGTCATTGAATTTCCGTGATTATTTCAATTCGTTTGGCGATTCTGGGAAAAGTACCCAGTCGGCCAGGCAATCTAGGCGTAATTTCGACTTCAAATCCGGCTACTCTAGAAAGATTGTTTAAATAAGATTCACCTATTGGCAAATACTTACCAGCTAGATTTTCTCTTATTTGTTCTAAATCTTGCTGGGGAATTAGCCTGGCCTTAAGGTGAGCTTCTACGATTGCCTTGCCTTCTTCATTGACTTCACCTAAATCAAAAGAAAATTCGGTTTCTTCAGGCAAATAGTCAAAGCCCTCGGCAACGGATTCTAAAACACTATCTTTGACTAATTCCTGAAGTTCTTTTTCAGTGTAAATAAGGGCTTTGGCTTGAACTTTTAAGGCTAATTCCAAACTGTCAGTTTCCTCACCTACATCATGATTGTAATCACTGCTAACTACCTTGGTAGAAATTGATTCTTCGACTAATTTATCCTCTGGTGAAAGCTGAGAAATTAATTTTTCCCTCGCCTCCTTTTCTAATTTGGCTTCCAAATCAGCTAGGAGAGCTTCCTGGTCTTCTTTGGAAACAGCCTGAATTTGACGACTCATACCGCCACTAAAGGCTGATTCATTTTTGGCGACATAATCCGATTTAGCATAATTAGCGATTGTGAATTCCGTTCCTGAGGCTAAATTACCCTCAGTCCCAATCTCTATAGCCGTCACCTTAACCACGGCTTTACCTGGCGGATCAGCGGCACTACTCTGAGAAGCAACAGTAACATCATCATCTAAAGTAAACTCTAAATCAGCCGTACTACTAACGACCGTGTTGGCATCAAATTTCTTCTCATTAGAGGTCCCATTATAAATAGTTACTTCTCCTTTGGCTGGGTCGCCAATATCTTTAGTTCCAGTCGTCACTCGATTCTGGGTCCCTCCAACTTCCTCGCCAACTTGCTGGGCAGGCAGAATAAAATTCTCTTTGTCTGGAGAACCAATCGTTGGGTCTAATTCAACCGTAAAGTCTTTTTCTAAAATTTCTGGTTCTAAATAGAGAGTTATTTTGGCCCGAGGTAAATACCAATAGCCGGCAAAAGCGCTTCCAGCCAGAATAAGGAAAAGAACAAGAACAATAATTAGGATTGGCGAGCCCCGAAAAGAAGCAGGCATCAGCTCTCTAAAGAAAGCTAAATTAAACTTCTTCAACCCTGAAAAACCACCGAGAAAAGAAGTTATCTTGGAAAAAAAGTTTGCTCTAGCAAAAACAGGCTGTTTTGTCCTCATCTCTGGCTCTCCCATAAGAGGCGACTTTTCAACTGGCTCTAACTCTTCTGGTTTTTCTAATACCTCTGGTTCCCCTAATGACTCTTCTAGTGAAGATTCTGGTGACTCCACGGCGACATCACCACCTTTAATAAAACCTAAATCCTCAGCCGGAATAAAAACTGGTTTTTCAATTCCTTCCTTAGCTTCTTCTTCAACTGTCTCTGTTTCCTTTGCCTCTTTAACCCCCTCTTCGGTCTTTACTTCTTTCTTTTTTTCTTCTTCTATTGGTTCCTCTTCAAGTATAAAACCAGCCGCTTTGACCACCTCTTTACCACCTGCTAAAGCAATTGCCTGAATATCAAAATCAAGAGGGAGAACCTCAACCTTAGGTAGATGAAGAAATTCAACCCCTGCCTTCTTTCTCTCCAGCCAGGGATAAGTAGTTAATTGTTGTCTTGCTTCTTCTAGATTTTCCTCGCTATCGTAGATTAAAATCCGGGCAGGTAACGGTTCGTGAGTTTCAAATCGAGACAAACCTTCGATTAAATCATCAGCTAAATTATCGCTTTTATCAACCAGCTGGGGGCCAGAAATTCTGCCAACTCTTGCTAAACCAATATCCACTTTCTTAAGACCAAGGTGAACCAAAATGGCTGTCGGCGGAATACCTTCAGTGGTTTTTAAATGATGAACAATTGCCTCAATAATCACCACAAAACCGGCTGGTTTAAGATCAAGCTTCTCGGAAACTTTCTTAAGAAGTTTTAATTTATCCTCAACAATCTTTTCTCCATCAACCCAACTAAAAGGCAAACCAAAAACAACCTTATCTGGTTCTTGAACTTCTCCTTCTACTGGTAATTTCTCAGCTGCCGAAGATAAAGTGGCGTCAATCGCCTCAATCAATTCCTCTTCAGCCTGCCATCTCTCAGTATTGCCTAAAGAGAGAACTTTAATTTGACTATCAACAATGGAGAAGACGGCACTTTTGACAAATTCTAAGCCGATCTCTAAAGCAAAATAATATTCAGAAGGTTGGCCTTCTTTTTGACGAATCTTACTTAAAATAGTTTTAACTTCCATGGGCAAGTTGAATATATATTCGGCGCCGACTAGCGCCCACTGTCTTTTCTTTTATTATCTTAACACGATCAATCTCTCCCGTCGACTTGACATGAGGACCACCACAAACCTCTTGGGAATAATTGCCAATCGAATAAACCTTAACTTGATCGCCATACTTCTCACCAAAAAAAGCTAAAGCTCCTTTTTTCTTGGCTGCTTCTAAAGACATTGTCTCTGCCTTAACTGGTAAATTAGCTTTAATTTTGGCATTGACCATGGCTTCAATTTTCTTTAGCTGCTCATCAGTTAGTTTTTCTAGATGACTAAAATCAAAACGCAATCTTTCCGGAGTAATATTACTGCCTACTTGTTGAACATGTTTACCCAGAACATCTCTCAGGGCCTGATGAAGAAGATGAGTAGTGGTATGATACTTGGTCACAGTCCCTGAATGATCAGCTAGACCTCCAGCAAATTTCTTTTCTGCACTTATTTTTGAAACCTCTTGATGTTTTTTTTGAAGTTCTTGAAAAGATTTATTGGATTCTTCTTCATCGAAAGGATGAATATATTTTTTAAACGTATTTATAGTTCCTTCAATTGGTCTACCCAATACGTTTTTTTGAGTAAAAACTATAGTGCCAGCTACTCCTGAAGCCGTAGAAACATAGGGTAAAAAAGACCTATAATCTTTTTCATTCTTAATCAACCCCTTCAATTTTGGCAGACTTATTGCTTTAAAAACCCCTTCTGGTGACTCATTTCCTTTTCCCAATCTTTTAGCTGATTTTTTTGTTTCTAACTCAGCTTTACTTCCTTTATAAGACGTATCTGTTTTAATAAGCTTTCCTACTTCAATCTTGTATTCTTCTTCAATCTCTTCTTTTTTATTTTTGAGATATACATATTCTATCTGATAATTATTTATCACTGTTTCTACTGTTTTTAGTACTGTAAATTTATCTTTAATACCTAATCTTTTCCCTTCGTTTATCGCTAGTCTAATCAGGCGGCGAACAATATAACCTGCTTCAATATTAGAAGGAATTACTCCGTCACCAATCGCAAAAGTTGCTGCTCTCAAATGATCAGTAATAATTCGCATTGGTTTTTTATTTTCTCCTTGATATTTTTTCTTAGAGGTTTCCTCAATTGTCTGAATAATTGGTTTGAATAATTCCGTTTCATAAACATCATCTTTTCCTTGAAGCATAGCCGTCGTTCTTTCTACTCCCATGCCGGTATCAATGTTTCTTTGTTTTAATTTTTCTAGTTTGCCATTGGGCAGGCGATTAAATTCCATAAAAACATCATTCCAAACCTCAAAATATTTACCGCAATTATCACCAGGCCGACAACTAGGTCCACATTTTTTCTTACCAGTATCGTAAAACATCTCTGTATCCGGACCACAAGGACCTGAATCACCTACCGACCACCAATTATCTTCTTTACCAAGAAAATAAATTCTTTCTTTAGGAATACCTATTTTTCGCCAAATTCCAGCCGCTTCCTCGTCTTGCGGAGCATCTTTATCACCAGCAAAGCAGGTAACCGAAATTCGTTTTGGTTCAAGATTTAATTCTTTGGTTAAGAATTCCCAGGACCACTCAATTGCTTCTTTTTTCCAATAATCACCTAAAGACCAATTGCCAAGCATTTCGAAAAAGGTCAAATGCATTGCATTACCCACTTCTTCAATATCTTGAGTCCGCAAACAACGTTGATTACTAACCAGACGCTTGCCTAAAGGATGAATTTCACCTAAAAGATAAGGTATCAAGGGATGCATGCCAGAATTAATAAACAAAGCGGTGGGGTCGTTTTCTGGAACTAAAGAAACATTGGGAAGTTTTTTATGCCCTTTTTTAATAAAAAAATCAAGATATTTTTTCTTTAATTCTTGAGCGGTCATCAAGAAGAAT
>CAZZHA010000002.1:0-44083 GCA_964653685.1 uncultured Gammaproteobacteria bacterium
ATGAGGTCAGTCCTTATTTAGCTTCTTTGACTTATGCTGGTGACCGGTTTGAGGCCAAGGAAAGAATTGAGAAGTGGCTGGCTCAAGGCAAGTTGGTGGTGGCCAATCGTTATACTGGTTCAAACATGGGTCATCAGACAGCGAAATTACCTCGAAAAGAGCAAGTAAAATTCCTTCGTTTTTTAGAAAAATTAGAATATGAAGTTTTTGGTATTCCCAAGGAAGACTTGGTTATTTTTCTTTACATGCCAGTAGTGATTGGTCAATTATTGATTGACAATAAAGGAAATCGTAGCTATATTGGGGGTCAAGGGCGAGACATTCACGAAGCGGATTTAGACCATCTTAAAAAGAGTTCAGAGGTTTATTTGAGGTTGGTAAGGAGATATCCTTACTGGGTAAGAATTAATTGTTTTGCTGATGATTTGTTGACCCCTCAGGAGATTCACGAAAAGGTTTTGGAGGTTTTAAAAAAAAGAAAGATCATTAAAAGATAAAATGGTTGAGAATCCAGAAAGATATAAAATAGCTTATGTAAATGGCGAGATAGGACAGCATCCTCATATTATTGATACTGAAGAAGGTGGTATTGTTAGATTTGGTTTTAGTGGTAATCAGCTCTTTCCTAGTTGTGAGACAGCTGAAACAGTAGCCCAACAATTAAATTCCGGTGTCGCTCCAGAAGAAATAGAAATTAGTTTTTTTAAAAAAAGAGGAGAAAATGGTTGAAAGTTCTGAAAGCAAAGGAGTGTCCGTTAGGTTTGAAGGTGACATCCAAGATAGTGGGATTTATGGACCTGAGGCGTTAGATAATTTACAAGTAGGTGGAGTAGTTAATGTTGGTCTTCCTGGTGAAATCGGATCTGTTTCGTGCGAGATTACTGAAGTTTCTCAAGAGGAAGACGCCATTGTTGTTACGGTTAAGAGTAGAGCTGGTAGAGAACATCACCAGTTTTAATGATTACTTCTGATTAGCTTCAAAGAAAAGATTATTATATAATCCTTCTGATGGATAAAATTATTGAATGTGTTCCCAATTTTTCTGAAGGGAGAAATCAAGGGATTATTCAGGCCATTGCTGATACCGCTCGGGGTAAGGAAAAGGTAAGAGTTCTAGACGTTGAATGGGATAAGGATCATCACCGTTCTTTAGTGACTTTAGTGGGTGAGCCAGAAGCGGTTTTGGTGGCAGTTTGGGAGATGATTAAAAAGGCCACCGAATTGATTGATATGGAAAAACATCAGGGTGAACATCCGCGAATTGGGGCGACGGATGTCGTTCCCTTTATACCGGTGGCCAATGTTTCCATGGAAGAGTGTGTTGAATTAGCCAAGAGATTAGGGAAAAGAGTCGGTGAAGAATTGAAGATTCCAGTTTATTTATATGAAGCGGCGGCCACTAGGCCAGAAAGAGTTAATTTGGCTAATGTCAGGCAAGGTGATTACGAGGGTTTGAAAAAAGAGATTGAAAGTAATCCTGAAAGAAAACCTGATTTTGGTCCTAGTCAAATGCACCCGACAGCCGGGGCGATGGTGGTTGGGGCGCGGAAGTTTTTAATCGCTTATAATATTAATCTTGATACTCAAGATGTTGAAGTGGCTAAAGAACTGGCGAAATTGATTCGGGAAAAGGATGGCGGTTTTCCGGCCGTCAAGGCTTTGGGTTTTGCCATTAAGGATAAAGGTTTTGTTCAGGTTTCGATTAATTTATGTGATTTTGAAAAAACTAACATGGAGGTGGTTTTTAGGAAAGTTAAGGAAGAAGCGAAAAAAAGAGGAGTTAAAGTTTTAGGTTCTGAAATCTACGGGATGGTCCCTCAGGCGGCTCTGGAAAAGATTGATATTACTGAATTGCAATTAATTGATTTTAAAGAAGATCAGATTTTAGAAAACAAATTAAAAGCATGAAGAAATTTTTAGACGAAGTTGCTTCTAAAAAACCAGCTCCTGGCGGTGGCAGTGCTTCGGCTCTAGCTGGTGCTTTGGCCGCGGCTTTGGTGAATAAGGTTTGTCTTTTAACGATTGGTAAAGATAAATATCAAGACGTTGCCGAGCAATTTAAACAGTTAAATCAGGAGGTTGTTAATCTCCAGAAAGATTTATCCGAACTGGTTGATAAAGATGCCCAGGCTTATCAGGAGGTAGTTAAAACCAAGGGGAGTCAAGTGGCCGTTAAAAAAGCGGCAGAGGTGCCTTTGGAGACGGCGAAAAAATCTTTGGAAGTTTTAAAAAGAGCCATCTATGCTTCTGAATATGGTAACCAAAATCTTCGCTCTGATGCTTTTTGTGCGATTGAATTGGCCACCGCCGCTGTTTATGGTGCTTTAGAAAATGTTCGAATTAATCTGCCTTTTATTAAAGATGAGAAGTATTTAGGAGATTTGAAAGACAAGGTTGATGAAATTTTAGCTGGAGCTGATAATTTGGTTAAGCCTTGAAAAAGAAAAAATATTTTGTTAAAAAGAGAATGAACTGCCCAGGGCAGTTTTTTTGAAGGGAGGTGAAAATGTCAGAGACATTAGAGACAAAAGCCTTTGTTGGCGAACCAGAAAAAGTTATTTATGAAGAAATGGTTGCTGGCAGAAAAAGATATTTGATAGATGAATACCCGAATTTAGAAAGAGAATTGGAAGTAATTTGTCAAGGTTTAACTGGTGACGATGAATCAATTCAAGTAGGTATTGAGGGACTAATTAATCTTCAAGGTGAAGGTTCTGAGCCGGCCAAAGAGTGTTTTGCTTCGCTTTTACTGGGGCGTTCTAGTAAAGAAGTTTACGCGACTAATCAGAGATTGATTGAGAGTCTTGAGAATGGTAACTTGAGAGAGATTTTACTAGCGATGAGTGGTAGAGGTGATTGAGTTTTAAGGACTGATCTGTTATAATTTCCCCATTACACACACCTGTCATTAATCCTTGTTGACTGCTGACGGGTGGCGGATTAAAGGATTATATTTTATGGCCACTAAACTTAGTCTTAAAGATTTATTAGAAGCCGGAGCTCACTTCGGTCATCAGGCGCGTCGTTGGAATCCTAAGATGGAGGATTATCTTTTTGAGGTTCGGGATGGGATTCATGTTTTTGATTTGGTCAAAACAAAAGAAGGTTTGGAAAAAGCCGCTGATTTTGTCAGAGAGTTAACCGCCCAGGGTGGTCAAATTATTTTTGTCGGCACCAAACGCCAGGCCCAGGCAATTATTAAAGAAGAAGCTAAGAAGGCCGGCATGCCTTTTGTCGACCGGCGCTGGTTGGGAGGGACAGTTACTAATTGGCAAGAAATCAAGAAACGGATTGATCACTTAATAGAGATGAGAGAGCAGAAAGAAAAAGGTGAGTATAAGAAATATACTAAAAAGGAACAATTATTACTTGATCGGGAAATGGAAAAATTGGAGAAAAAAATGGGTGGTTTGGTTAGTTTAGAAGATTTGCCAGCCGCCATTTTTATGGTCGATACCAAAACAGAGGAAATTGCGATTAGGGAAGCGAAGATGAAAGATATTCCGGTAGTGGCGATTGTTGATTCTAATTCCAATCCTGATTTGGTAGACTATCTAATACCAGCTAATGATGATGCCGTCGGTGCGATTAAGTTAATTGTTTCGATCATTAGCGAGGCAGCGAGAAGTGGCCGAGAAGCTTGGCAGAAAAAAGCCAGTGAGAAAAAGAAGGAAACATCATGACTAGAATCAAGGCCGACCAGATTAAGAAACTTCGAGCTAAAACCAAAGCAGGGGTGATGGATTGTCGTCGAGCTCTTGAAGAATCGAGTGGTGACCTGAAAAAGGCCGAAGCCTGGTTAAGAAAAAAAGGGATTGAATCAGCTTCTAAAAGAGAGGGTCGAGAAACAAAACAGGGTTTGATCGAGGTTTATCTTCATAATGATGGCAAGATTGCTGGTCTGGTTGAACTTTTGTGTGAGACCGACTTTGTTGCTCGAACAGATGAGTTTAAAAAATTAGCTCATGAATTGGCCATGCAAGCGGCGGCGATGAAACCTAAAAATCTGAAGGAGTTTTTAAAACAAGCTTGGATTCGAGACGAAAAGAAGACAATTGATTCTTTAATCAAGGAATTAATCAGTAAGACCGGTGAGAATATTGTTGTTAATCGAGTGGCCCGTTTTGAATTAGGAGAGTAAGGTGGACGAAGTTCGTCAAAAAATGGAAAAAGTGCTCGACCTCCTGCGCCAAGAGCTGGTAAGTTTGAAAGTGGGCCGGGCGACACCGGCTTTAGTCGAACAAATTCAAGTTGAGGCTTATGAAACAAAAATGCCTTTGGTGGAGTTAGCCACGATTGCCTCTCCTGAATCCAACCAATTATTAATTACCCCTTTTGATCAAGCGATTACTAGAAATATTGAGAAGGCTTTGTCTTTGGATCGGGACTTGGGTCTTAATCCGGTGGTTGATGGTGAGGCGATTCGTTTGGTTATTCCCCCTCTAAATGAAGAAAGACGCAAGGAATTAGTTAAGGTTTTAGGCCAAAAGTTGGAATCAGGCCGGGTGATGATCCGTCAGGTGCGCCAGGATAAAATGCAGGAGATTCGGAGTGCCTTTGAAAACAAAGAAATTTCTGAAGATGAAAAATTTAGAAGAGAAAAGGAATTACAGGAAATTACCAACGAGTTTAATCAGAAAATTGCGGAAATAGGTAAACAAAAAGAAGACCAATTACTGAGCATCTAAATGCTTTTAACTATTATTCTCGCTTTATTAGTTTTATCACTTCTAATTCTGGTTCATGAGCTGGGCCATTTTTTAGTGGCCAAAAGAGCCGGAATTGGGGTGGAAGAATTTGGTTTTGGTTATCCGCCTCGGATGTTTGCTAAAAAGATTGGCGAAACTGTTTATTCAATTAACTGGTTATTGTTTGGTGGTTTTGTCAGGCTTTTGGGTGAAGATTTAGAAGAGAGTGAGCGACTTAAAAAACAAGAGAGAAGTTTTTGGAATAAATCAAAAAGAGCCAGAACGGCCGTCATTATTGCCGGCGTTTTAGGTAATTTTTTATTGGCCATTGTTTGTTTTTCCGCTGTTTATTCGTTGGCCGGTATTCCCACTAAGACGAATCAAGTAGAGGTTGTTGGTCTGATGGAAAACTCACCAGCCACTCAAGCCGGTTTAATGGAGGGTGATCTTGTTTTAGGTGTTAATGGGATTGCGGTTGATAATGTTAATCAGTTTGTTGACTTGGTTAATCAGGAAAAAGGCAAACAAATTATCCTTAAAGTAGACCGAAAGGAAAACAATCCTTGTTTGGAAAAGGTCTTAGGTGGTTTAGGTTTTAGTTGTGAAGAGGGTAAATTAATTCTTTTTATGACACCGCGGGAAAATCCACCTGAAGGTGAAGGAGCCTTAGGAGTAGTGATTAGTGATATGGAAATGAAAAAGTATCCGCTTTGGCAAATGCCTTTTTACGGAACCAAAGAGGGTTTTAAAGAAGCTTTTGCTTGGACCGGTTTGATTGCTGGCGGGATTGGTCAAATGTTTAGTAATTTGCTAACCAAAGGCCAAGTGCCTCAAGAAATTGCTGGTCCGATTGGGATTCTCCAATTAACTTCAACGGTCGCTAAAAGTGGTTGGCTAACTATTCTTCAGTTTATTGGTGTTTTGTCAATTAATTTGGCCATTCTTAATATTTTGCCTTTTCCGGCTTTAGATGGGGGTAAATTGATTTTTATTGCTTACGAAGCGATTGCCAGGAGAAAACCTAAACCCAAGATTGAGCAATGGGTTAATCTGATTGGTATGGCACTTTTAATGCTTCTCTTGGTTTTGGTGACGATTAATGATGTCCGGCGTTTAATTGAAACGACTTCTTTAGGAAGCAAACTTCGTTCAGTCTTGCCTTTCTAATCTTGCTCTTATAAACAGGTTTCACTATAATGAATTTTGTAGATGACTCAGAGATTTTAAGGAAATGATGGATAAATTTGAAAAAAAGGAAATTACTAAGAAATCAAAAAATTTTTCTCGTTGGTATACCGACGTTATTTTAAAGACTGGCTTGGCTGATTATTCACCGGTTAAAGGTTGTATGGTGATTAGGCCTTATGGCTATGGTTTATGGGAAAACATTAAATCGGCTTTGGATGGAATGATTAAGTCAGCCGGGATTAGAAACGCCTATTTTCCTCTCTTTATTCCCGAAAGCTTTATCAAAAAAGAAAAAGAACACGTTGAAGGTTTTTCGCCAGAACTGGCAGTGGTCACCATTGGTGGTGGTGAGAAATTAGAAGAAAGATTGGTGGTTCGACCGACTTCCGAAACCATTATCTATTCCATGTTTGCCAAGTGGATTAATTCCTGGCGGGATTTACCTTTATGTCTTAATCAATGGTGCAACATTGTTCGTTGGGAAAAACGGACTTATCTTTTTTTAAGAACCACCGAATTTTTATGGCAGGAAGGCCATACTTGCCACGCTACCCATGAGGAGGCAAAAAAGGAAGTTGACCGGGCACTGATGATGTATGCCAAACTCTATCAGGAATGGTTGGCTCTGCCCGGATTAATGGGAAAAAAATCTGAAGCAGAGAAATTTCCTGGAGCGGTTGATACTTTTGCTTACGAAATGTTAATGCCTGACGGCAAGGTTCTTCAGGGGTGTACTTCCCATGATCTGGGTCAAAACTTTTCTAAACCATTTAAGATTCAGTTTCAAAACAAAAAAGGAAAATTGGAAAATGTTTGGCAGACTTGTTGGGGTTTTTCGACCCGGGCGATTGGGGCTTTGATTATGGCTCATGGTGATGATCAAGGATTAGTTCTACCTCCCAAGATTGCTCCTGAGCAAGTGGTCATTGTTCCGATTAATGGCAAGAAGAGTGAAGCAGTTTTAAAGATGGCGAAAAAGCTGGAACATGATTTGAAAAAAGCGGGTATTCGGGTCTTTCTTGATTCTCGGGAAGAGCAAACACCTGGTTGGCGATTTAATGAGTGGGAGTTAAAAGGCGTGCCTCTTCAGATGATGGTTGGTCCAAAGGAAGTTCAAAAGAAAATGGTTACTTTAGGACGACGGGATCAACAAAAAAAGTGGGAGGTAGACTTAAATAAGGTGGTAGCAGAGACAAGAAAAATTCTTGATGAAATTCAAGATTCAATCCTTGATGAAAGACAAAAATTTTTAAAGGAAAATATTCATGAGGTTAAGAACTATCAGGAATTTAAAAAGATAATGGCGGGAAAGAAGGGTTTTATTAAGGCCTTTTGGTGTGAAGATCCAAAATGTGAGACTAAAATTAAAGAAGAAACTAAAGCGACTTCACGGTTACTGCCTTTGGATGCTAAGACAGAAAAAGGGAAGTGTATTTACTGTGGTCAAGCTGCCAAACATCGTTGGTTTTTTGCCCAAGCTTATTGAAATAAAGAAATTTTCCTTCTTATAATCCCCAAAAATTCTCTTGGGTAATAATTAAACTTTTGTGATAGAATTGTTTCAATGAAAAAGATTGTCACTCATATTAATCCTGATTTGGATGCCGTGGTGGCTGTTTGGTTGATCAAGCGTTTTTTGCCTGACTGGGAAGAAGCGGAAATTGATTTTTGTCAAGCTGGTGAAACGATTGATAAAAAACTACCAGATAAAGACCCTAATGTTTTGCATGTTGATACTGGTTTGGGCAAACTTGATCATCATCAGTTAGAAGAGATGACTTCGGCGGCTGAACGTTGTTTTGAGTTTCTTAAACAAGAGAGAAAGGGAGAACCCTTTAAAGAGCTAGATGAAAAGTCTTTGATTCAAATAATTAAAGTGGTGACCGAAGTTGATAATGCTCGAGATTTAAATTGGCCGGAAACGGGAACTCATCGTTATAATTTTTATTTACATAGTTTGATAGCTGGGATTAGAGGCATGGCTGGAAGTGATGAAGAAGCAATGACTTTTGGTTTAAAAGGGATGGATGCGGTTTTCCATCAAATTAAAAAAAGTCTTGATGCCCAAAAAGAATTAAAGGAGGGGATTGAATTTTTAACCTCTTGGGGCAAGGGAATTGGTTTGGAAACTGGTAATGATAATGTTTTATGGGAAGGAGAAAAGGAAGGTTATTGTTTAGTGATTAGGAAGGATGTGGAATCAGGGGGAGTAAGGATTTATGGTCGCTATGATACTGAAGTTGATTTGACCAAAGCTTATAATCAATTTCGAAAAATTGATCCCAGTTCTGATTGGTATTTGCATCAATCAAAAAAATTATTGCTGAATGCCGCGACCAGTCATGAGATGAAACCAACTAAGTTAAGTTTAGAAGAAATTATTAAAGTTTTAAAGAAATGAAAGATTGTCTTTTTTGCAAAATTGCTAAAAAAGAAATTCCAAGTGACTTAATTTATGAAGACAAAGAAGTTATGGCTTTTGATGACATTAATCCTTTAGCCCCAGTTCATATTTTAGTTATTCCTAAAGAACACATTGAGGGACTTCAGACCGTCAAAGATTCTCATCAAGAAATTTTAGGGAAACTCCTTTTAACTGCCAGCAAGATTGCTAAGCAAAAGAAGTTAAAAGGCTATCGTGTCTTTTTTAATTGTGGTAAGATAGGAGGACAAGCAATCTTTCACTTGCATCTTCATTTGGTGGGTGGTTGGAAAGATTTGCCGGAGTTTGTCGAGTTAGTTAGAAGGAGACTTGGGGAGGGAGGTGCTATATGAAATGGCAACCGTGGTACGTAAAAAACCAGGAGAATCTGATGATAAGCTTATCGCTAAGTTTCGGAAAAAAGTTCAAGCAGAACAATTGTTAACCGAAATTAAGGAATTAGAATATTACGAAAAACCATCAGTTAAGAAAAAAAAGCAAAAAGCAGAATTAAGAAGAAGACGAGTAAAGAGGTATTAATGAAAGATAAAATTCAGTCAGATTTAAATCAGGCCTTGAAAGAGAAAAAGGAGAACGTTGTTTCGACCTTACGTTTGCTGTTGGCCGAGATTCACAATCAGGAGATCGCTAAACAGAGCCAATTAAGTGAAGAAGAAATTATTGGCTTGATTCAAAAAGAAATTAAACAAAGAAAAGAATCAATTGAAGCTTATCAAAAAGGGAAGCGAAGTGACTTAGTGGCTAAAGAAAAAGAAGAATTGGCCACATTGAATAAATATCTTCCTCAACAATTATCTGCCGAAGAGCTGGAAACAATGGTCCAATCGGTGATTAAGGAGATTGGTGCCAGTGGGCTAGGCGATTTTGGTAAGGTAATGGGAGCGGTGATGGCCAAAGTTAAAGGTCAAGCTGATGGCCAGACCGTAAGCGAGGCTGTTAAAAAGGTTTTAAGTCAATGATACCCTCTGATATATTTATTAATAGTTGACAGCTTTGAATGATTTCCGTTTTAATAAAGCCAACCAATCGCTCTCCTGTACAGAACAATAGAGACCAAAAGATAATTAAATCATTCTTAGAAAAAGAAAAGATTGATAACGTTGAAGTCAGTTTGATCTTTGTTAAGAGTCAAGCAATGCGGCAATTGAATAAACACTATCGAGGGATTGATCAAGTGACCACGGTTTTGACTTTTTCCCAGCAGGAGAAAAAAGAGGGGCAGGCTTTTCCAGAGTCCCCTAGAAAGTTAAAGATTTTAGGCGATCTTATTATTTGTTTAGAAGAAGCCGAAAAAAAAGGTTATTCTCTTGAAGAATTATTAGTTCATGGATTAAAGAATCTAATCAAAGTTAATGAAAGACAACCGGGTTTATCATCTCAAATATCGTCCTCAAAAAATCTCCGAACTTGATTTAACTGATGTTCGCGAAACTCTAACTAAAGTCTTGAAGTCCAAAAAAATTCCTCATGCCTTGCTTTTTTCTGGACCCAGGGGAATTGGTAAGACTTCAGCCGCCAGGGTCATGGCCAAAGCGATTAATTGTGTTGGTAAGAAAAAAGATTATGAACCTTGCAATCGTTGTCAAATTTGTCAGTCAATTACTGAAGGTCGGGCGCTTGACTTAATTGAAATTGATGCTGCTTCGAATCGCGGCATTGATGATGTTCGAGAGTTGCGAGATAAAATTAAACTGGCTCCCAGCGAGTGTCACTACAAGGTTTACATTATTGATGAAGTTCATATGTTGACTAGGGAGGCTTTTAATGCCTTATTAAAAACTTTAGAAGAACCGCCCGAGCATGCGGTTTTTATTCTTTGTACGACCGCCCCAGAGAAATTACCAGATACGATTATTTCTCGTTGTCTCCGTCTGAATTTTAAGAAAGCGGTTGAGGATGAAGTGTTTCGGTCTTTAAAGAGGGTCATCAAAGGAGAAGAACTTAAAGTAGAAAAAGGGGTTTTGGAGGAAATCGCCAAGTCGACTGATGGTAGTTTTCGGGATGCCCAAAAGATCCTTGATCAGTTGGCCATGGAAAAAAAGAAAATCAGTTTGGCAAAAACAAAGGAACTTTTAGGTAAAGTCGAAGCCACAGCGCCAGGCAAGTTATTACAGTTTTTAGTGGAAAAAAACTTAAAGAATTCTCTTTTGGAGATTGATCGGGTTGTTTCTTTGGGAGCTGATTTAACTCAATATTGTCAGGAAGTTTTAGATAAACTTCGTTTGGGTTTGTTGACCCAGGCCGGTTTAACGGAAATTAGTCCACCTGAAGAAGTTAAGGGTTTTAGTATCAGCGAATTGACTGGTTTGATTCGTCTTTTTTCTCAAGCCGCCAATGATTTAAAGACCAATCCCATTCCTCAATTACCCTTAGAGTTAGTGGTGGTTGAGTGGTTGAATATTGAACCAAAAGAGATCCCAGGGGAAACAAAAAAAATTGAGCAAAACCCAGTCAATAATCAAAAGTCTAGCCGTCAGGACAGTGAATTGTTTAAGGAGATTGAAAACCATTGGCAAGAAGTCCTTGATGGCGTCAGGCCGCTTAATCATTCGGTTGAGGCTCTTCTAAAGGCGAGTCGGCCAGCCAGTCTTCAGGGCAGTATTTTGGTTCTCGAAGTCTTTTATAAATTTCATAAAGAAAGATTAGAAACCGATAAATGTCGGTCAGTAGTCGAAGAGGTGGTTAGTGAGGTGGCTAACAAACCCCTTAAACTGCGTTGCATTTTAGGTCAGAAAGAAGAAACACCAATTCCAGTTAAGGAAGAAGAATCAGAATCAGATGTTTTTCAGGTAGCCGAAGAAATTTTTGGCACCCGGCCTAATTGACAAAGTCTTCTTGATTGGTTATCCTTTTCTCAATGGGAATTACGGATTCATTTCAACAAATGAGAGACTTGAAAAAGATGCGCGATCAAGCGCTGGCTATTCAACGGGAATTGGCAGCTGAAGAAGTCGCAGTTGAAGATAAGGGTATTAAAGTGGTCATTACCGGTGATCAAAAAATCCAAACTATTGAGATTGAGGGAGAAAAAAAGGATGATTTGATTGAGATTTTAAACAAAGCGATTAAGAAATCTCAAGAAGTTGCGGCCCAAAAATTACAGCAAATGGGTGGAGGACTAGGCAGTTTGTTAGGGAAGTAAGAAAAAATTATTATTTGTTTTTTTGAATTTTATTCGCCTTCTTTTGGCGAATTTTTTATGGAGGAAGAAGTTTGAGTAGGCGGTAACGATTGTGGTGGTTCGTGGGTTTCCCGAGAGAGGGAATCACGATCTTCGCTACCGCCTAGCTCTTTCTCACCAGCTATTTCTGAAGCTGATGAAGATTGTGGTTCGGGGAAACCTTTGTTTCCTGACACTCTCTATGGCTTCCATGATCGAACCCTCTGGTAGAGCTTTATCTCTGAAGACGGTAACACGGACAACTCTTTCGTTTGTATTTCCGATCTTCAGAGTTGGCTCAAATGCTTGAGTTTCAACCGAAGCCTCTCCTTGGCTTCTTTTGATGATCTCATGCACTGCCTGGCTGATACTATTCAGGGGTTTAGGCCCCTGAATTTGGACGTAGATTTTTGCCATCATCTTCTCCCTTCGTTTCCTTATGACTGTGTATCAGGCCAATTTGAAAGGCATTATAAACTGTTTTTGTTCAATAATCAATCTTATAGGATTATTTGGTTTCTTAGTTTATTCTGTTATAATTTCTCTGATGAATCTTCCCAGGCCAGTGCGAAAATTAATTGAGTCTTTTGAAAAATTACCAGGGATTGGGCCAAAGACAGCTCAGCGTTTAACTTTTTATCTATTTCATGTCCCTCAAAAACAGTTAGATGATTTTGCTGAATCTTTAGAGACCTTGAAGAAAAACACGGTTCTTTGTTCAATTTGTTTGAATATTGCCGAAGTTGATCCTTGTCCAATTTGTTCTAGTCAAAATCGGGACAAGTCCCTTATTTGTGTGGTTGAACAACCTTTGGATGTTTTGGCTTTGGAAAAGACCGGTGAATACAAAGGGGTTTATCATGTTCTTCATGGGGCCATTTCGCCTCTAAATAATATTGGTCCGGATGAGCTCCATATTCGAGAGTTATTACCTCGTTTGAAAAATGGAGAGGTAAAAGAGGTGATTCTGGCGACTAACCCTAATATGGAAGGTGAAGCCACGGCCATGTATGTTGCTAAGTTAATTAAACCCTTAGAAATTAAAGTGACTCGTTTAGCTCATGGCTTACCAGTGGGCGCTGATTTAGAGTATGCCGATGAAGTCACCCTGAGCAGGGCAATTGAGGGAAGAAGAAAATATTAGATTATCTTAAATTATCTCCCCAATGTGGTCCCATTTTCGGAGGTACAGTTTTTCCCTCTTCTGGCTTTTTAGGTTTTTCCATTCCGATTTTCATTAAAGGGTGTTCTGAATGGAGTCTATCCATTGTTAGGCTATCTAGACCAACACCTGAACTGAAATCTTTTCTTGTTCCAGTATCTTCTGCCATTTTGCCTCCTTTGTGAAAATTTTTAACTATCTTCAGGTTAATAATAGTTTTCACCTTTGTCAAGGGGCGTTTAGGAAAAATTAGTTTTGTGTTAAAATTAATTTAAGATGCCCAAAGTTGCTAGAGATCTTGCTCGACAGGCGGCTCAACAAGCTAGAGATTTGGGAGAAGAAATCCTTAGAGAAGGTTTAGAACAGCCTGGTAAAATATTGGAAACTGCGGCTAAACAGATAGGTATTTTGCCAAAAGGTTGGGGTGAGAATTTAGGACCTCTAGTTTCTCAAGAGGCGATTGGGAAAAAGAGAAGTGAGGTTGAGGAAAAGCAAGAAAAAGAATTAGCCTTTTGGCGTCAAAGAAAAAGAGAGTTGGCTAGTAGGCCTAGGGAGGCTGTTATTTCCCGAGAGGAAATTGAAAAACAAGAAAAACAAAAAGGATTAATGGAGTCAGCGGAAAAGGAAAAACCCTTGCCTGAAACTCCTAGCCGGACGGCTCGGGGCTCAGCCTTTTTACCTTTAAGGGTCAGGAAAAGTCAAGGGACCGGTGAAGTTAAAGGCGGTATTTAAATATTCGAATGAAAGTTAAGCTTTACAATACTCTAACTAAAAAGATTGAAGAATTTAAACCCTTGAAGTCGGATTTTGTCCGTCAGTATGACTGTGGACCAACCGTTTATTGGTATGCCCATATTGGCAATATGTGGCGCTATCTTATTTCTGATTTTTTACGACGAACTTTAGAATACAATGGTTATCAGGTCAAACAGGTGATGAATATTACTGATGTTGGTCATTTAACTGAAGATGATTTGGCCGCGGATACTGGTCTTGATAAGATGGAAGTGGCGGCTAAAAAAGAAAAGAAGACGCCTGAAGAGATTGCGGCTTTTTACACTCAGGCTTTTTTTAAAGATACGGAAAGACTTAATCTTCTTCAGCCTCAAGTGACCCCCAAAGCCACTGACCATATTGAGGAGATGATTGAGTTGGTTAAGATTTTAGAGAAAAAAGGCTATGCCTATTGGGCCGGTGATAAATATTTTGTTTATAATATTGCCAAGTTTAAGCATTACGGTCAGCTTTCTGGAAAGAAACTAGACGAACTTCAGTCAGGCGCTAGGTTAGAGGCCGTACCTGGAAAAAAGAATCCTTTTGATTTTGCTTTATGGATTAAAGACCCCAAGCATTTAATGCATTGGGATTCGCCTTGGGGAAGAGGCTATCCTGGTTGGCATTTGGAGTGTTCAGCTATGTCCATGAAATATTTGGGGCCAACTTTAGATATTCATACGGGGGGTGAGGATAATATTTTTCCTCACCATGAGAATGAGATTGCTCAATCAGAAGCGGCGACAGGCAAGAAGTTTGTTCGCTCTTGGCTCCATATTCGTCATAACTTAGTTGATGGGGTGAAGATGAGTAAATCTAAAGGCAATGTCTATTTAATTCAGGATTTAATTGATCAGGGTTATGATCCTTTAGCTTTTCGTTACTTGTGTTTGACCGTTCATTATCGTAAGAATTTTAATTTTACCTGGAAGTCCTTGACTGGAGCGGAAAAAGCCCTTAATAAATTACGCCAGCAAATAGTGGCCTGGCCAGCTGGCAAAAAAACAATTTCTCAATTTGAAAAGAAGTTTTTAGAAGCGATTAATCGTGATTTGGAAATGCCCAGGGCTTTAGCGGTTGTTTGGGATTTGCTAAAATCAAATTATCCGGATTCGGAAAAGAAAGCGACTCTTTTGAAATTTGATCAAGTTTTAGGTTTGGGCTTAGCTGATTATCGATTGGCCAAACCGCCTAAAAAAGTGGAGGCTTTGGTTAAGAAAAGAGAAACGTTAAGAAAAAAAGAAAAGTGGCAAGAAGCAGATAAGGTAAGACAAGAAATTAAAAAACTAGGCTGGCAACTTGAAGATACCAGTCAAGGAGTAAAATTAAAACCAGTTTCATGAAAGAAAGAACCCTGCCCGTTATCTTGCTCGTTTTCTTAGGCTTAGTCGTGATTAATTTAATGGCTTTGGATGTGCTCTGGCTTCGCTCCCAAAAACCTCAATCAAAAGAAAAAAACCTTTCGCCTTTAACTTCGGCTGAGACAGGTTCGTCTTTAGATGATTCGGTCACCGCCGCGGTTGATACTTGTGGTCCAATTTGTCAACAACTAATTGGCCAAAGAGTAGCCGAATTAGGAGCGACTCTTTCTGGAAAAGAAAGAACCACCCCAACACCAGTGACTCCTGTTTCAACCGGTTCGACTTCTCAACCAACCGTGATTTATATTCCTTTAGGCGGTGGTGGCTCAACCACCAGTCGGGATTGGGCTGATGTCGGTAACGCAGAGATTTATTTGGATGTTACTAATTATCCTAATCTTGACAAGGCTTACTTTGAGGCTTTTATCCGGGTTCAGCACGGTAATGGTACTGCTTTTGCCAGACTTTATGATGTGACCCATAATATTGGAGTTCAGGGAGGCGAAGTTTCGACTGGTAGTGAGAGTTTTGCTTTAGTGGAATCTGGTTCTTTAAATTTTTGGCAAGGTAAAAATCTTTATCGAGTTCAGGTCAAATCCTTGACTGGCTATGAAGCCTTTTATGATTCTGGTAGAATAAAATTAATCTTGAAATAAATGAAGAATCTTTTAAAAAATAAAAAATTCTTAATCTCTCTTAGTGTTTTGTTTATTTTAATTATTCCAGCGATTTTGGTGGTTTTAAGTGCTACTTGGTTAGGTCAGAGTTGGATTCGGCCAGTCATTGAAGAAGAAGAATTGGTAGCCGAGTATGTTTCTCCTAGTGAGATTTTAGGAGATAAGGCTCAATATCAAGATAAATTTATAATAATTCAGGGAAGAGTGACCGAAGAAGATTTGGTTTGTGAAAGAAAAGAGTGTCCGCCTGATGATCCCTGCTGTGGTTGTAAGCATGAAAGAGATTTGGTGGTCAGTGATTCAGGGACAACCGTGGTTTCTCAATCTTCAGGTGTTCTTCGTTTATTGGGAGCAGACAAAGAATCATTTTGTCAACGAGTTAGTAATGCCTGCCATTATGATTGTGGTGACTGGCAGTCAGGTGAAGTTTATGAATTACGAGGTACTTTTAGAACCACCCCACCGCCACCAGGGTCGGGTTTAAGGATTTACTCTGATTCTTATTTTGAGGTTCAGGAAAAAAGATTAGTCAGGACTCTAGGAATTGTTGATCAGGTGAAATCCTTATTGATTGATTTGAAGAACATTATTCAGAGTACCAGAACCAGCGGTTATTATATTCTTCATTAAGAGTCAGGAACTATTTGTTTGACAGAGAAAGGAAAATTTAATACGCTAATTAGAGAATGAATCGACAACTGTTCTTTCAGAAAATCCTGGGGAAACGTTGGTTTAAATTGTCTTTTTTTGGACTACTTCTTTTATTTATTTTTCTGATTGGTTTGATTGTTTTTATTTTTTTGAAACCAGCTTCGCCTCCAGGCCGAGTTAGAGTTTCCAATGTCACTGAAAATTCTTTGACGATTTCCTGGGTAACAGAAAAACCGGTTAGGGGGCAAATTTTTTTTACTGATCAAGATAATAAATTCCTTAGAACTTTGAAGTTTGGCTTAGGGATGATTATTCCTCAGATTCTCAAGCCAGAGTCTGATGATTTTAATTCTCCAGCCACGGTTCACTATGTGACTTTAAGTGGTTTAAGACCTAAGACAGAATATTATTACCGAATTAATTACAATTCTCGTTCTTACAAGCTTGACCAAAATGGTGAAATATTGCCTAGTATTAAAACCACTGAAACTTTAGCTGAATTACCAAGTAATTATCCAGCCTATGGTAGTCTTCTGGATTGGAATGAAGAAACCCCTCAAACTCCGGTTTTAGTTTATTTATCTCATCAAGACTCATCTTTGATTTCTGGTTACACCAATTCAGAGGGGAATTGGTGTTTGAATTTAGGTAATCTGCGTACCAAAGACTTAGGCCAAGCCTTTAATTTTAGTCAGGAAAAAATGCTGACTTTTGAGGCTGAGGGAGGGGCATTAGGCTCAATTCAACAAGCGCTTTTTATAGATTATTGTCAACCCATGGCCAACATTATTTTAGAGATAAATGATTAAAAAACTGATTTCGATTTCCATTTTAATGGGAATTTTGGTTTTAGTTTCCGTTTCTCTAATTGAGGCAAAATGTGATTCTGGAGATCAGGAATGTTTACGTAAGAAAAGAGCGGAAAAGAGTTGCAGTAGTGCCGATGATCGAGACAGCTGTCGAGGAGATAGAAGTGAAGCGAGAAGGCAGATTGCTGAAGAACAGGCGCGACGAGCGACCGGAACTGGGGGCGAGACAAATCTAGGAGTAACACCCGAGGAAATGGGACATTACGCTTATGAAACAGAAGTCAATCGCTGTTTGGCGGCTGGAGGTTCAGATTGTCAAGCTAAAGCTGAAGTTAAGGCTCGAGAAGCTTTTTTGACTCAAGAAAAAACCTGGGGAGAGGCAGGTATTAGTTATACGCCAGAGGAAAAAGAAATGATTAGAGTGGCTGATGAAACGAGAAAAAGTCTATTGAGCGACCCAAAAGGATTGAGTCAAGATGATATCTGGGTAGCTTCAGAGCTAGAGGCAATGGTTAGTAGTGGTGTTGTGCCTGAGGAAGTAGCTGAGACAATTAAAGAAGGTTTAGGTGGAGAAGTTTCGGCTGGAAAAGAGGTTATTGTCTATATTAAGGACGAAGAAGGAAGAAAGATACCAGTAGTTTCCAGATCTTTAGCAGCAGATATTGGAGAAAAAATAATTAAATTAAGAGATGAAAATCCAACTAAATATAAAGAAATGATTAATGGATATAAAGAGGCAATAAAATCTTTTGATAGTAAAACTCAAGAAAATGTCAAATTAAAACCCGTTAAAGCAAAAGAGACAAAGCCTAGTTTGACCTTATCAGAAAAAACTGTCGATTCTGGTTACACACCAGCCCTTAGAAGGTATTCTCCCATTCAAAAAACTTCGGGACCAACTCTTGGCGACAAGACAGAAATCTACAAAATTAGTAGCAACTCGACAAAGAATGAGTTTTTTGTTTCCTCAAGAGTAATTGAAAATATCATAAGTGAGGTAGGGGGAAGGTTATCCGAATTGGTTGATTTGGGAACTTTGAGAATAAGTGTCGGTGATTTACCTTCAGATTGGGAGGTGACAGGAGTTGTCGCCGGCTCTATTAGCGCTTCAGGCTCTTCTCTAGAACTAGCTCTTTCTGGTGATGCGAGGGTTGAAATTGGTTTGACGAAGGTTTCTGGATTTGAATCACAATTAAATAAAACCATTGAGAATATTAAAGATGCGATTCCAGGTTCTAAGGGGGGACAAAAGACTAATATTAATCAGGGAGGGAAAAATGGGAAGGATACTCTTGGCGTTAAAAGTGAGGCAACTGATCAGTCAAATCAAGGGGTACTTAATATTTCTTTGTTTAATGATAAAAATGGTAATGGTAAGAAAGATGAAGGAGAGGAAGATTTACAAGTGGAGGGGGTTGAAGTCACTCTTGAGAAGTTAACCGAAAATATTGTTTATACTTTGTTGGAAGGCTGGAACCTAGTTTCTTTTCCTGTTATTCCTCAAGATTTCGGGACAGCTTCAGAGCTGATTAGTCAGGCTAAGGATCAGGGAATTGATTTAACCACGGTGGCTTACTGGGATGGGGATAGGTGGCAGGAATTTGTTCAGCGAGGCGATAAGTCTTTTGGCCAGGATTTTCTTCTAGAGCCAGGTATTCCTTATCTCCTCCGAAACTACACTCATTTAATTGATTTTAAAGTAACTGGTTTTCCTTTAGCCAAGGCAATTCCTTTGGAATTTGAAGAGGGTTGGAATGCGGTTGGTTTCCCTTTCCTTTCTTCAGAATCTCAAGCAGAAGATATTTTAGACAGAATTAATCAGCTCGAATGTGCCAAGAACAATCTTGAGTGTCTTGACTCACCTGAAAAACAAAACGCTGAATCAGTTAGTTATTATTCTTCTGGCCAATGGCAGATGTTTATTAAACGTCATTATTCAGAAGATGATGTTGAAGTTTATGGTGATAATTTTGAAATAGAGAATACCAAGGGCTACTTTTTGCCTATCAAGAAGCCGGTCGAGTTTACTCCCTGATCCTTTTAATAGTCTTTTTCCAAAATTGTGAAAAAAGTATGCTATAATCAGACCAAAATGTCCGAAAGATTAAAACCATCAGGGATTATTTCTGATGTTGATAATACCATCATCGCTACCAGTTCCTTTTTTAAGGAACATATTAATAGAACTTGTCAAAGACTTAAAATAATGATTCCAAGTGCGGATGAAATTACTAAGGTTTTGAGAACAAACCCGGCTTTTGAGGATGTTTTTAATCAACTCTTTGGTGAAGCGAAAGGACCTGAAGTTCTCGAAGCTTATAGAGAAGACGCACCCCAATATGATTATCAACCTACAGCCAGGGCGGTTGAGTTTATTAGTTTAACCGATGAACTCAAAATACCAGTGGTGATTGTCACTAACCGAGTGAGGATGATAGAAGATAGGTTAAAACAGGCTGGTTTTACGCCTGAATCTTTTGAAGATATTGTCAGCCTTGATTTCCCTAAACCCGATCAGCACGCTTACGATTCCGCCATTAGGAGTTTAATTAATCTCGGGGCAAAAAGGGAAAAGATTGTCTTTATTGGCGATCATCCAGATGATTTTCTGGCTGTACCGGATGATTTAAGAAAGAATTTTTACGCTGTTTTATCAGGATTAAGTGAATCTCAAGAATTTGAAGAACTTGGCTTACCTCCTAATAATATCTTATCTAATCTAGAAGGACTGATTGATAAAATCAGATTGTCAAATGGCTGAAATAAAAAAGCCCAAATCTTTTAATTACCTAACAGCAATTTCCTCTATCGATGGTAGGTTCAGGGGAAGAGTTGAAGAGATTTCAAAATACTTTTCAGAAATGGCCGTAATCAGAGGCAGGGTTTTTGTGGAAATTGAATACCTGATTGCGTTTTTAGCGGAAATTGGAAAACCTTTGTCGCTAAGTCAAAAGAAATCGTTAAGAAAAGTCGCTTCACAGTTTGATGAAGCTGATGCCGAAATAGTCTGGAAAAAAGACCTGGAAATTAATCACGATACCAAGGCAGTTGAATATTTTTTAGGGCAAAAATTAGAAGAATTAAAACTCCAAGTACTTAGAAATTTTTTACATTTTGGCCTGACTTCAACCGATATTGATAACACAGCTTTTTCTCTTTCTTTAAGTGAATTTAGAGCAGAGGTCTTATTACCCTCACTCAAAAACTTAATCAGTGTTCTCCAGAAGCTGGCCAAAGAAAATAAAAACCTGGTGATGCTGGCTCGAACTCACGGTCAAGTCGCTGTTCCCACAACCGCCGGCAAGGAAATGGCCAATTTTAGAAACAGACTAGCTGTTCAATTAGACAAGTTGGCTAAATTAAAAATTGGCAGCAAGATAAGTGGCGCTGTCGGTAATCACAATGCTTTAGTGGCTGCCTATCCAAATAAAAATTGGCTAAAGTTTTCTAAAAAATTTATAAACTCTCTGGGACTTGAGTTCTATCCGATGTCAACTCAAGTTGAACCTTACGATTATAAAGTAGATTTTATTCAAACCATCAAAAGAATAAATTTAATCGTTGGTGCTCTTGATGAAGACGTCTGGAGATATCTTGCCCTGGGTTATCTTTCTCTGAGAGATGAAAAGGGCCACGTTGGCTCATCGACCATGCCTCAGAAAATTAACCCCATTGGCTTTGAGATGAGCGAAAATTACACAAACCTGGCCAACGGCCTGTTAGATATCTTTGAAAAACGTCTGCCTCTTAATCGGTGGCAAAGGGATTTAACTGATAAGTATTTGTTAAGAGATTTAGGTCTGGCGATGGCGATGTCGTTTTTGGCATATGATTCAACCGCTAAGGCTTTAAAACAGATTGGATTTAACAAAGAATTGATTGGTCAAGACCTAGAAAACCACTGGGAGTCAATTGCTGAAGGGATTCAGACAATTCTCAGAACCACGGACTATACCCAGCCCTACGAAAAACTAAAAGAATTAACTCGCGGTAAAAAATTTACCAAGGAAGATTACGAGAAATTTATTGAAGAAATCGATGTTGCCGATGAAGTTAAAGATAAACTTCGTAAATTATCCCCCCAAACTTATACTGGTCTGGCAAAAAAACTGGCTGGCTAAAGATTGAGGTAATGGATCAGAATTAAAGACAAGTAGCAAAGTCCTTAAAGAGATATTTTACCAGTAATTTGTTAGAATATCCTCATTATGTTAGAAGTTGGGATTGTCGGTCTTCCCAATAGTGGTAAATCGACTCTTTTTAACACTCTTCTTAAAAAGCAGGTGGCTAATGTTGCTTCTTATCCTTTTACGACGATTGAACCGAATGTGGGGGTGGTTGAAGTGCCTGATGAGCGGTTGGCGAAATTAGCTTCGGTTATTAACCCTGAAAAGATTATTCCAGCGGTGGTCAAGTTCATTGATATTGCTGGTTTGGTCAAGAACGCTCATCAAGGTGAAGGTTTGGGTAATCAATTTCTAGCTAAGATTAGAGAGGTTGATGCGGTTGTTCAGATTATTCGGGCTTTTAAAGATGAGTCGGTTTCCCATTATTATGGTTCAATTGATCCTCAGAGAGATAAAGAGATAGTTGATTTGGAGTTAGAGTTGGGAGAGATTAAGAAACCGACTCTTTATGTGGTTAATGTTGATGATTTTGGTAGTGATAATGGTCCTGATTTGGTGGTTAATGCCAAAACGGGTAAGGGGGTTGATGAATTGATTAAAAAGACTTATGAGCTTTTGGATTTGATTACCTTTTACACGGTTAAGGGGAATAAGGAGATAACAGCCTGGTCTTTGAAAAAAGGTTTGACCGCTTTTGTGGCTGCCGAAAAAGTTCATACTGATATGGCTAAAGGCTTTATCAAAGCTGAAGTGATTGGTTTTGATGATTTGGTGGCGGCTGGAAGTTGGTTAGGAGCTAAGAGTCAAGGCAAGGTGAGATTAGAAGGTAGGGATTATTTAGTTAAGGATGGCGATGTAATTGAATTTAAGTTTAATGTTTAGTGGTTGTGAGAAGAGAGAATTTATGGTAAAATCTTGGAGAATTAAGGATAAAAAGTTATGCGTGATTACGAGTTAGTTTTAGTGATTGATCCAGGTTTATCTGGAGCTGATCGAAAAAAACAAGTCAATAAAGCCCAAAAGATTGTTGAAGCCGCAAAAGGTAAGGTTGAGAAAAAAAGTGAGTGGGGGCAGATGGAATTGGCATACCCCATTAAGAAAAAAACCCTGGGGTATTATTTTTTATTGGAAATAGGTTTGCCTTCAGGTATTCTCAAAAAGGTTAGGGACCAATTAATATTGGAAGACAAGATTATTCGTTATTTACTAGTCAAAAAGGAGTGAGGGCTAAAGGAGGAATATGGCAGCTAGATCGCTCAATAAAGTTCAGTTAATTGGTAATTTAACTCGGGATCCCGAGTTGCGTTATACCCCTCAAGGGACAGCCGTTTGTACCTTTGGGTTGGCGACTAATCGTGCTTGGGTAACCGAGGCCGGTGATCAAAAAGAAGATACCGAGTTCCATCGGATTGTTGCCTGGAACAAACTAGCTGAGATTTGTTCTCAGCTTTTATTTAAAGGTAGAAAGGCCTATGTTGAGGGTCGACTAAAAACCAGGCAATGGACGGCTCAAGACGGTAATCTTCGTCAGACAACCGAGATTGTTATTGACGAGATGTTGATTCTTGATTCCAAGCAGATGCCTGATGAGGGAGTAACAGAAGGGGCGGTGCCTGAAGAACCAGTCGAAATGAAAGAGGAAGTTCCTTCTGAGGAGGAAGCTGGTTCGGCTGAGGCTGAGAAAAAAGAGCCGACATCAAAGGCAACCAAGTCAGCCACTGATCAGCCAAAAACTAAAAAGGCTGATGAAAAGAAAAAAGAAGAAGAGGTCAAAGCCGAAGACATACCGTTCTAATTTTTAATAATTAATAGAACTCTTAAAATCTTATGAAACCAAGATTAAAGCGTCCCGTTAGGGGCTTAAAATGTTCTTTTTGTGAATCAGATGAAAAGCCTGATTACAAAGAGATCGAAATTCTAAAGAATTTTATAGATGATCGAGGTAAAATTATTCCTCGGATTCGTTCTGGTGTTTGTGCCAAACACCAGCGTCGTTTAGCCCAATCAATTAAGAGAGCCAGGTATTTAGGTTTAATTCCTTTTACGACTCAACCTTAAAGAAATGACTGCCCCAAAAGTTAGTCTAGAAAAAGTTACTGCCTCCGTCACTTTACCTCTTCCTTCTGGAGCTGATTTAAAAGTTTCTAAAGACCAAAAAGTTAAAGAGGGACAGTTAATCGCTGAAAGAAAAGCTTCTTTTCAGACCAAGAGCTATCATCTCCATAAATTAATTAGCGTCTCGCCAAAAAAAGCAATGAAGTGTTTGGTAAAAAAACTGGGAGAAGAGATCAAACAGGGAGAATTAATTGCCCAAAAACAGGGCTTATTAGGTAAGGGCGAAAAATTTATGGCACCTTTAGACGGAATTTTAGATTCTTTGACTGAGGACGGAGTTTTAAGGATAAAAAAAGAGGTGGTTGAAGAAAAACTGAAAGCCCCTTTTGACAGTAGAGTCAGTGCTCTTTCCCCAGATTCGGTGGGTTTGTCTTTTGTGGCTTTAGAGATCAAAGGAGCCTGGGGAAAAGGTGGCAAAGCGACTGGCTATTTAATGGTGATTGATGATGAAGATTATGATTTATTCTCTCTTGACACCTCCTGTCGACAACAGATTATGGCTCTTCAAGGAAAATTACCAAAGGGCTTATGGTACAAGGGCACCAGTTTAGGTCTAGCTGGCTTTATTGTCGGCGGTTTTGTTGAGAAATCTTTAATTAAAGAAATTGAAGAAGATGATGATATTTTGCCAATAGTGATCTTAGGAGAAAACGATAAAATTAATGAAGAAATCTGGAAAGAATTAAAAGATACTAATGGTAAGATGATTTTAATTGATGGTCAGCAAAAGCGAGTTTTAATTCCTAAATAATAAAATGAGATTCAGACTAAATTTAAAACAAATTAGATTAATTATTTTTATCATTGCTTTGGTTCTTTTGGCGGGGGGAATAGGTTATCGATTAGGTGGTCAAGGATTAACGATCAACTTCGGTGGTCCAAAGCGAATTAGTATTGATCGAACCGGACCGGTTGATAAAAGTCTTGATTTCTCTTTATTCTGGACGGCTTGGGATCGAGTCTTTGCTTCTTATTTAGATAAAAGCGCCCTTCAGCCTCAGGAGATGATTTACGGAGCGGTCAGGGGCATGGTTAATTCTTTAGGCGATCCTTACACGGTTTTTCTTTCTCCAGATGAAAATGAAGAAGCTAAAGGAAGTTTGAATGGGACTTTTGAGGGAGTCGGTATTCAGCTTGGCTATGTTGATGAACAATTAGCGGTGATTGCGCCTTTAGCCGGGATGCCAGCGGAAAAGGCTGGAGTCAAAGCCGGCGATTTGATTCTTAAGATTGACGACAAAGAGACAATTGATATGAGTTTGCCTGAAGCAGTCAATCTTATTAGAGGACCTGAAGGAACAAAAATCAGATTGACCCTCATTCATCAAGGAGAAATGGAACCTTATGAAGTTTCGATTGTCCGCGAAACAATTGTTGTTTCCAGTATTGAAATAGAATTTATTGATGGCAATTGCCTACCTAAAGGATCTTGCTTGGTGGCTCATTTGAAATTAATGAGATTTGGTGATCGGACTAATGAAGAGTGGAATCAGGCTGTTAGTGATATTTTAGAAAAACCTGATGTCAAGGGAATTATTCTTGATCTGCGCAACAATCCAGGTGGTTATTTAAGCGGTTCGGTTTTTATTACTTCAGAATTTCTTAAGTCCGGGGTGGTGGTTTTACAAGAAGCGGCTAGTGGTCATCAAGAACCTTATTCAGTTGATCGCGCCGGTAGACTTTTAAATCAGTCTTTAGTGGTTTTGGTTAATCAGGGGAGCGCTTCGGCTTCAGAGATTGTGGCCGGGGCTCTTCAAGAATCTAATCGGGCTCAAGTGGTGGGTGAGAAGACCTTTGGTAAGGGTACCATCCAGGAAGCCGAAGATTTGCCCGGAGGTTCAGGTTTGCACATCACCACCGCCCGGTGGCTTTTACCTTCAGGTAAATCTATTGACAAACAAGGAATTACGCCCAATAATCAGATAGTCGATGATCCGGAAACAGAAACTGATGAACAACTCCAAAAAGCAATTGAACTTTTGGTCGATTAGAAAAATTCTGATCGGCCTAGCCGTTGCCATTATTATTGTTGCTTCAGTTTTAGGTGGGGCGATTTCTGACCGCCTTTTTGGTTACAAAATTCTTGATCGTTTCTTTCCTCGAGAGGCCAGTCAATTGGTTACCCGCCAGCGGGTTTTGACTGAGGAATCAGTCGTCATTGATGTGGCTGAGAAAGTTAGTCCTTCGGTGGTGACCGTCCAGATAGCGATAGAGAAAAGCCTTATCAATCCTTTTGGTCTTGAGTTGGAACCCTTTGGTTTCAGTTTACCTCCAACTCAAGGAGAAACCGAAAAAGTTGAACAAGATATTGGCAGTGGCTTTATTATCTCTCAAGACGGTCTGATTGTGACCAATAAACATGTGGTTAGTGATTTGCAGGCAGAGTACAAGGTAATTACTAATGATGACCAATCTTATAATGTCCAGAAGATTTATCGGGATCCGGTTAATGATTTGGCGATTTTAAAGATTGAGGCCAAGGGTTTGCAGCCAGTAGAAATGGGTGATTCGGATCAGTTGAAGGTCGGTCAATTTGTGATTGCCATTGGAACGGCTTTAGGTGAGTTTCGCCATACGGTGACCACTGGAGTTGTTTCTGGTTTGGGTAGAGGAATCACCGCTGGTTCGCCTTACGAAGGCTATGTTGAGCAGCTAGATAACGTTATTCAAACTGATGCCGCCATTAATCCTGGCAATTCTGGAGGGCCACTTTTGAATTCCGCTGGCCAAGTGATTGGTATCAATGTGGCGGTTGGGGCTGGTGAAAACATTGGTTTTGCTATTCCGATTAATGTTATTAAAGAAGCGATTGACAATTTTAACCAAACTGGTCAGTTTGCTCGTCCTTTTCTAGGAGTTCGTTATCAGATGATTAATCAGGATTTAGCTTTGATGAATGAAGTTCCTCAAGGTGCCTATGTAGTTGAAGTGGTGGCTGATTCAGCCGCAGCTAAAGCCGGGATTGAGACTGGAGACATTATTACTAGTTTTGATGGTCAACCAGTAAGAGAAGAAGAAGGAGGCTTGGCTAAATTAATTAATTCAAAAAAGATTGGTGATCAAGTTAATCTAAAGATTTGGCGGGATGGAGAAGAGAGTGATTTAAAGGTTACCCTGGAAGAATCTAATCAATAAAAGTCTTTACTTTTTAAAACCACCAATAATTTTTCTCAGATCTCCATTAAGAATGGCTTCGAGATTGTGGAAACTTTTTTTTAAGCGATGATCCGAGACTCTGTTTTGAGGAAAGTTGTAGGTTCTTATCTTTTCTGAACGTTCACCTCGACCAATCGCTTCTCTTCTCAAATCACCTAATTGGTTTTGTTTTTTGGCTTGTTCTTTTTCCCAAAGCCTGGCTCTTAATAAATCCAGGGCAATTTTTCGATTTTGTTCTTGAAATCTTTCTTGCTCACAGGTAACCACAATCCCTGAGGGTTCGTGAATTAATCTGACGGCCGAGGAGACTTTTTGGACATTTTGGCCACCTTGGGTTGAAGCTCTATAAAACTGCCAGTCTAAATCTTGAGGATTAATTTTAATCTGGTTTTCGCTAATTTCTGGCAAGATAGCAACCGTGGCGGTTGAAGTATGGATTCGGCCGTGTCTCTCGGTTGTTGGGATTCTTTGGACTCGATGAACACCGGCCTCTTTTTTTAAGAGTTCGTAAACATTTTTCCCCCTTATTCTTAAAACTCGTTGACCGAGAGTTTTAATCTGCCAGTTTTGTTTTTCGGCAAAGCGGAGATACATTCGCAAAAGGTCATCAGCCCAAATTTTAGCCTCATTGCCACCAGCGGCACCGCGAATTTCAATGATGGCAATATCTTGATTCATCAAAATTTAGCCTTTCTTTTGAAGCATTTCTTTCAGGGTTTTGGGGCGTTCCTCTTTTTCTTCTTGAGTCTTTTTTTTCTTCTTCCAGTCTTGAGTTTGGGCGGCTTTTTGTTTAGCTTGAAATTTTTCGACTCGTCCTTGAGTGTCAATATATCTCATTTCACCCGTAAAGAAGGGATGACAAGCTGAACAAATTTCCACCCGAATTTCCGGCTTGGTTGAGCCGGTGGTAAAAGTGTGACCGCAGACACAAGTCACTTTTGCCTCTGGATACCACTTAGGATGAGTTGATTTCATAAGGGAATTTTAACAAATTTAGCTTAATTTATCTAGAAGCTGTTTCAAATCTACTTCTTCTTGAGATTTAGCTTTCATATTTCGAAGAGTGAAGATTTTTTTCTTGATTTCTTCGGGACCAAGAATAATCACATAAGGGATACCTTTGCGGTCTGCGTATTTAAGCTGTTTGTCTAGTTTTGTTTCCGGATCAAGATAGAGTTCGGTTTTAATCTTGGCCTCTCTTAATTTGTTAGCCAATTCAGTTGAATTCTTTAATGATTCAGAATTAAAAAGAGTTACTAGGACTTTGGTAGATGTAGAAACAAGTTCAGGCATAAGGTTTTTTTCTTTAATGACATCACAGATACGGTCCAGACCAATGGTGGTGCCGGTGGCAGGAATGTCAGGTCCACCAAGATTAGAAATAAGTTTGTCATAGCGGCCACCACCAGTAATTGAGCCTATTTTTGGTTCTTCAACAATAGTTTCAAAAACAGGTCCAGTGTAATAGTCAAGCCCTCTTACCAGAGTGGGATCGAATTGATAAAACCTCTCATCAACTTTTAGTTGTTTTAAATATGCAAAGAGATATTGAAGGTTTTTATCCGGTTTAGCTGATTTAATCAAAGCAAGAAGTTTTTCTGATTCTTGATCGGTAAGACCTTTTCCTTTAAGTTCTTTTTTGGTTTTGATTGTTCCTATTTTTTCTAATTTATCGATGGTTCTTAAAAGAGACAATTGCTTATTCTCTGTTTTTATCTTTAAGTCTGACATCAATTTTAAGAGAACCTGGCGACTGTTGATTTTGATAGTAAATTTTTTGAAATTTAGTTTTTTTAGACATTTATAAATAATGGCAATAATTTCGGCATCGGCTAGGGGAGAGTTCAGGCCAAAGGAATCAATATCACACTGAAGAACCTCACGATATCTACCTTTTTGAGGTTTTTCAGCCCGCCAAATTCTTTGGATTTGATAGCGCTTGAAAGGCAAACCGATTGTTTGGGAGTAGAGAGCCAGGATTTTTGAAGCAGGTACAGTTAAGTCATAGATGAGACCAATCTCGCGCTTGCCTTGGTCTTTAAAAGTATAGATAAGTTTGTCGGCTTCTTCGCCATATTTACCTAGAAGGGTGGCTGCGTATTCTAACGAAGATGTTTCCAAAGGTTCGTAGCCATAAGACTCAAACACCTCTCTTAGGGTGTCAATTACTTTTTGGCGGATAACCATTTCTTTCGGTAAAAAATCCCGAAAGCCTTTTAAGGTTTGAGTTTTATTTTTAGCCATCTTTATTTGATCATAACACTTTTAATAATGACTGACAATTTGGGTGACTGACGGGATTCGAACCCGCAACCTACTGTTCCACAAACAGTCGCTCTACCCTTGAGCTACAGCCACCAAAAAACCAGCCGTTAGCTGGTTTCGTTTATTTTTCTTTACTTTAATTAATTAAATCATTCTTTCTCTTCCATTACAAAACCAACCAACGATTATTCGCGGTTTTGGTAATGATGATGAAGAGATAAAGATGTCATCTCGAACCTATTTTATTATTTAGGGGTTTATTTGTCAAGCTTATTCTTCTTCGGGAGCTGAGATTTCTGAAGGAGTTTGATTGGTGACAACCCGAATCAAATCAGCCGTAACCATCTTTTCGCCATTTTCTCCAGGGATACCCACCACTACCAAACGGTCATCTTCTTCGATATCACTGAAATCAATTTCTTCAATTTCTTCATCAACTTTCTTAGTAATTGTTGTTTGGCTTTTAACTTCAATCATGTAGACAGTTTCATTTTTAGGATGTTTAATAGTTAGGACTTTTTCTTCTTGAGAAATATCGGTGACCACACCAAAAACAACTTCGGTTTCTGGTGCTTGGAATTCTTCGATAACAATAATTCTTTTGGTGTTAAGAGTCGTTTGACTTTCAGTGTAGCCCATGGCAATTATTTTGCTGCCGATTGAGAGGTCTCCTAATTCAATTTCGTCTTTGTCAGGATTTAAAATAATCACCTCATCATCTGTTTTAACTTGAGCTTCACCAGATTCTGTTTCCACTGTCAGAGTTGAATTGGCAATTGATTTTAAGGTACCAACCAAAGCACCTTTTTTCTCTTCATCAGCCGCTTGGAGAACATTTTCAATTCTTTCTTGAACTTGTTCTTTGATTCTTTCATCATCAGGCGAGGGAATTGGAGAAGAAAGAGCATCTTCATTTTCTTGAGCCAAAGCCCCAACTGAAAAAAGACTAAAAGAAAAAAAGATTGATAAAAGTAAAATGGTTTTTTTCATTATGTTTTATTATATACTTTATATTTCCGCGGTTGAATAGACGATCGTTAAGCTTTCAGTTGCTTCGTCACCCTCATCATTAAAGGCCGAGATTTTAATTTGATTATCGCCGCCAATTAAAGAGATTTCGGTGGAAAAACTACCGTCTTCGTCAGCTTCTAGTAATTTTTCTCCTTCAGGGTAGGTGATAGCGACAATGGCTTGAGGAATTGTTTGTCCCGAGACTTCAATTAACTCCTGATCACTGATAGTATTATTTTTAGGAGAAACAATGGTTAACTCTAGAGTTGGAGCTGGCGTTGGTTTAGTTTCAACTTTTTCTTCAGCCGGCGCTGTTGTTGTTGGCGCTGTTTCTTTAAGGGCTTTGTTTGCCGTCCAAATACCAAAGGTAATAATCAAACCTAGACCAAAACCGATAATAATTGCAATGAGGACTTCTTTTCTCATTTAAAGTGGCAGATAAAATGACTATAGACCAAAATTATCCTCTTGTCAAGGCGCTAGTTTTGTGTTAAATTTTTTCTTGATGGAAATTACTTATCTGGGTCATTCATCCTTCCGGATTAAAGGTAAAAAGAACATTGTTGTCACTGATCCCTATGGAGATGAAGTTGGTTTTAAAATGCCCCGAGTGACGGCTGATATTGTTACCATTTCTCATCAGCATCATGATCACAATAATATTACGGCGATTAGAGGAACAACTAAGAGAAAAGATCCTTTTATTGTTGATGGGCCGGGAGAATACGAGATTGGTGATGTGTCTATCTTTGGTATTGCCAGTTATCATCACAAGTCTAGTGGAGGAAAAAGAGGCGAGAATACAATTTATTTAATTAGTTTTGATGGTTTGCGTTTAGCCCATTTAGGTGATTTGGGCCAGAAATTAAACGAAGCCCAATTAGAACAGCTTAATGGCGTTGATATTTTGTTTACTCCGGTTGGTGGGACTTTCACCATCGATGATAATGAAGCGGTTGAGGTTATCGGTCAAATCGAGCCCCGGATTATTATCCCGATGCACTATCTTGCCCCAGGAATGAAAAAAGATTTTGGTATTAAGATTACGGTTAACGACTTTCTTAAAGCGATTGGTGAAGAGGGGAACAAAACTAAAGACAGATTAATTGTTTCTAAAGATAAACTGCCCCCAGAAAGAGAAATAGTGGTTTTAAAGAGAAAATCTTAAACTACTATTATTTATTATGGCTGAAGAAATTCGTATTCCACCTCACAGTGAAGAAGCTGAAACCTGTGTTTTGGGCTCTATTTTGATTGATAAAGATGCGATTGTTACCGTGGCTGAGTTTTTGCGCCCCGAACATTTTTACAAAAAAGCTAATAGCTTGATTTACGAAGCCATTCTCCACTTATATGAGTTGAGAGAGCCGATTGACATTGTCACTCTTAAAGAACGTTTAAAAAAAGATAAGAATTTGGAAAAAATAGGTGGTTCAGCTTACCTGACTAGTTTGGTTAATGCCGTGCCAACCGCTGCCCACATTGAACAGTATGGACGGATGGTTAAAGACGATTTCACTAAAAGAGAATTAATCTCCGCCGCTTCAAAGGTGACAGAATTAGCTTTCGATGAAGGCCAAGAAGCAACGGCTGTTTTGGATACAGCCGAACAGTTAATTTTTTCCTTGTCCCAAAAACATCTGCGTCAAGTTTTCCAACCGATTAAGGATGCCTTGGCTGAATCTTTTGATCGTTTGGATGAGCTTCATAAAAGAGCCGGGGGTTTAAGAGGGGTGCCGACTGGCTTTAAAGATATTGATAACACTTTGGCTGGTTTACAGCCTTCTAACTTGATTATTCTGGCTGCCAGGCCAGGCATTGGTAAAACTGCTTTGGCTTTAAATATTGCCCAGAATGTTAGCGTTAAAGAGAAGTTACCAATCGGTTTTTTCTCTTTAGAGATGAGTAGTGAAGAATTGGTTGATCGGGCTTTGGTAGCTCAGGCGGATATTGATGCCTGGCGAATGAAAACAGGACGCTTAGATGAAGAGGATTTTACCAAATTATCAGAGGCGATGGGAATCTTGGCTGAAGCCCCCCTTTATATTGATGACACTCCGGCTTTATCGATTTTGGAGATGAGAACTAAGGCAAGAAGACTGATGGCCGAACATGGTTTGCAACTGATTATTGTTGATTATCTTCAACTGGTAAGAAGTTTAAGTCGGCGGGAGAGTCGGGTTCAGGAGGTCTCGGAAATTTCCCAAGGTTTGAAAAATTTAGCCAGAGAATTGAAAGTGCCGGTTTTGGCGGTTTCTCAGTTGTCGAGAGCGGTTGAACAACGAGGCAGTCCGCGGCCGCAATTAGCTGATCTTCGAGAAAGTGGCGCCATTGAGCAAGATGCGGATGTGGTCATGTTTATTTGGCGGGAAGATAATGAAGATATCGAGAGTATTGAATTGGAAGTCGCTAAACATCGTAATGGACCTTTACGTCGAATGAAACTTCGTTTCCGAGGTGAAAGAATCAAGTTCTATGGGATGGAAACAAAAAGAGAAGAAGGATAGCTTCAAATTTAATCCCTATTTTGGTAAAATAGTAATTGAGCCGAGGTGGCGGAACTGGCAGACGCGCGAGACTCAAAATCTCGTGGTAGACAACTACCGTGCGGGTTCGACTCCCGCCCTCGGCACTTATGATTTCTGTTAATGATTTAAGATCAGGGACTACTTTTAAACTCAATGGTGTTCCTTTTCAGGCAATCCAATACAAACATACTAAGCTGGGTCGGGGAAACGCCAATATTAAGGTTAAGGCCCGGAATTTAAGTACTGGTGCGATTGCGGAAAAAACTTTTATTTCTGGGGCTAAGGTTGAGCCAATTGAAACCTTAGTTAAAACTCTGGTGTTTCTTTATCAAGATGGCGACAATCTTTATTTTATGGATCCTCAGAATTTTGAACAATTTTCTCTTGACAAATCAGTTCTAGGAGAAAGAGTGAAGTATTTGGCTGAAGAGGGTAAGGTTAAAATCATTTTTTATGAAGACAAGCCCTTGTCAGTTGAATTGCCCAATTCCATTGTTTTAGAGGTGATTAGCGCGCCGCCTGGAGTTAAGGGTGATACAGCCACCGCTTCGACCAAGCCAGTGACTTTAGTTAATAATTTAATTATTCAAGTTCCTTTATTCATTAAAAAGGGAGATAAGATTAAAGTCGATACCCGGTCAGGTAATTATATTGAAAGGGTTAAGTGGAGTAAACGATTAAGAGAATAATCGCGATTAGGAATAATTGAGGAATTAAGCCGTAAGGAAATTTTAATCTTCGGTGGAACGAATTGTGGAATTCTTCTAATTGTTTGATCGGGAAAGGACGATAATCTAGGAATAAGGCTGGGGCTTCAATTAAGTCAGGCGAAATTCCTAAGATGACGCCTGTCCAAAGTTTAATTGAAAATTTTTCTCCTAGTTGGAAGACAAGGAAGACAGTGCTGGCGGCTACAGCTAAGTCAATCAGGGTATCAATGATGGCTTTCTTTTTGGTTTTAGTGCCGTGGGTTAGACCACTGCCGGTATCCCAATGAGGAGTGGCATCCATAATATAATGAACGATAATCACAAGAGGAAAACTGATGAAGGGAGAAGGAATTCGACTGACGATTAGAGCCGATGCCAGTGAATGGGTAGTTGATAACATTTGACGTCAATTCAGTATAATATCTATAATAATCATTGTCAAAATAAAATGTTACCTTTACTTTTTTCTATCGGGCCAATTAATTTTTATACTTTTGCCTTATTTCTGGCAATTGGTTTTTTCTTGTCAAGTTTTTTGATTTGGCGGAGATTAAGGGATCTGGGGGTTGATGAGGAGAAAACGATTGATTTGATTCTTCTGGTTGCTCTTTTTGGCTTGGTTTTTGCCAGAACCTTTTTTATTATTCAAAATCTCTCTCTTCTAGGCTTTAAGCCTGAACATTGGCTTTTGATAGGTAAATATCCAGGATTATCTTTTTGGGGAAGCGTGAGTGGCATTCTTTTGACTCTTTTTTGGTTTAGCCGAAAAGAGGGTTTGAATTTTTGGCAGATTGTTGATGAATTTACCTATGGCTTGATGCCTTTCTTTATTTTGATTCAGATTGGGGCTTTTTTTGATGGTTCTGGTTTTGGCAAGCCAACCACTATGCCTTGGGGTATTTATATTGTTGGTAGTTTAGTGAAAAGGCAACCATTGCCTTTATTAATGGCGATTGTTTTTGTTGTTCTTTGGCTTTTCTTAATTAAAATTGAAAGACAGTGGCGGGCCTGGGAATGGTATAGAAGTAAAGCCTGTGGATTGATCGCCCTTCTTTTTGTTTTTGTTATGATGTTAGTGAACTTTTTGATTGCTTTTTGGCGAGGAGGTTTGTTATACTGGCACTGGCTTGAGATTATTTTAAGCTTGACTTTTGTGGGACTCTCTGCAATAGTAATTTATCTCCGTTCTGGAAGGAGGACATTTGGAAAAATCAAAGAAAAGAAAAAATAGAGTGGTTAAGCAGGTTAAACAAGTGATTACTTTTCCTGCTAAAGTTTTAGAGCCAATAAGAAGTTTCCTCAGTCGGGAAGAAAAAAGACTCCAGGAAAGAAAAAAGGAGATAAGTAAAACTGATCCTTTTCAGGATGCCCGTCGTCTTTCTGATAACGCGGCGCCCGATGCTGATGCTGAGGAACAATTTGGTCATGAGCGAGCGAAGGCCATAAAAGATCAAGTTGATCGCAAATTAATTCAGATTAGGAAGGCATTAAGTCGGATTAAAATTGGTAAATATGGTACTTGTGAGAAATGTGGCAAGATGATTGATACTGATCGCTTGATGATTATGCCTGAAACAACCATCTGTGTTGATTGTGAAAAGAAAAAAGGAAAGTAGTGATAACTTCTTTAAGCCCCAAGATTATTTTTGAAGACAAAATTATTCTTGTAATCGATAAACCAGCCGGGATGGTCGTTAATCGAGCAGAAACAACTAAAGAAAAGACAATTCAAGATTGGGTTGGTGATTATTTAAAAATTAAGGGGAGGGGAGTCGGTGATCGAGCCGGGATTGTTCATCGTTTAGACAAAGAAACTAGTGGTTTGCTTTTAATTGCCAAAACACCAAAAGCCTTTAAAAATCTTCAAAAACAATTTAAAGAAAGAAAAGTAGAGAAGTGCTATCTTGCCTTAGTTCATGGAAAGATTGAACCAAAAGAGGGTGTAATTGAAGTACCGGTCTCCCGCAGCCCTTATAATCGTCAAAAATTTGGGGTTTTTTTGGGAGGGAGGCCAGCCAAGACAGGTTACAAAGTGAAAAAATATTATTCTGATTATAGTTTACTCGAATTATTTCCTAAAACTGGCCGAACTCATCAAATCAGGGTTCATTTAAAACACCTAGGTCATTCGGTCGTGGCGGACGAAAAATATGCGGGGCGAAAAATTGCCAGGAAAGACCGCCAATGGTGTTCTCGCCAATTTCTTCATGCTTATTATCTAAATTTTATTCATCCAGACACTGGAAGAATAATTGAGTTTAATAGTCCACTGCCAAAAGATTTAAAAAGAGTCTTGAATAGCTTGAATAATAAGTAATAAGACTTTACTCTCTTTCTTTTTCCTTTTAGACTATTATTATATTGATGGTTAATCTTTCTTTAGTTTGGACCGTTGCTATTGTTTGTGGTTTAGCCTTTTTGGGTGGCTTTCTAGCGAAGAAACTTAAACAGTCAACGATTATTGGTTACTTATTGGCTGGGATTCTTCTTGGTTCTTGGGCGATTAACTATCTTCAGGCAGGCCAGATTCTTTCGGGTTTGGCGGAAATCGGGGTGGCTTTTCTGATGTTTACCATTGGTTTAGAACTTTCTTTGAAGCGGCTTTATCGGGTTCGAGATATTGTTCTTTGGGGTGGTATTCTGGAAATTTTAGGCGTCATTTTTCTAGGAGTTTTAGTTTTACCTCTTTTTGGTTTTGATTTTTACTCTTCTTTGTTTATGGCGGCCGCCTTTTCTCTTTCCTCAACTGCCGTAGTCGTCAAGATCCTTTCTGAGAGAGGCGAATTAGACACCCTTCATGGAGAAATTATGTTAGGCTGGCTTTTGATTCAGGATTTAGCGGTTTTACCGATGATCGTTATTTTACCAGCCGTAGCCGGTGTCGGTAATGGCGGTTGGGGTGAGCTTGTTCTTTCAGTTATTAAGGCGATTGGTTTTTTAACAGTGGCCATTCTTTTAGGAAAAAATGTCTTACCCTTTGTTATTGGTAAGATTGCGGACCTCAAATCAAGGGAGTTATTACTTTTGGCGGTAGTCGCTATTTGTTTGTTTTTGGCTTTAGCTAGCGCCGCTTTAGGTTTGTCGATTGCTTTGGGGGCTTTCTTAGCGGGGATTATTATTTCCGAGACAAGCGAACGCCACGCTATTTTTAGTCAAATTCGGCCTTTAAGAGATATTTTTGCCATTCTTTTTTTTGTTTCTTTGGGAATGTTTTTAACCCCCAAGTTTTTGTTAGTTAACTTCCTCCCAATTTTAGGCTTGTCTTTAGGAGTCATTTTCTTTAAATTTTTAATTATTTTGATTCTCACTTTTTATCTTGGCTATCATGCTCGGACAGGTATTTTGGTGAGTTTTGGTCTGGTTCAAGTAGGCGAGTTTGCTTTTATTCTGGCCTCTTTGGGTTTGAATCGAGGTTTGATTAACAGTTACCTCTATTCACTAATTTTGTCAGTGACGACCTTAACTCTTTTGTTAACTCCAGGTCTAATTTTCCTGGCCCCTAAATTTTATCTTCGCTTAAGAAAAATTAGCCAAAAACATTTTCCTAAACTTTATCAATATTTATTTACCCGCTATGATTCTTCGCGACCCCTGGCCGCCGGATTGGCTTTGGAGAATCATGTGGTTATCTGTGGCCATGGCCGGGTTGGTAGCTGGATTGCCCGAGCTTTAAGAATGCTAGGAATACCTTTTATTGTTATTGATTATGATCATCAGGTAATTAACCTCCTAAAGAAGGAAGGAATTCCTGCCCTTTATGGTGATCCGGCTGATATTGATGTTCTTGATTACGCTCAAGTAGATAAAGCCAAGGTGGTGATTCTGGCGATTCCTGATGAAATTACCCAAGAAATAGTGGTCACCAATTGTCAAAATCTTAATTCCGAAGTTAAGATTATTTCCCGGATTCATCACGCTAGTGACCAGTCGCGCTTAAAGGCTTTAGGCGTGGCTTCAATTATTCAACCTGAGTTTGAAGCGGCCCTGTCAATTATTCACCGATCCTTACATTTTTTCGGGATTGATAAAGAGGAAATTGCTAAAAAAATTAAAAGAATTAAAATTGAACACGGTGTCGAATGAAAAAGAAGAAAGAGCCTCGCTGGGAACGCGAACAAAAACAAAGGAAAAATAATCAGTCAAGGAAAGTAATTATTTATATTCTGGTTTTTATCTCCCTGATTCTTTTTGTCGGCTTTAGTTGGCGAATTTTGAATCTTTTTAGGAACTCGGTTTGGGATGGGGATAATAGACTAAATTTGGTTTTAAATATTCAGCCAGTCACCATTGCTTCTTTCGATCCGGGATCTCAAACAATGAGTTTTCTGACAATTCCTGATGGTACCTATATTGAAGCGGCCGGGGAGTATGGTCCCTATCGAATCGAAAAAATTTATCCTTTAGGTAAACTTGAGGGTAAAGGAATAGAATTATTGGCTGACAGTATCGAACTTTATTTTGGCATGCCAATAGATGGTTGGTTAGATGTTAGGGAAAACTGGCAGATGTCAGTCGGGATTAAGAGTTTTTTCTCTCGTTTGATTGGTTTGACTTTGAAGGACAAGTCTTTGACTAACCTCAGTCGTTGGGATTTATTTCGACTTTGGTTAATGGTCGCCCGAACTAGGAGTCATAAAATTGAAGTGATTGACTTAGGTGAAACGACAGTCGCCGAGGATTTTATCTTACCAGATGGTCAAGAGGCACAGAGAATCGATAATCAACGGATTAGTCGGGTGGTCAGTAATCTTTTTACTGATTATCGTTTACGTGAAGAAGGTTTAGCAATGGCGATGATGAACGCCAGTGGCGAAACCGGTTTGGCTACTAAAAGAGCCAGGTTAATTACCAATATTGGCGGCCGGCTTATCGAAGTAGGTGATTGGTCAGAAAAGGTAAAGGGTTGTCAGATTAAAACCACTGCGGCAGTCAAAAAGTCTTATACCAGTCAAAAATTAACCAAGGTTTTTGGCTGTCAAATTCAATCTGACTTAGGTGAGGATTCACGTTGGGACATTCTTATTATTTTAGGTCAGAATGAGGAAAGTTAAGGTTCTTCTTCACCTGTAGGTGTAGTTTCGGGACCATCCTGATAAATAGTTTTAGGGGGAAGGTAAGAGAGATAATTACTGCCAGAGGGCGAGAAAGAGGGTAAATTATGAAAACGACTACTTCTGAAAACTTCTCGGACAAAGATTTCTAAATGATAACGGTCAACTGCTTTAACTGAAACTTGATAGCGATTACCACCTTTGATGAATTTGATTAAGCGAATAGAGAGGTTATCGGGAACCGTTCCTAGATAAACATTTTCTTCATTAGTCACACTGATGGCTCGTTTTTTGGGGACTAATTTCACCCTTTGACCATTACTTAAATCAGAAAGAACTTGACTTGAGGCTAAACGGATTAATTTGATTGTCTTTGTTTTGCCTGGCTCTTCGATAAAGAGATTACCACTTAAATAGGTTTTTTTCTGTTGGGATTTTTTGCTTTTTTTACCTAAACGCTGAAGGTTTTTACTAGCAATTGGATTGTATAGGTCATGAGTAAGAACTTGACGATAGGTTTTCTGGGCTTGGTTAGTTTTGCCTAATTCCCAATAAGCTCTTGCTAAACGGTTTAGGGCGGGAATGTTTTTATGATTATCATTAATCAATTCTTGATTAAGTTTAATCGCTTTTTGCCAATTGCCATTATTGGCGGCTTGAATCGCTTGTTTTTCCAGATTATTATTTATCATTGGTTTCGACAATATAATAAATCACGATTAAGTGTCAAGTCCGTGTTTTTTTAACCTAAATTTGCTAAAATTAGACTTAATGTCAGGTCACTCCAAATGGTCAACCATTAAACGGCAGAAAGAAGCTACCGATATTAAAAGAGGTAAGGTTTTTTCTAAATTGGCTAAGGCAATTACGATTGCCGCCGTTGAAGGGGCCGATCTAGAAAAGAATTTTAAATTAAGGCTAGAAGTGGAAAGAGCCAAACAGGCAAATATGCCTAAAGAGAATATTGAAAGAGCGATTGCCAAGGTGACAGGAAAAGGAGACAGCAAACTTGAAGAGGTGGTTTATGAAGGTTATGGTCCAGAAGGAGTGGCGATTATTATTGAAGCAGCGACTGATAATCGCAACCGGACAACAGCTGATGTCAAGAATATTTTTGAGAGGGGAGGAGGGAAATTGACTGGTCCAGGAGCAGTTGATTATCAATTTAAATCAATGGGTTTGGTCACGGTCGAGAAGTCAAGTAAGACTGATGAACAAATTTTGAGAATCATTGATTTGGGAGTCGAGGATGTTGACGAGGCGACTGATGCTTTAGAGGTTTATGTTGAGCCAGGTAAATTAGCTGAAATTAGGGAACAGTTAAGTCAGGCCAATTTTAAGATTTTGGATGCTGAGTTAGTTAAACAACCTAAAAATGAAATTAAGATTATCAATCCAGCTAAAGCCAATAAAGTGCTTAAATTGATGAACAGCCTTCACGAGCATGATGATATTCAACGAGTTTTTGCCAATTTTAATATTCCCGAAGAGGTTTTAAAACAAATTGATGAAGTTTGAAAAAATTACTATTCCGAAAAGGCAGAATTTTAAAAGACCAAATTTTATAATTCTTATTTCTAAAAGACAAAGATTCATTATTAGTGCTTTTTTGCTTTCAATTGGTTTATTGGCCATTCAGTTTGCCAATATTTCTTGGCGCTATCAAGCCATTTTTGGCCTAACAGTCTTAACCTATATTTTATCAGCTTGGTCATTAAAAGAAGGGCTTAGTGGGATTGAATGGTTAACGGTTTTGATTTTACCTACTCTATTTACCAGTGGTGTCGGTCTTTTTTACTTCTTATTGCCTTCTTCCTGGTTGGCCCGTTTGCCAATCGCTGTTCTCTATGGTTTGGGTCTTTATGCTTTGTTGCTGACCGAAAATATTTTTGCTGTTGCCGCTATCCGTAATATCCAATTACTTCGAGCGGCTCATGCGGTTGGGTTTTTACTAACCCTTTTAACTGGTTTCTTTCTTTATAATACGATTCTTTCTTTTCGTTTTTCTTTTTGGCTTAACTTTGTTTTAGTTTTTATTGCCAGTTTACCCCTTCTTATTCAAGGACTTTGGTCAATTAATCTTGAAGAAAAAATTAGCCAACAAATTTGGTTTTATTCGGTGGCCCTATCTTTGATTATTGCTGAAGGTGCTTTGGCTCTATCTTTTTGGCCGGTAACGGTTTCCGCCAGTTCTTTGGCCTTGATTACGATTATGTATGTCGTTTTGGGTTTGACCCAGCATCAACTTAGCCAGCGTTTGTTTAAAAGAACGATTAATGAATATCTTCTTGTTGGAATTGTTGTTTTGGCTGTTATAATATTAACCACTCAATGGGGAGGTTAGATGAGTGAACGACAAGAAGGAAAAGAAAATTTAGTTAAAAGTATTAATGTTCCAGGTGGAGCAGTGATTCACGAAGATTTTAGTTTTAGCGCCTCTAGAAGATTGGCTGGAGAAGATGGAGAACGACTACCCTGGACAACAATGGTCAATGCCGAACAAGCTGCCTGGTTTGGTGAAGCCAGAGGAGAATGGGTACCAACCGTCCCAGGTAGAAAAAAACCAAGAGTTTTTTATGGAGAAGATGGTAGGATTATTAAGGGTCCGAAAGCAAAAAAAAGACTTTCTCCTAAAATTAAGAATGGAGGTGAAGGAGAAGTGCCAGATGAAAGAATAGCGCTGGGGTTTAGAAGACCAACTAAAGAAGAATTACGGGAATTAGATGAAGATCCTGTAATTAGAGCAGCAAAAGAAAGAGGTGGGGTAGTGGCCGGTGTTCAAGAGCTTGGTGATCAGAAAGAATTAAATACTTTAAAAGAACCTTCTGAGAAAAAATAAATTAAGATTTAAAAAACTCAAAAATTTTTTTGACAGACACAAAAAAAGGGGAGTAGGGTGACCGAAAGTGGCGAATTAAAGATAAATATCCCATAATAAATAATCATCTTTTCACGAATAAAGACCTATAATTTTCACAAAACGGCAGAAAAAATCTTTGACTGCTAGTATGAAGAATCAAGCACGACCTCTTCTCTAGGGATGATCGTTAATAAAAGACCTGAAGTAGGTCTAATTCTCTCTTAAGAGTTTCTCTAAAAGAAAGCTAAAATAGTCTTTTCTTTTAGCTTTGAAAAATGTAAAAAAGAGCGATATTTCCATAAAAATTGATATTAATCCTGATATATTTTGATATAGTTGATTGTTAGGGTTGTGGATAACTAGAAAAGGATTAAAACAGGACTCGTGATAAGAAGAAAGTAAGTAATAATGGTTCTAGAGTGTTTAGATGACAAGGTTCCTCTTATACTCCCCAGAGAAGACATAGGCTTTAGAAGAGAATTGAGGGAGTTAGGCAATGCATAATGTCGTACAATAATACTTTTGCGACGTTATAGCCGCTAGCTTTTGGAGGAGGGTTTAAAAGGTCCTTTTTAAAATACTTCTCGTTATTTTTATTTCTGTTTCTTTTTGATTGCCACTATTTTCCTTTTATATTTCTCTGTTTTTTGGGTCAAATCCCTAAAAATAGCTTTCCCAATAAAACCCGAACTTATGAAAATAGGGACTCTCCCCTACTATAGGATGTCTGTCTAATTTTTATTATTTTTTATTATCAAATTCTTAAAAAAATTCTGAAAAATTAATCATTTTAATCAACCAATTATTTTTAATGATTAGTTGATTAGCCTTTTTTAAGAAAAGGTCTTAGAGAGCCTCTAAGGGGCTTGTTAGGTTTGACAAGGAGCTTTTTTTCTGTTTAAATGATTATTCTCCTGTCCAATTTTTATGTCTCATCCAGAAAATTTAACCTTAAAAGAAAGCCAAGAAATTCCCGGAATTTTAAGAATCGGGGTTGATTTGGATGCCAATGTCAATGACATCGATACTTGGGTTTGTCGTTTGGTCAAAAGGGGTCTTGGCGTTGACGTCAGATCAATTCTTGAACAAAGGCCAGTCAATTTTTGGCTGGATGATTGGCCAGAGATAAAAGCCATTCCCAACGGACCAGCGTTTATAAAGGAGTTATTTAGAAAATCTTTTATTTATGATAATGCAATTCCCATTGAAGGAGCAATTGAGAAGTTAAATCAATGGAGGGAACAAGGACATCAAATTTGGTTTATTACCGCTCGATCAGAAGAAACCCTTGGTCAAGAGACCTTAAATTGGTTTGAAAGAAACAGCTTGGCTTGGGGTCAGGAAAGAATTTTTTTCTCGGATGGCGACCGGGTTGAATTTAAGACTCGACAGTCCCAAAACCTCGATCTCCATCTTTTAATTGAGGATCATGCGCCGACGACAAGAGAGGCTGGTTCGCTCTCTATGATGGCCAAATTAGTCTTAAAATATCCTTGGAATATGGCGGAAGAAATTGGTTTCCAAGCAATCTACTTGAACAATTGGCAAGAGATGGATGAAATGGTTCAAACTGCCAGTCGTTGGCATTATTTTCTTTTTTCCCAAAATGTTAATGTCGCACAATATTGACAAGTCTTTTCGTTTAGTGTAATTTATTATTAATGACTGATCAAGCAAAAGAAAAATCTTCTCGAACCGAGCTTGATCGTTTAATTGAAGACTTTTTAGAACACTTGGAGATTGAACGTCAGTCCTCTCCCCTAACGATCCGTAATTATCGTCATTATCTAGGACGTTTTTCTAACTGGTTAAAGCGCAATAGTTTCAAGGCTAAACCAAGTTCCATTGACCTTGAAAAAATTAAAAAATATAGGGTATATTTAGCCCGATTTAGCGCTCCCAATGGTCAACTCCTCTCACGTAGCACTCAAGCCTATCATGTGATAGCTTTGCGGTCTTTTTTAAGATGGCTGGTCAAGAATGACCACCAAACCCTAGCGCCAGAGAAAGTTGATCTACCCAAGAGTGAGTCGAGGTCATTAAAGTTTCTTTCTACCGAGCAAGTTGAACGTTTTTTGGCCCAACCGTTACCTTCAAAGAAGACTGGCTTACGGGACAAGGCCATTTTGGAGACTTTGTTCTCGACCGGTCTGCGAGTCAGTGAATTAGTTAGGTTAAGTCGGGACCAGATTGACTTAAAACGCAGAGAATTTGGGGTGATTGGCAAAGGTGGTCGGGCCAGAGTGGTTTTTTTGTCTGAAAGAGCAGTTAAGTGGTTAAAAAAGTATCTTGATAATCGAGAAGATAATTGGAAGCCTCTTTTTATTAGACTTGGAGGTAGTCAAAAGGTTGAAGAGACTGGTGAGAAGATGAGATTAACAGCCCGTTCTGTTCAAAGAATCGTTGATAAATATTCTCGAAAAGCGAAATTACCGGTGAAGGTCACGCCTCATGTCATTCGCCATTCGTTTGCCACTGATTTATTAATTGCTGGAGCCGATATTAGGGCGGTTCAGGAAATGCTAGGCCATAAAAACATTCAGACCACCCAAATCTATACTCATGTTACCAATCGTCAACTTCGGAATGTTCACGAGATGTTTCATGGTAAGGGGAGGTAATTATTTCATCAAGGCTAATAATTCCTCGTTGAAGAGCTTCGATTACGACTCTCGTTCTGGTTATTCCTTTTATTCTCGTCTGACCAATACCCAGTCTTTGACAAATACCTGGAGGAAAACTTTGATATAGATGTGCTTTAACTGTGTTAAAACTAATATTTAATTCATCAGCTATTTCCTGAATAATTTTTCCTTGAGCATAAAGAATTAAAACTTCTAATTGACGTTCTGTGAGGAGAGGTTTTTGTGTTTTAATTAAGGAAATGTTTTCTATTAATTCTTCAGGCGATTTAAGTCTTTCTACTTTTGGATCAAAAAAACTTACCGAGCGGTTTTCACCAGGACCAACAATAAAAATTCTTTTAACTTTCCTGGAGCCTAATGCCATACCTAATTCTGAAAAACGGGTGGTGCCGCCAGATTCACCGGGAAGAAGAACAAAGACATCACAATTAGCGGCAGCTTGGTGATCTTCCTTGGCATATTTGGTTGCCAGCTTTTTATTTTCTTCATAGGGTTTAATTGGCAAATGATCCGTCCAATCATAAATTATTTGATGACCCATCCCTTCAATTTCCGTCATCATCACCCTTATTTGGTCTCTTTGATCAAAAGGACCAGCAATGTATAATTTTAGAGGATGAGGCGTTGATTCTGATTCTTTGCCAATCCCCAATTCTTCTGATGCAAATTCTCTTGCCATAAAAAACTGCCTTTTGGGCAGTT
>CAZZHA010000003.1:0-33398 GCA_964653685.1 uncultured Gammaproteobacteria bacterium
GCTGATAAAACCAATTACCTGAATAAGCTTTCTTTGCCTTCTCAATTTGTGCTTGATTTTCCACTCTTATCACTCTTTGGGAATGACTGCCAAACTCGGCTTTAAGAATAGCGGGAAAAACTGGTTCAGCTAAAGTAGGAATCACGGGTAAACCATTCTCTCTCAAAGTCTCTGCTTGTTTAATTTTGCCTAACTTTGGCCAACTTAAATAAGTCTCTTTATTTAGACATCTAACCGTTCTAGATAGGGCTTTAATTAAAGCTATTTTTTCTTTTAGACATGATCTCTTGTGACGGTGGGCAGCAGAGCGAGGAATAATAAAATCAAAGTCATCTAGCTTTAAACCTTGAGGTAAAAGAAGTTTATCTTTGTTCAATTCTAAATCCTGGTAGTTGATAATTTTTGGTTCAATTCCCCTATCTTTGGCTGCTCGAACTAGCTTTTGCGGCTCATATTCAGGTGGAAAGCGGGTAAGAATAAGAAGCTTCACTTTTGGGCTTTTTTAATCAAATACCTAATGATTTCTTTAGCTACATTAATCTTGGTTCGTTTCTCAAAAACTTCAAATTGAGGCGCTTCATTAACTTCAATAATGACTGGTTGATTACTTCGCTTGTCTAAAACCATATCCGCTGAAGCAATTTCTACTTTCAAAGCTCGACAAGCTCTTTCAGCTTCTTCCTTAATTGCCTGGGGAATTGTTTTTAAAACCGCTGATGAACCTACGGAACGATTCAAGAGCAATTTTTCTTCCTTTTTCTGCCTTTTAAAACCGCCTAAGACCTGATAACCAATCAGCATTAGTCGATAATCACCATCATTAGGAATGTATTCCTGAAGTAAGAAACCTGTTTTTTCGATTCTTCCCTTAATAGCTCGCTCTAAAACTTCTTTATCTTTAATTAATAAAGTTCCCATTCCCTGCCTACCTCCCTTAGAAATCTTTAAAACAAAAGGATATTGGCAATTCTTAGCTTCCTCTAACAAAGTCTCCTCGCTTGAAGCAAAGCTTGTTTTGGGATAATTAATCTTATTCTCAGCTAAAATGACACCACTAATACTTTTAGCTCTTTTCTCTAGACCTAAATCAGTTAAATAGTCATCAACAACAGGAATTTTATGCCTCTGAGCATAAAGAATAAGTAAGTTTGCCCATTCTGTCGCTCCTCCTACTGCCCGGAAATAGAATAAACTAAAATCAGCTAAAGACTCACCCTTATGCAAAATTTCAAAGTCACTTCCCTCTTGTCTCAAAGTCAAATCATCATACTGAATCGGGATCAGTTCAATCCCTTCCTTCTTAGCGGATTCTAAAAATTTCTCTCCGGTATCAAACCAAACTCGATAAAATAAAGCAATTTTCATTTAAATTCTCCTAAATTGAGCTGATTCTACTGGCTCTGGTCTGACTAAAAAGCCCATCAAGTCCCTTAAACCTACTAAGAAAGGTGTTTTTAAGTGTATACGCCTGGTAACACTAGCGCTTGTTTTTATTCTCCTGCCTTTTAAATAGAAAGTCAAACCAATGACTTTTCTTTCCTTTTTCCTACCCAAAGCTGATTGATAATAACGAGTAAAGATCGTGTTTTCTGGGGTTAATAAACCTAATTCCTCGGCTAATCTTTTATCAATTGAGCTTCTCAGGGCACCAGTATCTATCTTTGCTAAAACAGAAACTGTTTTTTGGTTGGCGGCCTTGATTTTGACTTCTTCGAGAACGTCAACAATCTTGGCTCCCTTTTTAGCTAGGACTTTGTCAGCAAATCGCTCAGCAAAAAGATCTTGGGCAATCTTGACTCCTTTCTCCGCTCCTTCAACCTTCAAGCCTTCGATTCTCGTTAATCTCCCCCTTAAAGGGGCTAGATTAGCGTTTTGAATATCTAATCCTGGCCGAGCATTGAGTTCAAGAATCATCGGTCCTTTTTCCTTATCCAGAATAACATCAACCCCAAGAAAACCTAGTTGAGGAACAACTTCTTGAACTTTAACCGCTAAAATTAGTGTCTCCTCCCAAAAAGGCAGTTTTAGACCATTAATCTTTTTCTTTGTCCCTGGAATGAATTTAATTCTTCTACCATTGTAAAAGCCATAGGTCGTAATGCCGGTAGCTAAATCAATCCCTACCCCAATGGCTCCCTGATGAAGATTGGCTTTCCCCCGAGACTCAGGCGTAGGCAAACGAAGCATGGCCATGATTGGCACTCTATTAAAAATAATTATCCGAATATCGGGCGTGCCTCGATAAGTATATTTTTTGAAAATGGGGTGAATTTTAATTCGCTCTTCCACAAAAGCCTTGTCAGGTAGATTATGGAGGCTAAAACGACCAGCAAAAATATCAAGAATATGCTGTCTAATCTGACTAATATCAATCTTCTCGTCTCCCATTAAATACCATTCGCCGGCCCATTTGCCTTTTTTCTTGATGACCAAAATACCGTCGCCGCCTAAACCTCGACTCGGTTTAATAACAAAATTACCTGGTAATTTCTCCCATTGAAAATTATTCAAATCTTCAATTGTCTCAAAAACGGCGTAGAGTTTAGGATGAGGCAGATTATACTTACTGAGAATCTTTTTGGTTAAAAGCTTGGAATCAGCAATCCTTCTCCCTCTTTTTTTATTAGAGCGGAGATAAACCTGATTGCGGGCATTTTTACCTAGGAGATAATAGGTCTTCGCCATAGAATTAGCCCTCTTCTAAAACTCGTCGGAAGCGAAATAATTCCAAAAGCCTTAAACCAGTATAACGACCAATAAGAATATCAAAAACAGGCACAATAATTAAAGTCAATTCAGGATTAAGTAGAATAGATTTTTGCAGAATTTGAAGCTTCATTAAACCAAAGCAAGAAAAAGCCAAAATTAATGTTTCGATCGTAACTTTAACCGCCTCTCTTAAGCTCCTTCCCTTCTGAACATCAATAAAAGCCTCAGAAAGAAGAATCAGGATCAGAATCGGAAAAATGGAGACAACCGCAATTTCTGTCCAACCTAATAAAGGGGCAAAAAGAACAGCCAGAAGAACAGCTAGAGAGATGAACCAGAACAGCAAAGCCATTCTTGGTAAATAGTGAACTCTAATCCTAATTTTTCTTAGAAGGAAACGACCAAAGTTAGTCATTAATAAAATTGCAAAGAAAAGGAATAAACCAGGAATAATTCCAGTCGCATAAAGAGCCACGGAAATCATGGCTGGCGTAAAAATACCAAATCCACGAATCCCAACTAAATGCCGTAAAGCAGCGATTACGGCCACTAGAATAGGTAATAATAAAATCAGCACAATTGTATTAACCGGCACACCAGAAGCAACAGCTCGATGGACAACGTGTTTAAAAAAATTAGTAATCCCAAGAGAGCCCAATTGTTGCTCGCTCAAAGCTTTTTCTAGTTCAGTTAATGGCGCTTGAGGCTCGGTTAAACTTCCCCTCTGTTCAGGTGGAATCGGCCAAATGAATTGACTCTGAGCCATAAGACTATTGGCTTTCCCTAAAACAAAGAAAAAGCTAAAAACAATTAATAAGGAACAAATGAACTTCCTAAACATCTTAACCCTATTATAGTAAACTGAAATTACTAGAAGCAAGAAGAAAGATTATTTAGCTAATTCCGCCTCAATAATTGTTTTGAAGTTTGAATAAGGTACGGCACCAACCAACATTTGGCCATTAATAAAGAAGGTGGGTGTCCCTTGAACGCCTACTTCTAATCCTAAATCTCTATCAGCTTCTACTACTTGAGTATACTTGCCTGAGGCAAGACAACTATCAAACTCTGCTTTGTTTAAATTCAACTGACTCACGAAGTTATCAATATCGGTATCAACACTCTCCTTCTCAGACCACTCAGCTTGGTTTTCAAAGATAAGATCATGCATTTGCCAATATTGACCTTGATCGCCAGCACAACGAGCGGTTTCAGCCATCTTTTGAGCGTGGGCATGAAACTGAAGAGGAAAATCATGAAAGATATAACGAATTTGATCACCATACTCTTCCATCATCTGAGAATAGCTGTCCATAAAATATTTACTACAAAAAGGACATTGATATTCAGAAAATTCAACAATCGTTACTGGGGCGTTTTCCTCGCCTTTAACAGCCGCTCCGTTGCTCTCAATCTTATTAATTTCTTCTTCGCCAAGAATTTCTCCTTGTTCTTGAGCGGCTTGAGGAACGGGGCTAGCCTGGGCAATTTCTTTTTTTTCTCCTCCGCCCTGGCCCAAATATCTCATCACAAATATCCCTATCAAAAAAGCGACAATCAGGGCTAAGATAAAAATGATTATGGTGGTCAGACTTCGTTCTTTTTTTTCTTCTGCCATCTTTATTTTCCTAAAGAAATTGCTTTAACCGGACAAGAATCAACCGCCTCTTTTATTTTTTCTTCTTCATCACCCGAGGGATTAATTACCTCGGCTTTACCGTCATTTCCAAGTTTAAATGTTTTGGGGGCAAGAATTGTGCAGGTACCGCAGCCAATACATTTTGCCTTGTCAACGGCAGGTTTTTTCATAACTTGGCGTATCCTAGCATTTCCTTAGCTTCAAGTCAACTTTTCTGGGCCCCAAGAAGGCGTAGGCATAGCTCCCTGATGAAGATATTGGTAAACACTGGCGGCTGCTCTAGCACCATCAGAAGCCGCAGTAATAAATTGACGAAAAAGAATCCCTCCTTGAATAGCGGCAATATCACCAGCCGCAAAAACTCCAGGCAGATTAGTCTCCATACTTGGATTAACTTTAATATAACCACCTTCATCCAATTCTATACCTAAAAGCTTAACTAAACTGGAAATTGGCACTTGACCAATCTCAACAAAAACTCCGTCCACCTTTAATCCCTGATTGTCTTTGTAAGGATTTTTTAAAATCAAACTCTCCACTTTTTCTGTGCCTTTGATTTCTTTCACCTCATTAGATAAAATCTCTTCCACTTTACCGGTTTGTTTCATTTTTTCTACCCAGGCCGGTTCGGCTCGATATTCATCGCGGCGATGAATAAGGTAAACCTTTGCCGCAAATTTGGCAGCATGGATGGCACTGGTAACCGCGGAATCACCCCCACCAATAATAACGACTGTTTTTTCTTTAAACAAAGGAATATCACAACTAGTACAATAAGAAACACCTTTACCTATTAACTGATCTTCGCCAGGAATATTAAGAGAGCGGTAAGAAGCGCCCATTGCTAAAATCAAAGTTCCTGCCTGATAAGCTCCTTTATCAGTCTTTACTTCAAAACCTTTCTCGTTTTTTTCTAGACCACCAACCTTCTCCTGTTTAATTTCAACGTCATATTTTTTTACTTGTTCGATAAGTTTTTGCATTAATTCAGGCCCAGGAATAGCTAGATAGCCAGGATAGTTCTCAACGGTACCAGCTAGAGTTCCTTGCCCTCCAGGCGTTTCCCCAATCAAAAGATGATTAATTTTGTAACGACTGGCGTAAATTGAAGCTGTCATTCCGGCAACGCCAGCACCAATAATAATCAAATCATCCATTTAAAATCTCCTCAATCAATTTTTTATAACCTTCTTTACCAGGAAAGCCTATTTGTTTCTTGACTGCTTTGCCTTCCTTGAAAATAATCACGGTGGGAATACTCATTACCCTATACTCTTGGGCTGTCTTGGGATTTTCATCAACATTTAATTTGCCTGCTTTAATTCTGTCTTGGTACTCTCTGACTAATTCTTCAATCACTGGGCCTGCCATTTGACAAGGACCACACCAGGGTGCCCAAAAATCAACAAAAACCGGCATTGCTGCCTTTAAAACTTCCTGATCAAAATTTTTATCAGTTAAATCGATCACTCATAACTCCTCTTAAGAGATTACTTTCTCAAAGCCACAAATTCTGCAAAACAACCAAAATTAAAACTAAAGTCACCACTGCTAAAAGTAAAAGGAAATTTCTTTTTTCAAATAAAGACTGACTCGTTACTCTTGTCTTTTTCCGAGTTGTTTTTCTTTTTGTCGTTTTCTTTTTTCTTGCCATCTTCCACCTCCTTCCCTAGCTAGCAAGCCAACCGCCATCAACATATAAGACTATTCCAGTAATATAATCAGCCTCATCACTAGCCAGAAAGGCGGCGGCGGCACCAATATCTCCAGGCTTACCTGCCCGACCTTTAGGCACTCCGGCTAACATTCCTTTCAATTGCTCTCTATTCTCGGTAATAAATTTGGTCATATCAGTCGCAATCAGTCCTGGTGCAATGGCGTTAACATTAATCCCTTTTGGCCCTAACTCAACCGCCATCGCTTCGGTAAGAGCCACTGAGCCGCCTTTAGAGGTCGCGTAATGGGCAATATTACTTGAGCCAACACCAACACCACCAGAGGCAACCGAAGCCATGTTAATAATCCTTCCGCCTGGACCCATTAATTTCAAAGCCGCTTGAGAACAAAGAAACTGGCCTTTTAAATTAACATTAATGACTCTATCCCACTCTTCTTCAGGGATCGCTTCGAAAGGATGAACGGTCAGAATACCAGCGTTATTAACTAAAATATCTAGTTTCTTCCATTTATTGCTAATTTCTGCAAACATTTTACTAACCGAAGCCGCCTCAGAAACATCAGCTTGAATAGCAAAGGCTTGACGACCCATTTTTTCAATTTCTGCCACCACCGCTTGAGCCTCTTCAGTTTTGGAATGGCAATTAACAACTACATCCGCACCTTGTTTAGCTAAGGCCAAAGCAATTCCTCGACCAATACCCCGGGAAGCACCCGTCACTAAGGCTTTCTTTCCTGTTAAATCAAACATTATTTCACCTCCCTCCTTTTTTATATTAACAAAATATTTAAGCCAATAAATAAGAATAACATTAAAAGAACAAAAAATTTCTGTTGACGAAAAGAAATCTCTATTCTAACCTGCCAGAAGAGCCAGTGATGAAGTTGTTCATCCTTACCTCGAAGTAATAATTCAAACTCATCTTTTAATAAATGCAAGGCCATCGCCATTACTAAACCGCCACCAAAAAGACTGCCGGTTGAAGTCAAAACAAAAAAACAAATAACATAAAGAATCAATTGAAAAAAAGCGCTGTGAAAAGACAATCTAAACCTTTCTTCTTGAGTATCAGCTAATAGAATTAGGACTTCTTTAAATTGGCGTTGATTGACTAATTGTTTCACTCTAATACTGGTTAACTCTTGGGGATAAATAAATAATGCATAGAGTAAGTGATCAAGGTCAAGAAGAAAGGTACCGATTAAACCACCTAGCCAGAGAAAAATAAGATTCCAGTGCCAATTCCAACGTAGTAAAGTAATCAACAACAACCAAACAAAAGTAATGAGTAAATGACTCCTTATTTCTTTTTTAAGCATAGTTTTTTTAGGGTTTGGGCATTTTCAACCGCATACCCCAGGGCATCATTGTTAAAGTAGGCATAAGAATCTAAACCTTGGCTTCGCCAATTCCTAATTTTCTTTGCCCACTGCCTCAACTCTCTTTCAGTATAGCACGAAGAATAGAGTTGTGTCCTGCCATGAAAGCGGAGATAAACAAAATCAGCGGTTACTTCTCTGGTGATCGACCAACCAGGATTATCTTGAAAAACAAGGGCAATTTTATTCTGCCTAAGAATTTTGTAGATCTCATCTGTCAACCAACTTTTCTCTCGGAATTCAAACGCATAACGCCATTTTTTAGGCAGGTTTTTTAGAAACTCAACTAATCTTTCAGCGTTAGCCTTAAATCTCGGTGGTAATTGCCAAAGAACAACATCTTTATCATTTTTAATCCCCTCAGCATTTCTAAAAAATCTTTTGACTGGTTCCTGACATTCCTTTAACTTCTTCATTTGAGTAATGTAGCGACTACCTTTAATCCCAAAGACAAAATTCTTGCCTGCTCGTCGCCGCCAATCTTTAAAAACCTCTTTTTTGGGCAGGTGATAAAAAGAAACATTTAATTCCAGGGCATCAAAATGTCGGCAATAATAATCAAACCACTTAGATTGGGGCAGGTTTTGGGGATAAAAAACCCCATTTCCCCAATGAGAATAAGAAAAACCAGAAGTGCCTATAAAGATCTTTCCCATAAATGCTTTTTCAGATCAACGTGTTTTTTATCTTTAAACTTTACGCCATCTTTTAAAAGCTTTTTTCTCTGCTCTTTAAAGCCTGGCGCTAATCTCCCTTCTCGATTAACGACTCGATAACAAGGAATTGTTTTGGGATCAGGATTCCGATGAAGAGCGTTGCCAACTGCCCGAGCGGCCTTTGGTTTGCCTAGCTTAGCGGCAATTTGACCATAGACCATCACTTTACCAACCGGAATTTGTCTGGTAAACTGATAAACCTTTTGAGAAAAAGTTTGTTTCACCTATTTCGCCTCGTAGATAACTTTTTCTTTTTTCTTTTCCGGCCACTTTTTCCTTAGTTCTGTTAGCTTCCACATAAACAGCTTGGCTGGATTTTCTACGTTAGAAGCATCTTTAACAAAATTCCTGGCTTTTTCGAGCATCGGCCGAGGCAATTCCTTAGCTAATTTAATGTAGAGAGCCTTACGCTCTAAATCATTTAGTTCTTCGGCTAAACGATAGCCAAAATCCTGAAATTCTCGAGAAATATATTTTTTTTCATCCCAACTAAAATCTCTTAAAACATCACCAATTACTTGAAAACCTTTTGTTTTATCTCTCTTTTTTGCCATTTTATTTCCTTGTAATTAAAATTGGTGCCAAGGTTCCTAAAGAAGCCAAGAGAAAAATCGACCCTAAGGAAAAACCAGCAAAAACTAAAATACCAGCCAATAAAAAACCACTAACAGCCCCCAGTCCTAAGGAAATTTCCATAAAATAAAGAGATTGGCCGGTGCCACCATCAACTGCTTTTTGATAAGTTCGCACCAAAAAGGGGATATGAAGCATCTGTTCCGCTACTCGATAGAAACTATCGACACTCACGATTATTAAAGGCGTTCGAGCAACAATTCGAACCAGCCAGGTAAGAAAACCAACCATTGACCCTAAATTAATAATCATTTTGGTACCAACTCGATCAACAACCAAGCCAGTAAGATAAGTAATTAAGGCAGCTACGAAAACCGCAGCGGCAATAATTTCTCCAAAAGCTAAAATTTTCCCAACTAACAAAAATAAAAAGACTGGCCAAACTACTCCATACAAAGATGACTCCAATCCCCAACCAAAATAGCCCAACATTACCTTTTTATGAGTTCTAAAAAGGCGTAAAACGCTAGTAATTCGAGCATCTTGATGGGGCTTAATTTCTTTTGACAGCAAGGCAACCATCATCGCTAAAGTAAAAATAGCTCCGGCTGATAGAAAAAGAAACTGATAACCAAACTTTAAAATCATTAAGCCTCCTAAAATTGGCGTCACCACGCCAATTAAAATATAGAAAGTTTGGCTAAGCCCAGTTTGTTTACCGAAATGTTGATGATCACCCCGTTTAATAAAAAGCCCATGATAACCAAACCAAAAAAGAGCGGCGTGAATTCCCCAAAAAACAGAGACCAAAATCAGCAAAAAAGGATAGTTCTGGCTAAAAGCAAGTAGGGCAATAAAAAGAAAGAAAGGAATAATCGAAAGAATTAAAGTCCTTCGATAACCGAGCCGAAAACTAATGTTTTCCGCTAAAGGCATGGTCACTAATTTAGAAACATAAATTAATAAATAATAACCTAAAACGATTAAAACCGAGATGGTAGTGGTAAAACCTAAATCCCAGCCAATGCTTAAAACATAGAGAGGCGAAAACAAACCTAATAATTCAACCGCCATTCGGCGCAGAGTGACTACAACAATCACTGAACCTACTCCCTCATTCTCTAAATGAAGCCAAGGAAAACCAATTGAATGAACAAGACGTTTCATCTATCTTTTCCTAAGATCTCCATAAAAAACGAACAAAAAAGCCGTGCCTAATAAAGAAAGTAAACCTACTAATAAAAATAAGGGTTGAAAGCCTAAATAATTGGCAATCACTCCGCCTAAGCCTGCGACTACAGCTCCACCTAAATCAGTGGTGGTGTAATAAATACTCCACTCAAAACCTTCCCGATGGTTGTCAACATGCCTAGTAAAAATGGCTAACCAGGTAGGATAAGAAAGGGCTGTGCCAAAACCACTAATAACTTGAATTAGGAAAATATGAGAAACTGTTCGGGCAAAAATATAAAGAAAAGCCGTCAAAGAAATAATCAATGAACCAATAATCATCACCCAAAAATCATCGACTTCGCCTTTTTTCCTATCAATAAACCAAGCTAACGGAATTTGGATTAAACATTTTGTCAAAAGAAAAACCGTTATCGCCAAACCAGCCATTTCCACGTTGCCACCTTGAATCTGATTAGTTACGAAAACAGCAAAAATAGGACTGATCAGTCCCCAACCAGAGAGCATGAGAATATCGGAAATGGTCAAAAAACGAATGACTTTGTTAATCGAAAAGCTAATTTTCATTTTTTAATTAAATTGATTGGCCGCCCTTTCCCAGTCTTCAGCTAAAGCCAACCTAACCGCTTTAACCGCTTTTTTAATTAATTGCTTAACTTTAGCCCCCTCTTCTCGCTTGAATTCTGCTAAAACATATCTTTCCACTAATTTTTCCTTACCAATCTTGGCTTTATCCTTCTTGACTGGATAACCAATGCCTAAGCGAAAACGAATAAAATCACCATTGCCTAATTTTTCGATAATTGATTCCAAACCACGATGACCAGCTGAACTCCCGCCTTTTCTGATTTTTATCTTTCCCAATGGCAAATCAATATCATCATGAATTATCCAAATATCTTCTGGCTTTATTTTATAATAACTAACTATCTTAACAACGGCAAATCCCGAAGCATTCATAAATGTTTGGGGCTGGACAAGGATAATTTCATCAATTCTAGCGATGAAACTGTTAAACTTTTTACTCTCTTGCCAGGCTGTTTCTTCTACTGGCATTAATTTCTTTAGTAATTCATCCAAAACCAAAAACCCTAAATTATGGCGAGTTTTTTGATATTTTCTTTCTGGATTACCTAAACCAACAATCAGTTTCACCTTAGTAACTCCTTAACTTCCTTGTCACTGACTTGGTCAAATTCCTGATAAAATTGGCCAACGGCAAAAAACATTAGTGGTGCTTCCAGATAAACAACCTCATCGGCCTGCTCTTCTAGTTTCAGCATTGAATCCCGGGAGATAACCGGGATAGCAACTATAATCTTCTTAGGCCCTTGCTGCCTAACAATCTCTATCGCAGCCATCATTGTCGCTCCAGTGGCCACTCCATCATCAGTGATAATAATTGTCTTATCCTTTAGTTCTATTATCGATCTATTCCCCCGATATTCCCTAACTCTTCTTTCTACTTCCGCTTTTCTATTCGTAATCTCTTTCTCAAGATATCCTTTACCAACACCCAAACGACTTGTCAATTCCTCGTTAATCACCGGCTCGCCTATTATTCCCACTGCACCAATTGCCAATTCTGGATTATTAGGAGCGCCAATCTTTTTGGTAACAAGGATATCTAATGGACAATTCAAAACAAGAGAAAGTTGTTTACCAATCACCAAACCTCCTCGAGGGATGGCTAAAACAATCAAGTCTTGACTGTCCTGGAAATCTTTTAATTTTTCGGCTAGTTTCTTGCCTGCTTCTTGCCTGTTTTTAAAAATCATCTCAGCTCCAATTTTAACACACAAAAAAGCAGTCCGACCTGACGGCTTAAAAGCAGCCTGAAGATAAATTAAATGATCGAACTGCTATTTAATCTTAGGTAGCTGCTTTTTGGCAAAATCACCTACAAATGGCAGTTTAAATTCTTCTCCTTGATAAGCCTTGAAAATCAAAACCAACCAGAGAATAAACCCTACAATCCAAAGAAGTGGAGAGATCATCCAACCAATCACGGGCACAAACATCAAAATTGTCAAAGCACCAAAGACAATGATTGATTGCATGGCATGGAAACGGACAAAAGGGTCTTTCTCAATAAGAAGAAAAATAATTCCTGTTAACCAACCCAAAACATAAGAAAGAGCAGCGGCTGTGTTTTTAGGTAAACCGAGACCAGCTTTCATAGTGGCCATAAATTTTTCACCTCCTTTCTTTCTTATCCAAATCGTCCCACAAACTCTCAGTCTTTGTCAAGGATTATTTTTTAAAACAAACTCATCTGTTTTTTCTCTTCTGCTTCTTTCTCTCCCCAAATTTTAACCGTCCCAAAAACACCATCATAACCTGGATCAACCACAATATCACCTTCTCTTACTTTTTTGATTCCTTGGGTGATCTTTTCGCCACTTACTTTGGCAATTTCCAAGGGATCTATCTTTAATAAAACATTAAATTCTGATTCGAACCTCTCTATCAAACGATTGTACTCAGTTTCAACTTTTTGGCTGGAAACACCAGATTTTAAAGCCTCAGACAAAATTTCCATTAGAGGCACTAACATTTTATAAGGAGGCCGATCCGGGGGCTGATAGTTAATTGGTCGAGTGGCCAGTTTTTCGACCCGATGCATCACCCCAATCGTCAAAGGTTTACCGCAAACTGGACAAGTCCAACCAACTTTTTTGGTCTCCTCTGGAGATTGTTTAATCTGACAATTTCTGTGGCCTGTATAATGGTACTTTCCTTCCTCAGGATAAAACTCTATTGTATAAGCAATTTCTTGTTTCTCAATTGCTTTTTTAATATTTTGATAACTAAAATTCTGATTTGCTATCTTAAAAACGGTTGCTTCTCTGCCCAATTTTTGGAGACTATGAGCATCACTAAAACTAACGATACTAAGACTGTCTAATTCTTCAATCCGCCAATTCATAGCAGGATTACTAGAAAGGCCTGTCTCCACAGCATAAATTCGATCAGTAAACTGGCCAAAACATTCCTTAAGAGAGTCAAAGCCAGAACGAGAGCCATAAAGAGAAAACCAGGGCGTCCAGATATGAGCTGGAATAACTAGACAATCTTGAGAAACGGAAAAAACTAAATCACAAAGTTCGATACTTGAAAGGCCGGTTATTGGTCGACCATCTGATAGTAATCTCACCCCATAGCCTTGTAATTGTTGGTTAATTTTTTCAACTACTTTTAGATTGGGAGCAAAAATAAGATTGTGAATTCGGTGGCCTTTTCCCTTTTGCGAATAAATACTTGAAATCTCGGTAGTCAGCAAAAACAAAACATCACGAGGTTCATCTTTATAACGATAAATCCCTTCATTAACTTCAATTAGATTTTCTCTGAGCTCCCTTACCCATAGGGGGTGAGTAAAATCAGCCGTCGTCACCAAACCAATCCCCTTCTTCTTTGCCCACTTAGCCATTTCAGGGATAATCATTTTTTGAGAAACAGCTCGAGAATACCTACTATGAAAATGAAGGTCGGCAATCAGCTCCATCTTTTAGGTTTTAAGAAACACAAGAAGGATAAAAATCAAATAGATTCCAAGTAAAGCCGCTCCTTCCCAACGCTCCAGCTTTTTTTTGGTGCGAATAAAGAAATAAAAAAAGCCAAATATAAAGACAAAAGCCATTGTAGCCAATAAATATTCATCAAAATCCCGAATTCTAATCGGCGAAATTAAAGCGACTAAACCAAGAATTAAAGTCCCATTGGCTACGACTGAACCCAGCAAATCGCCAAAAACCATCCCTGCCTGTTTTTCCCGCACCGCTCTAAGCTCAAAAGCTAATTCAGGTAAAGATGTCCCTACGGCAATAATTAATAAACCAACAAGTAAAAGTGGCAAGTTAAGGGCAATTGCCATCTTACTGGCAAATCTGACTAACATATCGGCTGAGAAAAGTAATAAAGCGACACCTAAAAAGAGCCAGCCTAATTCCTTCTGGGTCTTTTGAGAATTCAATCTTTTTAATAAGCGAACTACAGATCCCTCTTCTCGTCCGTTTCTAGCTTCGGCTAGTCTTTTATTTCTCTCTCCTAAAACTAGAGCATTGTAAAAACCATAAAGAGCCAGAAGAATCAAGCCATCTATTCGATTAAGATTCTTATCAAAAAGAAGAACCATCGGGGCAGCGCCTGCCAAAAAAGCATAGAAAACATCACGACGAAGAAAAACTCCTCTAACCGCTACGGTGCCACCAATCAAAGCCGCTCCACCAATAACTAAGGATAAATCAGCAATATTGGAACCAATGACATTCCCTAAAGCCAAATTAGGCCGACCCTCAAGCGCAGCCGTGATACACACTACCAACTCAGGTAAAGAAGTCGCTAAAGCAAGCAAAAAAGTAGTAATCGCAAACTGACCAATTTGTGTCTTACCAGAAAGAGACTTAAGATTAACCACTAAAATATCAGTAGCCTTAACTAAAATAACTGAAAAAACAAAAATTGCTAGTAGATAAAAAATACCCATTAACATTTCTGGATTACCTTATTTTACTATTTTTATGACGAGCAATAAAAATCCACTTAGTCGCCTCAATAGCAGAAAGATTAAGAAAACCGATCCCAAAAAGAAAAAGCCATTCATATATTCCTAAAGCATGAGTTTTTAACAAAATTTGAAGAGGTGAAAAATAGATGGCCAGGAAAAGTAAAAGAAAGCCGAAAAAAACTGAAACGGTTAAAAATCTATTGCTAAACGGATTATATTTAAAAATCGGTCTGCGCAAAGAACGACAAGCAAAAACATAGAAAAGAGAATTAATTCCCAAAGCAACGAACATGATTGTCTGAATATAGTGAAGATGAAGAAAACCCTTAAGTAACCAGTAAAAAAGAGCCAGTAGAATCAAATCAGTAGAAATACCAATAATAAAAATTAAGACTTTTAGTTCAACGTCTAAAATGGGCGCTTTTCGGGGGCGTGGTAATTCATCCATTAAACCCTTTTCTTCTGGCTCAAAGGCCAGAGCAACCGCTGGCAAGCTATCTTCAATAAGATTGACCCAAAGAATCTGAACAGCCGTTACCGGCAAAGGTAGCCTGAGAAGAAGCGAGCCACCAATTAGAATGATTTCAGTAAAACTATCAGAAAAGAGATAAAGAACGACTTTTTTAATATTCTCAAAGATATTCCTCCCTTCTTCAATCGCCTGAACAATGGTAGAAAAGTCAGAATCTAATAAAACCATATCAGCGGCTTCTTTGGCGACATCTGAGGCTTCACCGACAACAATCCCGATATCCGCCTGCTTTAGAGCCGGAGCATCATTAACTCCATCTCCAGTCATGGCTACTACTTCACCATTGTCTTTAAGAGCCTTAACTATTTTTAGTTTCTGTTCAGGATTAACCCGAGCAAAAAGGACTATTTTTTCTACCCTTTTTTTCAACTCTTTTTCCGAAATTTCCTCTAAATCAGCTCCTTCAATCAGTTGGGTTTTAGGTTCAATTTGTAAACCAAGTTGTTTCAAAACCGCTATTGCTGTTGGCGCGTAATCGCCAGTAATCACCTTCACCTTAATTCCAGCTCGCTGACATTCTTCCAAAGCTGCTTTAACTCCCTCTCTCACTGGATCTTCATAAACAAGCAATCCCAACCACTGACAGTTTTTTAAATCCGTTTCCTTTATTTCTTCTTTTTTACCTTTGAATTGCCGATAGCCAAAACCAACTAATCGATAACTTTTCTTGCCATAATCGCCAAATTTCTTCCGCCATTCCTTATCTTGATTTGGAGAGACCTGACACCGGCTTAAAATTACTTCCGGGGCTCCAGAAATAATTAAAAGTCCAGGATGGAGCGTGGCAATATATTTAGAGCTTGGAGAAAAGGGAATCTCATCTAAACGAGGGTATTTTTTTTGAATTTCCTCGACACCATCATCTCTCTTAATTTCCTTTTCCGCCCAGTTCCACATGGCCACCTCTAGAGGGTCACGCATATCATTACAAAGAATGGCTGATTTTAGACCCAATTCTCTGTCAGTAAAATCATCATTAATCACCTTAAGCTCGCCTTCAGTTAAGGTACCCGTCTTGTCAGCGCAAATAACCGAGACTGAACCTAAAGTTTCAACCGCGACTAACTTTCTCGCAATCGCTTTTCTTTTTAAAATGCGCTGCATTCCTAGAGTCAAAATAACCGTCAAAGTAACAATTAACCCTTCGGGAATGGCGGCGACGGCAATCGCCACGCTCGTCGTAAACATTTCTAAGGGTTCGTAACCTAAGAATTCACCTAGTAAAAAAATTACCAAGGTTATAAAACCAACGATTAAGGCTAAAATCTTGGCTAATCTAGCTAGTTGAACCTGAAGTGGCGTTTCCTCTTCCTCAACTTCTTTCAAACTCTTGCCTATTTTCCCCATTTCCGTCGCCATACCAGTTTGACTGACTCGCATCTTGGCAATTCCAGCAACAACCGTTGTTCCCATAAAAACCTTGCTTTCTTTTTCGGCCTTCTCTATGTCTTGACTTGATTTTTTATCCACCGGTAAAGACTCTCCGGTTAAAATCGCTTCATTAACCGAAAAATCAGTCGCTTCAATTAAAACCCCATCAGCCGGAATCCGCGAGCCAATGGTTAAAACCACCAAATCTCCAGGAACAATTTCGGTCGTTTCGATCTCCTGTTGTTTGCCGTCGCGGATAACCTTTGCCTTTGAGGATAGAAGAGAACGAAGGGCCGCTAACGATTTTTGGGCTTTTCTCTCCTGATAAAAACCTAGAATCGTGTTCAACAAAACGGCTGCAAAGATAATAATCGAATCACTGAACTCCTTCAGAAAGAAAGTAACAATCCCAGCAAAAACCAAAATATAAACTAAGGGAGATTTGAATTGAGAAAGAAATAATTTTAGATAAGAAAAATCTTTTTTCTTATCTAATTGATTGGGACCGAATTCCTTTAATTTCTTTTGAGCTTCTTCTGAGGTTAAACCAATACTACTAAAATTCTTTTCTAACACAAAGCTATTGTAGCATAACTATTATTTTTGAAGTTGATAAAGTTTTTCTGCCTCTTTTAAGGTCGTCGCTTCACTAGAAGATTTATCATCTCGAAACCTTACCAGTCTCGGAAAACGCAAAGCATACTGAGCCGTATGGGCTGGTGATTTAGTAATATTGTCTGCTTCAATTTCTACTACAATTTTGGGTAAACACCAAGCATCAGGTACCAAATTTTTGTCGATTTGGTATTCACTTGGTTTCTCTTTAGCTTTTACTTGACGACAACGTTGATACATTTCCCGCCATTGGTCATCGGTTAAACCAGTGCCAACCTTAGAAATAGTCAAAAATTTTCCCCCTTTCCTTATCCCTACCAAGAATGCCCCGAGACCAAACTCGGTCCGCTTGCCTTTGCCCTTGTAGTAGCCCATGACTACACAATCAAGGGTATCAGTTAAACCACCTCCTTTTTTGCCTTTTTCCTGCTTGAACTTCACCCAAGTATAGCCGCGTCGGCCCGGATCATAGACCTCATGCCATTTTTTAACAATAACTCCTTCCAAGCCCTTTTTGATCTGTTTATCATGGTACTCCCTTAGTTTCTGGGCATCTTCTGTCACTATTTGAGGAGTGAGAATAAGGGTTTTATTCTTTTCAGAAAGAATCTTTTCTAAAATTGCCCTCCGTTTGTCAAAAGGTGTCTTTAATAAAGTCTGACCATCTTTATATAAAACATCAAAACAGAAAAATTTCAGGGGAATTTCTTTGGCCTTCCTCCCAATTCCATATTTTCTTTTTCTTTTGATTGTCTCTTGAAAGGGCAAAAACTTATCGGTTTTTGGATCATAACCAATTGCTTCACAGTCCAAAATCGCTTCTTTGGCCTTAACTTCTTTAAAAACCGCCACCACTAAATCAGGAAACATGTTAGTAGTGTTTTCTAAATTACGAGTGAAAGTTCTGACAAAGCCTTTGGGCTGAAAATTAAAAGCTAATTGATCCTTATTTGTCTCCCATTTTTTCTGCCGACTAAAATGAATCTGGAGACGGGTCCCATCATATTTTGGTTCAACCGCCATTTTGCCAAGTTTTCTGACCATCTCTTCGGCAGTGGGTAAACGTTGACAAAGAGCTGGCATAATCGGTACGCCAATTTGAAGGTTAACCTTCTTTAAACCCTTCAACCCTTTGCTTTTCACTATTTGGGCGATTTGACCAACGTCAGCCCGATCATTATAAGCCTCTTCAACCACCTGCCTGTTAGTTTTGTCGCCAGTTATCATCCAGGATAAAGCATCAAGAATGGTCAAATCAGAAAAACCCAGTCTTAATCTACCAAGAGGAATTCGGACGATATACTTGGCGCTTTCACCATCAAGTTCATTAAGGATCTGAGCTAGGTTTTTTATCTTCCGCTCGACTGATCCTTTTCCAGCCTCTTGAGCAATTTGGTAGAGTCGCTCATAAACTTGATTAACCGATAAAGGCTTCGGCTTCTCTTTTTTATCAAACTTCTTAGCCACTTCACCTAAATCACCAACCTTTTTATATTCCTTTCTCACCTTCTCTACTCTTAATTGATAGGCTTGGGCAATTACCCTAATCATCATTTTCTCGGCAAGATTAAATTCAATGCCGGCATAAATAGGAGCTAGCCTACCTAAAGAAAGATAACAAATTTTATCAACTTCATTCTTATCTGCTTTTTTGAATAGATCAGCCAAAATCTCGGTGATTTTATTTCGAGAGCTAGTCGTTTCTAACCGAGAAAAGTAAGTTGCTAGTTGTTTAAATTTCATTCTCCTAAATTAAATCTGGGTAAAGTAAAAATAAACAATAATCGTCAAAAGGATAAAAAAGCCACCAAAGACAATCGAGATCCAACCCTGAACTTCCTCTCGGTAAATCTTAACAATCCCCTCGCTAATCAAAGTCAAACCAAAAAGACTGGGTAAAATTAACATCATGTATAAAAACTGGGGTTCAGTTGGGCTCATTTTAGAATATATCTAGCTGCTTTAGTTCTGCCTTGCTTTTTAACAAGATTCTTTTTAGTAAAATAATTAAAATCACGAACTAAAGTATCGTCAGAATAATCAGAAGCCACTTTTCTTGCCTCAGCCGTTGTGATTGACCCACGTTCTTCTAGATATTCTATTAATCTTATTTGGCGTTCATTAAGAGGTATTTGTTTACCAACTCTACTTTTTATCTTAATATCGATTGAAAGCCGTTTGACTTTCTCTTTAATTCTGGTCAGCTCAACCCCCGTTGCCTGGGTAAAATATTCTAACCAGGTAGTCAAATCCCTTTTAGTTAAATCTCGGTGTTGTTCGTCAACTACCATCAATGATTGGTAGTAACGAGCCGCGTCTTTATCAAAATAATCTTCAAGAGAAAAGAATTTTTTAATATCATAGCCTTCGGCAAATAAAATCAAAGTGGCAAAGGCTCGAGTCGTCCGCCCGTTGGCCTCAATAAAGGGATGAACACTCACCAAATAATAGTGAGCAACGCCCGCCCGAATTACCGGGTGGATTTTTTTAGATCCAGCTGAATTTAACCAATTGAAAAAATCCTCGATTAAAAAAGGCACTTCAATCGCTGGTGGTGGTCGAAAAGTGATCTCGCCGGTAACGCTGTTTCTTAGGATGACTTGAGTTTGACGATATTGACCAGCCCGACCATCAGTAATAATTCGCTCACAAGCAATCCGATTAATCTCCTTAATCATCTCTTGTGAATAGTGTCCTTTATCAGACAGTTTCTTTTTCAAACTATCAAGGTATCTAAGGACATTTCGATAATTAATTACCTCCTGAATGTCTCTTTCCCGAGCCACAAATTCTTCTCCTTCAATGACTTTGCGGACTTCACTTAAAGTCAAATCATTACCTTCAATATGGGTTCCATGATGAACGGTCCGCAAAAGAGCATCTTTCTTGAAACGAGATTCATAAATAGGAATCAGGGGAGCGTTTTCAATGACTTCTTTAGCTGCTTCAACTAAACCAATATTTGCCAAGATGTCATTGGTGATGACAAACTTAGGAACATACACTGAGACTATTATCGCATTATTTGCAAGAAATATCAAGATGAATCCGTCAGAAAAACCAAAGAAGAAATCAGAAAATATCAGCTAGCCATAGTTAAGCAGATGTTAAAATTAGCTACTTCTGGTTTTTGTTTAGTGGCCGCTCTGGCTTGGAATGAACTTATTAAAACCACGATTAACGAATATATTAAACCAAAAGCTAGTGTTGGTTCTGGTATTATTTCTCTTGCCATTTACGCTTTTATTGTTACTTCCCTGGCTGTTCTGGTCACTCTCCAATTAAGCAAAATAGCAAGAAAATTAGAGAAGAAAAAAAGCTAAAGATAATCTTTTAAAATTTCTGGTAAGACTTCAGCCAAATCATTAGCATTAAAATTAGACCCTACTTTTTCATAGAGCCTGTTAATTGATTTCATCATTAAACAAGATGAGGCACAGGCTGACAAAAAAGGCGGATTTTTAGCTAACAAAGCGACCACTAAACCAGCTAAAACATCACCAATACCACCCTTAGTTAAAGGAATTTCTTTGTTTTTAATTATTTGACTTTCCTCAGGAGAGCAAGCAATTGTTTCTTGATTCTTACAAACAAGAATACACTGATATCTCTTAGCTGCCTCTTGAGGCTTCATTCCGCCAAAAAGAAGTTCGTATTCTTTTTTATTGGGTGTCAAAATGGCATTTTTAGGAATAAATTTGGTCTCCATTACCTGAAGAGAGCCGGCATCAATTACCCATTTTTTATTGGGAAATTGAGATAATAATTTTTCGGTGATTTCCTTTGATTTTTTGCCTAAATCATCAAAATTCTTTTTTCCTTCTCGACGATGCCTCATTAAACCAGGCCCAATTAAAACAGCATCCGCTTTTTTAATATAGTCGCCTACTTCTTCCCAAGGAACCCAAATAAAAGAAAAGAGTTTGCTTTTGAAATTCTCAGCCACTTTACCAACTGAAGGTTCAGGGGTAGCAAAAAAGACCATATCAACTATTCTAGAAGCCACTTTTAAAGAAAAAAGTGGGGCGCCATGAAACAATGATGACCCGCCAATAATCACTACTTGGCCGTTTTCGCCTTTTCTTAAACCTGATTTGGATTGATAAAGCTGGCCTTTTTTTAAAACAAACTCTTTCATTAGTTTAACCTTATCATTTTTACTTTTCTTCTGTAAGCTGGTTCAATTAAATGAACATCAGTCGTGGTCATAATCGTTTGTTGTTTAGGAATCACTTCCACTAAATGCTGTCTGCGTTCATGATCAAGTTCAGAGAAAATATCATCTAATAAAAGCAATGGCCGTTGGTTAATCTTTTCGGCGACAAATTCTAGTTCGGCCAACTTAAGACTAAAAACCGCCGTCCTCTGCTCTCCTCTTGAACCGTAAAGATGTAAATTTCGTTCTTCGCCACCATTAACCATCTTAAGAGTAAAATCATCACGATGTGGTCCAATTAAGGTCATACCAGCGGCAATTTCCCTGTCTTGATATTTCCTTAGACGTTGAGGCGAAAGGAGACTTCTATCATAGACAATAATTAAGTCACCAAAATAATCAGGTTGTTGGTTAATAAAATCGATTAACTCCTTCCTCTTTTGGCTAATAATTTCTCCATTTTCTAAGAGTAATTTGTCCCACAAAAACAAACTAGTTCTGGCTCGACCTTTATCCCGAATCTGCTCCAAAAGTCTATTTCTCTGCCTTAAGCTTTTTTTGTAAGAAAGACTGGCTCGACGATACTCACGATCAATCTGTTCAAGAACCGAATCCAAATAATCTCGACGCACAGAAGGACTACCAATTACCAATTCCAAATCTTCTGGTCCAAAGAAAACACAATTTAAATGACCAACAAAGTCCATCTGACGTTTCTTAACCCCATTAATTAAATACTGTTTTTTGGTTGTCCGCTTGTTACCAATTTGACCACTCGTCAATAAGATTTCTAACTCTTCTGTTTCCTCAACGATTTTGACTTTACCTTTGACCCGAGCCAATTCCCGCTTGTAACTAATCATTTCCTCTTCAATTTGAGCTCGAAAAGACTTACCGCTTGTTAATAAATAAACGGCCTCTAATAAATTAGTTTTCCCTGAAGTATTGGGACCAACCACTAAACTTGTACCATCAGAGAATCTAAATGTTTGATCTTTATAAGAACGGAAATTTTGGAGTTGAAGAGACTTAAGAATCACACCTCTATTATATCAGTCTCTGCCTATTTTTGACACTTCGGACAAAAAAATGTTCCCCGACCACCAAGTTTAATTTTCTTAACTTTGCCATCACAATCAAAACATTTTTCCCCTTCTCGACCATAAGTCAAAAAATGATCCTGATAAGAACCTTTTCTGCCTAAGGCATCCAAATAATATTGATCAGAAGCACCTCGATACTTAATCCCTGCCTTGAGTACCTTCTCAATTGCCTGATAAAGTTTCTTGGCTTCTTGACCAGAAATTTTATTAGCCGGTCGCCGAGGATCAATTCTGGCTAAAAACAAGGCATCATTAGCATAAATATTCCCAATCCCAGAAATTTTTTTCTGGTCCATTAAAATGATTTTGACTGGGCGACCTGATGAAGTTAAAATTGCTCTAAACTTCTTTAAATCAAGATCATCTAAAGGCTCTGGTCCAAATTCAGCCAGCAATTTTACCAATTCTTTTTTATCTTTTATCAACCTCACCCAACCAAATTTTCTTAAATCGGCAAACCGAAGTTCTTGATTACCACTTAAAGAAATAACGACATGCTGCCAATCATCTCTGGGCACACTCTTTTTTCTGACTAAAAGCCGACCTGTTAATTTAAGATGAATAGCTAGAATTTGACCGTTAGAAAGAAAAATTTGGAGCAACTTAGCCCGCCGTTTGATTTTCTTTATTCTGGCGCTGACTATTACTTTCTTAACCGCTGCCAATGAAGGCTGAATTTGCTTCGGCGAATCAGTGGTAACATCCAAAATCTTTTTCCCAACAATTAAACGGCTCAAATCTCTTCTAATAGTTTCTACTTCAGGTAATTCAGGCATACTTTTTGATAAAATCTTTTATCTCTTTTTTAAACTTCTCTTTAGAAAACTTTTTCGCTTGTTTACGGCAGTCCTCTGGTTTATATTTCTCTTGCTTAAAATTTTTTAAAACCGTCACCAAACTTTTAACTGTTGGTTTATTAAAAAATTCTCCAGTTTTTCCTTCAACTACTGACTCTAAATATCCCCCACCCCGAAAAGCAATTACTGGCCTGCCTGCAGCCATCGCCTCTACTGGCGTCACTCCGAAATCTTCGTCCATTGCTAGAGCTAGGAAAGCCCGACACTGACCATAATAGCGATAAAGCTCTTCATCAGAAACTCGCCCTAGAAACTCTACTCCTCTGCCCTTCAGAGATTCCAACCTACCGCCAAACCACTTCAATCCTGCTGGTTCACCCAAAACCTTTAAAGATACCTTGGCTTTTTTAGCTGCCTCTGTTGCTAATTCAATTCCTTTAGCTCCTACTATTCGAGAAACAATTAAATAATAGTCCTTAGGCTTCGTGTTGTGTGTAGCCTTAATAATTTTCTCCACCTCAACTGCCGGGTAAATAACAGTTGAATTGCGCCGATAAAATTTCTTCACTCTACCAGCAACGTTTTTAGAATTAACAATAAACTTGTCTACCTGTTGGGCTGACTGGTAATCATAAGGTCTCAAAAAATGATTAATCATCGTGGCGTAAATCCGTATCGGCCAATAGCGTCGCCATTCAATGGAAGTCGGATAGCCATATAAATAGCGCGGCGGAGTGTGACAATAACAAATTACCTTTGTTTTAGGCCCCAAACGAAAACCCCGAGTAATATACCAAGAAGCAGAAGTAATCACTAAATCATAATCCTTAAAATTAAAGCTTTTCCAAATTAGAGGCGTTAAAAATCTAAAAGGGCTATAAAGATTCTTGTATTTAATCAAGGGGGCCAACCAAGACTCAATTACCTTGGTATTGGAAAAAGCCTTACCAGCCGCCGAATTCTGGCGCCAAAAGGCCGTATAAATCGGCGCTTCAGGCCAAATCTCATGCAAGGCCATTAAAACTCTTTCCGCCCCACCATACTCCCTCAAATAATCATGAACTAAAGCAACTTTCATTTATAAAAGCTCCATTTGTTTGTTTTTATTTTTCTCTTTTTTCCTTTTGATTTCCATCCCCGGTAATTTATTAACTAAACTTTTAAAGCCTAATTCCTGGAAAAGTTTAATCGCCTTTTCCTGATCATAGTCATGAAGCCGACAGGCTTTAAGATTAAGCTCAATCGGCACTTTAGTCACAATCGTCGCTAATTTTTTTGAAAGAGCGGCGCTTTCGGCTCCTTCGGTCAAAAGTTCAGCAATTTTTGGTTTGAGCTTATTAAGATTATTATAAATAGTATCTAAATCTTGATATTGGTTAAGCAAGATTACGGCCGTTTTTGGACCTATCCCCGGAACACCAGGATAGTTATCAGAAGCATCGCCGATTAAAGCTTTATAATCAATTACCTGTTCAGGTTTAATCCCCATTTCTTTTTTAACTTTTTTTGGATCAAAGATTATTGGCCTAGAAAAGCCTTTTTGGGGAGCATAAATTTTTACTCGCGGTTTGACTAACTGTAATAAATCCTTATCACCAGTCACAATCATTGCTTCTAATCGCCTCTTGGCGGCTTGATTAGCTAAAGTCCCAATAACATCATCAGCTTCATAACCCTCCATCGCAAAGATGGGCATATTAAGAGTCCTGACAACTTGAAAGACCCGCTCAAGTTGATTCTCTAATTCCTCCTCCATCTTAGGCCGCTGAGCTTGGTAGCCAAGGAATTCTTTATGTCTAAAAGTAGGTTTGGGTAAATCAAAAGCCACGGCTACATATTCTGGATGGAGATCTTTAAGAACATTCAAAAGCATTCGGGTGAAGCCATAAACAGCATTGACAATCTCACCATGACGAGTTTTTAAAGTCGGAGGAAAAGCATAGTAAGCTCGGTGAATAATGGCGTGACCATCAATTAAAACGAGGCGTTTCATTTCGTATCACCTCTTATTTTTTCTTCCCGATTAATTTTTCAAATTCCTCTTCATCAACCGTTTCTTGTTCAAGCAATTTCTTGGCAACCAAATCAAGTTTTTTCCTATTCTTTTTAATAACTTCTAGAGCTTTTTTGTAACCTTCATCAATAATTCGTTTGATCTCTTGGTCAACTTTAGCTTGCATTTGAGGACTCAACTCTGAAGGCTGAACCCAAGAATGGCCATATTCCGTGATTTCCACCTGAGGACCAAGGAAAATTGGCCCTAATTTACTCATACCAAAATCAATCACCATACTTCGGGCAATTCTGGTGGCCTTATCAATATCTGAAGCCGCTCCGGCCGTAAATTCATTGAAAATCATTTCTTCGGCGGCTCGACCACCTAATAAGGAAGTAATCGTCTCTAAAAGATGAGAACGAGTTTCATTATAGCGATCTTTTTGGGGCGGGATTAAGGTAAAGCCCAGGGCGATTCCCCGAGAGACAATCGAAACCCGATGAACCGGATCCATATGAGGCAACATATGGGTGACAATGGCGTGACCAGCTTCATGATAAGCCGTCATCTTCTTTTCCTCATCAGACTGGAGTCGTTTCTTTTCCGGCCCTAGTTTAACTTTAGTGGCCGCTTCCTCAATTTCATCCATACTAATTGCCTTCTTATTTTGGCGGGCGACTAAAATCGCCGCCTCATTTAACATGTTTTCGATATCGGCACCAGAAAAACCCACTGTTCTTTTGGCAACTCTTTTCCAAAAAATACCCTTAACAAAAGGTTTACCTCGAGCATGAATCTTAATAATCGCTTCACGATCTTCAATATCGGGCATATCAAGAGTCACCCGACGATCAAATCTGCCGGGACGAAGTAGGGCTGGATCCAATAAATCACCCCGATTAGTTGCCGCCAAAACAAGCACATTATCATTGGGCGTAAAACCATCCATTTCCACTAAGATCTGGTTTAGTGTCTGTTCTCGCTCATCATGACCACCACCAGCAATGCCCATACCTCGCTGTCTGCCTATGGCATCAATCTCATCAATAAAAATAATGGCAGGAGCTGCTTTTTTAGCGTTTTCAAACAAATCTCTTACCCGACTGGCTCCGACCCCAACTAACATCTCCATAAACTCCGAGCCAGCCATAGAGAAAAAAGGGACACCTACTTCGCCAGCAACCGCCTTTGCTAATAAAGTCTTACCCGTCCCGGAAGGGCCAATTAACAAAACCCCTTTAGGTGTCCTTGCGCCTAAGCGACGATATTTCCCTGGATGTTTCAAAAAGTCAACCACTTCTTCTAGCTCACTCTTTGCCTCCTCGACTCCGGCGACGTCATTAAAAGTAAATGTTTGTCTGCCTTTAGCAAATAATTTAGCCCTAGAGCGACCAAAAGAAAAAATGGAGTCTTGGGCGCCTCGAGCTTGGCGAAAGATAAAAAAGAAAAAAACAACCATTAAACCAAGTGGCAAAAGAGTCGCTAAAATCTCTACCCAAGCCTTAGAAAGACTAGTGTCTTTAATTTCTATCTCCACTTTTTCTGGCTCAATCCCTTCTTGTTGAAGGATTTCTGTTAAACTAATCCCTGGCTCTTTGCGTGAAGTCATTATTTTTTCTCCTTCGTAAGTGAGATTAAGCTGATCGTCAACAACCTCAACTTTTTTAATTTTCTCTTGTTTAATATCGTTAATCACCTGGGAAAGAGGAATTCCTTCATTGGTAACCGATTCACCGCGGAAAGAAACAAAAAAAGAGGTAATGATCAAGGCCAGTAACCCCCAAATAAGTAAGCTTTTAAGATTCAGCTTGAACTTGAATTGAAATTTTTTTGTTGGTTTAAAAGTTAATTTGTTTTTCATCACCTTAATTTTTTTCGCATGACCACATTATCATGACGGATAATTTTCTTTTTCGTGGCGGCTTTAAAAACTTTTTCAAAACCCAGTTCTTTCCAGAGCGCTACCGGCCCACAAGAAACTTGATTAAGTGATTTTAGCTGTTTAACAGGATAAGTATCAACTGTTCTCACTCCTCTCCTTTTGAGATCACGAAGAACGATTCTAATCAAACGTTTGGCCAATCCCTTGCTCCGATAATTAGTATCAATGGTCACACAGGTAATGCACCAACCATTACGGGGAATTGGCGCCATATCCTTGTAAAAAATCTTGGCAGTTTCGAATTCATTAATGGGTCCAAATTGGATGTAACCTATGGCTTTTTGTCTTTTACCCCAAAGTAAAAGCTTGCCTAAACTACCATATTTATCTGCTTTTCTCAGAAACCATTTCTTTTTTTGTTTAACCAAATCAAGCTTACCATCTTTTTTACCCATCCAAAAAAAACATTCTTGACAATTATAACGACGGTCAGCGGTTCGAGGAATTTCTTCGAAGTTCTTCTCGCTAATATCAACAATTTTTACTTCCACAGAGTAATTTTACCAAAATTTAAGCCTAATAACAATGATTAATGTTACCTGACCATTGTCCCTGGAGAAACTTCAGGAGCCTGGATAAGAACGGCTTTACCTTCAAAATCGGCACACAAAATCATTCCCTGACTCTCTTCACCCATCATCTTTTTAGGTTCAAGATTGGCCACAAAGATAAAGTTTTTCTTAATCAAATCTTCTGGCTGGTACCACTCGGCAATACCTGCCAAAATAGTTCTAGGCTCTTTTTCGCCTAGATCAACTTTCATTTTGATTAAACTCCGACTTTCAGAGATTTTTTCGGCTTCTAAAATCTTACCAATCTGTAAATCAAGACGCTGAAATTCAGTGAAAGAAACTAAATTCATAGTAATCCCATGACCTCCTTAGCTTCCTGAAGAGTTTGTTTAGCGATTTTAGAACAATATTTTCGTCCCTCTTCAAGAATTTTATCAACTTCTTCAGGATGCTCTTCGTAATACCTTCTTCGCTCCTGAATTGGTTTAAGCTCTTTAAAAATCGCTTTAGCCAGTCTTTCTTTTAATTCAGCATATTTAATCCCTTTGTCCAAATATTGTTTCTCGTATTTCTGACGGGTTTGTTTACCTATAAATAATTCCACTAATTGTAAGAGATTGGCAATACCGCCCTCCTTAGGTATTAATTGACCTTTGCCAATATCAGTTGGTACTTTGGCTAATCTTTCTTTAATCGTTTTTAAATCATCAGTCAGAAGAAGATGACTACCTTCAATTGTTTTACTCATCTTGCCTTTTCCAGTTAAAGAAGGAATGTATTCCCCTTTAGTAGCAAACCTCTTGGCCTCAGGGAAAATAGGTTTAAACATCCGGTTAAATTTACGAGCTACTTCCCGGGTCAATTCTAAATGAGGTTCCTGATCAACCCCTACCGGCACTAAAACCGCTTTGTAGATAAGAATATCGGCCGCCATTAAAATCGGATAATATAAAAGTCCTAAATTACCATATTTGGGAAATTGGGCTTTTTTATCTTTGTAAGTCGGTAGTTGTTCTAATCTAGAAACAGGGAAAATCGTGCTAAAAAGATAAGCTAATTCGAGATGTTCAGGAACCTGAGACTGAATCATTAAGTGACACTTTTTAGGGTCCAAGCCAGCCCCAAGATAATCCAAAACTACTGCCTGAACATCCTGTTGGAGACTTTTAGGATTATAAGGAGTCGTAATGCCATGTAAATCCACCACGCCATAAATGCAGTCTAAATCTCCCTTCTCTTGAAGGGCAATATAGCCTTTAATACCACCCAAGTAGTTGCCCAAATGCAACCTACCGGTCGGTCTGGTCCCAGAAAAAACTCTTTTTTTCATTTTAGCAGGCCCGGGAGGATTCGAACCTCCACGAGCGGTTTTGGAGACCGCTATGCTACCATTGACATCACGGGCCTAAATTATCTTCCACTAAAAAACTCGCCGCCGCTCGACGAGTTACTTTTTCAAACACCAAACCCCCCGGCGGTTATTTACCGGTTAGTTTACCCCACCAAGAAATGATCATTTCCTTAATTTTTCCTACCATATTATCCCTATTCTATTTTTAACTCCCAAGCTTGTCAAGTAGCAGGGGTGGGAGTTGAACCCACGACCTTCGGTTTATGAATCCGATGCTCTAACCAACTGAGCTACCCTGCCTGGTTGCGGGGCTAGGAGTTGAACCTAGTCGGTGAGGTTATGAGCCTCACGTGCCACCGTACACTACCCCGCTCATCAAAGCCTATTTTAGCAAATTTGGGTTCAAAAGAAAAGTTTAAACCATTGCTGCCAATTGGGTAAATTAGATCCAGAAAAAAGGTAAGATTCGCCTGATTCGCCGACGCTTGGCGGGAGAATGACCACGGTTTCTTCAGGTTTTCCCATATTCAATCTATTCCTCGCTTCTTGTTCAATAAATTCTTCAGATTGATAGTATTCCTTCTTCTCTAAAAGTGACTGATGTTCTTTTTCTAGCTCCTTCAAATACTCTTGGGCTCCTCGGACCTGGTCTCCAGCCTTGAAAAGACGATAAATATTCCTAGATAGGCTAATTATAAGCCCAATACCAATTATCACGATAATAACCTTAACAAGCCTATTTTGAATCATTTTCCTGATTGACAGTTTTACCTATAGGTGATATTATGGGTTTCTACCCATGGCTATGAATGACGAAAAATCACTAGTTACTGTCCACCAAAATTTTATTGATCATCTCAAAAAAAGTGGCAAAGCAACCTCCACTATTTTAGCATATGGCGCCGATGTAGAGCAGTTTATTAACCAACTCAAAAAGAAACAAATCACTCAGGCCACTTCGGTTACCCAGGAAATGGTTGAGGAATTCAAAAATTCCCTTAAAAAACAGAAATACACGAAAAAATCTATCTCACGAAAGCTTAATTCCCTTAAAACCTTTTTCCGCTATCTCAAAGAAAGAAGCTTAATCGATAAAGACCCAGCCGCTTCAGTGGAACACCCCCGCTATGAAGTTAAACCGCCTCGGGTTCTTTCTAAAATAGAATATCGCGCTTTGAGAGATGCCTGCCGGGATGATCCTCGAATGGCGGCGGTCGTCGAACTTTTTCTCCAAACAGGCTTAAGAATTGGTGAATTGGCCAGGCTTGAACTTGATGATATCGGCGAAAGAGAAATTAGAGTTCGCCCTTATGAATCCCATTCCGAAAGAACTGTGCCTCTCAATCAGCCAGCTAAAAAAGCCCTTGATCGTTATTTTGAAGTCAGGTCAAAAACCAAAAGTCGGGCTGTTTTTGTAACCAAAACCGGCCGGCCGATGTTGGTAAGAAATATTCGAGCCTCAATCAATCGTTATTTCCGAATTGCGGGAATTAAAAAAGCAACCGTTAACGACCTTCGTCATACCTTTATTGTTCATCAGCTTTCTTCAGGCACTTCAGTCACTACGGTTCAACATTTGGTTGGCCACAAACGCCTTTCGACAACAGAGAAATATTTAGAATTGGCTGAGGAAAAGAACGAAGAACGAGTTAAGTTAGAAGAACTATAAAGATAGTGCTCATCTTCTTGGAATAAATCACCCGCTCGGAGCGGGTTTTTTTGTGGACGCGCTTGGAATCGAACCAAGTACCTGTTGTTTATAAGACAACCGCTCTGCCAATGAGCTACGCGTCCAAAATTGATGTAAGACAACCGCTCTGCCAATGAGCTACACGCGCTTAAACTAACCATGGTGCTCTTACCACTAAGCTACCAGCCAAAAATTAAATTATTCTAAAGAGGAATTTTAACAAATCTCGAAGCTAAAGTCGAGCTCGCTGGGCAATTTCGGCCTCAACAATTTCTCTGTCTTTCCCATATTTCAAGCGAGAAAGCTGTTTAATCATTTCCGCTACTTTAGGATTAGATCGCTTTTTCATCAGATTAAAATCTTTGGTCGTATCCATTGAAAAAGGCGGAACGGGTTCGCCACTAACAATCGTTTTAGCATAGGCATGAAAACGGTCAATGTTAATCAGATCATCCTCACCAAAAGTGGGGGTAAACCAATGTTGTAAAAAATTAGCGTCGGTAACACCAATTTGAAAAGAAACAATTGTGCCGACGTTCCCGAAAATAGCGTTTTTAACCTCCTCTTCCATCTGACCAACAAATTGATTGGCCACCGTTAAGTTAAGACCATATTTTCTTGCTTCAGAAAGAATCTGGGCAAAGTCTGGGGTGGCAAAGTTTTGGAACTCATCCACATAAAGATAAAAATCTCGCCTTTGGTCTTCAGGAATGTCCGCCCGGCTCATGGCGGCAATTAAAATTCTTGGAATTAAAACCAAACCCAAGAAACTTGAATTCTCCTCCCCTATCTTGCCTTTGGCTAAATTAATAATTAAAATCTTGCCTTCATCCATCACTTGCCTGAAGTCAAAGGTCGATTTTGACTGACCAATAATATTCCGCATCATTTTATTGGTGACAAAACGACCAAATTTAGAAACAATGTAGTCTAAAACTTCCGATTTATGAAAATCAGCTGTCCGGGCAATCTGGTCTGTCCAATAGCGCTTAATAATCGGGTCTTTAACTTTGGGTAATAACTCCTGAACAAACTTCGGATCCTGTAAACAGCGCATCACTTCAACAAAGGTGTTACCCGGCTCGCTCATGACCGTTAACATCGCGTTTCTAATCGCGTGTTCAAACCGCGGACCAACAATTCCAGTTTTATAGGGATCGTAAAGTTTATACATTAAATTCACAATTGCCGAAGCAATTAAGTGTTGTTGATCTTCGGTTTGGGCTTCTAACATGTTTAAGCCCATAGGTCGCTCGGCATCTGAAGGGTCAAAATAAATCACTTCTTCGGCTCGTTCAGGGGGAATGTAAGCTAAAATATCTTCAGCCAAATCATGGGGATCAATTAAACAAACACCCTTGCCCGCTCGAATATCCTGAAGAAGCATCTCCCGCATCAATTCTGTTTTACCAGTCCCGGTTTTACCAATAATGTAGACATGGCGGCCTCGATCTCCTTCGCCAAGATAAACTGAGCGTTCTGTTCCCCGATAAACGCTCTTACCTAGATAGAGTCCTTCTTTGGCAATCTTAGCTGGTGCCGGTGCTCTTTTTGAATAAAGCCAGTAAATATGAGGTGTTTCCACAGTTTTGTTGGGAAAATGATAAATGGTAGCAATCTCCTCAGTATTAAGTATCGTTTGCTTAGCAAAAAAGCGAAAAATAGACTGATAACGATAAATGAAATCAATCATAAAACCTTTTTTAAACCAAATCTTTTTCGTTTTAAGACTATTTAAATCAGAATTGAATTGAGAAAAAGCAGATTTAAGATTACTGAGATGAGCTTTGGCCTCTTCTTCAGTCGGAGAAGAAACTACTAATCGAATAATTGTGTTAAAACCTGGTTTAGAGCACTTGTTCTCAATTGCTTCGATGGTTTTTTGGTCAATCTTAAATTTGGCTTTTTCTGGATCAGCCTCGGCTTTTTTAGTCGAACTAAGATAACTTTTACCCTGACTCCGCCATTTGCTTTCGGCTGGCGAAATCAAAATCTGAATGGCCGCACCTTCATCTTTACCCATTTTAGCCAAAGCGGCGGTAATGGCTGAAAGAGGATCAGTAGACAAATCTTTGTAAACTTTAAGAGAGAGATAAGGAGAATCCCTTATTTCTAATTCAGCAAAAGCAACCTTACCTTCCTCAGAAAAGATGTTGTATTCTTGAACTTGGGTAATTTCTGCATCTGGGTAGGCACCATTAATTTGTTTCTCGACCATATCCCTTAATTTCTCTGGCACAGAAACATAAAAACGAATATCCTCATGTTTAGCCACAATTTCGAAAGATAAATGAGGTTGGGTTTTAAGAAAATTAAACCAGCCGCCTTTTTTAATGGAATACAGAGAAGCGAACATCTGTTCAGCCGCATCAATCTTAATCTCATTACTTGAGGGTAAAGCAACCTGAAGAAGAACAGATTCCAAAGACTGTTCTTCGCGACGATGATGACGAAGAAAAAGAACTAAACCATAAAAAAGACCAAGGAAGGCTAAAAAAACAAAACCAATAATAATTAAAATGATGATTAAATAAGTTGCTCGTGACAAAAGATTACTTAAAGCCTCATTCATTCTCCGGCTCCTCGATAAACAAATTTTCCGCGGGCAATTTTAACTAAACGAAAACACCACACCGCTAACCAACGCAAAGAATCAGCCACTTTGTATTGCAAACCTTGTTTTATTTCTACATTAGTCAAGGGTAATCTAATTTCAACTTTTTGAGGCGTCACATCAGCAACGACAACCTGTCCTTGGTCATCGGTCACAGGTTGGGGTAGTTTAATTTCAGCTGCAGTCTCAACTTTAGTAAGATAATCCTTAACTTCAGGTTTAATCTCCCCTTCTTTTCTCTCAATAATAGGAACTTTTTCTCTTCCAGAAATTAGAACTTCCTTTCTTTCACCTGAAGGACTTTGTGGTTCGGGCAGGGTCATA
>CAZZHA010000004.1:0-4261 GCA_964653685.1 uncultured Gammaproteobacteria bacterium
ATCACCATTCCTCAAAAAAGGGTGAAAGTTGCTTATGATTTGGCCCTGAAACGCCTGGCTAAAGATACGGAAATCAAAGGTTTTCGCAAAGGTAAGGCGCCTTTAAAAAAAGTTGAAGAGAAATTCGGCAAAACCAAGGTTTATGAAGAGGTACTTAAATTCTTGGTTCCCGAAGTCTATCTTGAAACTCTTAAAGAACAAAAAGTCCAACCAATTATTAATCCTCAAATTAGTGTTACCTCTTTAGAAGAAAATAAAGACTGGCAAATCAAGGCGGTTACTTGTGAGTTGCCTAAAATAACACTGGGTGATTATCAGGCGGAATTGAAAAAAGTCTTGGCTTCAGAAAAAATCTGGGTGCCAGGTAAAGATAAAGAAGAAAAGGTTCAGGAAAAAGAATCAGAACGCCTGAGAAAAATTTTTCAAATTTTACTTGAAACCATTAAAATCAAAGTCCCTGAATTATTAATTCAAGAAGAGGTTAACCGGATGCTCTCCCGACTAATTGATCAGACTGAACGTCTAGGCTTAACCGTCGAACAATATCTAGCTTCAATTGGCAAAACCAGTGACCAAATCCGTCAAGAGTACCGCCAACAGGCAGAAGAGTCATTGAAATTAGAATTAATTCTTTCGGCTATTGCTGAGGCTGAAGACATCAAAGTCACGGAAAAAGAAGTTCAAGAGATGATTCAGGCCACACCTGACGAAAAAGTCAGAGAAGCGATGCAAACACCGACCCAGCAAGCCTACATCAAACAGCTTCTCCGCAAAAGAAAAGCAATTGACAAGCTCACTAAATTATAGTAACATCCAGCTAAATCTGCCCAGATTAAATGGATCAAGGCCAGCCAAAAAACAGAAAGCCTGTCTTCAGAGATAATTTTATTGAAAATTTCCGTGATTTCGGAAGCGGTCTTGGTCGTTCTGTTGCCCAAGATCTTATCGAAGGCATTCCCAGTACGGCTCTAGACCAAGTGACCCAAAGAAAAAGAGGCGGTACTCTTCAACCCAATGAAACCCTAAATTTAAAAAGAACCCAAGAACAAGAAAGAATCCCTTATCAATATAGGCGGGAATTAAATAGGATTCACCAGGAAGAGAGATTTGTTTTCAAACAATCAGAACAGAAAACTCAACTTCAAATCAAAGCGATTCAGGAGGAATTAAAAAGATTAGCCCTTTCCACTAAAGAATTATCTAAAGAAGTGGAAATCGCGGCCACTTTGACACCAGTCGAACCAGGTATCTATCACCTTAACTTCCTGGAAAGATTAAAACGAGCGATTGAACTTTTCAGAGAAAAAATAGAAGAATCAGCTAACTGGCTGAATTTCTTCAATCAACGAGCTAAAAAGAGAAATTATTATTGGGGTCAAGTCAGAAAGTCAGGCACCAAATTCATGCTCTCCCAAGAACGCTACATGGCTACCCAGGCCGGTTAAATTTGCCTCCTCTTCTTAAATCTAGTAAAATTAAAACAATTGGGTGGTTAGCTCAGCTGGTTAGAGCGTTACGTCGACATCGTAAAGGTCACAGGTTCGAATCCTGTACCACCCACCATGAAAGTTGATTCTAAAGAAAAATATTTAATCATCTTTTTAAAAAATTTTATTGGTGGTATTGGTTGGGCCTTAGGTGTTACCCTAGGTTTTGCTTTGTTAATTTATGTTTTAGGTTTTACCTTAGGCAAACTCGGCGGTCTGCCTCTAATAGGGGATTGGCTTGCCAGATTAATTGAAGCCGCTAATCAAGCCCTGGAAACAAGAAAGGCTTTACCAAGATAAAAATGGATAAACAATTAGAAAAAATGAGACACAGTTGCAGCCATGTTTTGGCGGCCGCGGTTCTAAAACTTTATCCCAAAGTTAAATTTGGGATTGGACCGGCCATTGAAAACGGTTTTTATTATGATTTTGATTTTGGCCAAAAGAAAATCACGGAAAAAGATTTAGAGAGAATCTCTCAAGAAATGAAGAAAATCATTAAAGCCAAATTTCCTTTTAAAAAAGAAGATATTTCCCTTAAAGAAGCCAAAGTAATTTTCAAAAATCAACCCTATAAACTAGAATTGATTAAAGATTTAGAAAAAGAAAAGAATAAAAAGGTTTCCCTTTACCAAACCGGTAATTTTATTGACCTCTGTGCTGGTCCCCATATTGTTGATACTAAACTTGGCCCTTTTAAACTTCTTTCCCTGGCTGGTGCCTATTGGCGAGGCAGTGAAACAAATCCGATGCTCACCAGAATTTACGGCACCTGTTTTGCTACTAAAAAAGAACTTGATAATCATTTAAAAGAATTGACAGAGGCTAAAGAAAGAGATCATCGCCAACTCGGCAATCAGCTTGATCTTTTTAGTCTTAATGATCAAATTGGGGCTGGTTTACCTCTTTGGCATCCTCACCTCTCTATTGTCAGAGCAGAAATTGAATCTTATTGGAAAGCTCTCCATCAAAAACACGGCTATCAATATATTTACACTCCCCATATCGGCAAAAAATCTCTTTGGGAAAAATCAGGTCATTGGCAATTTTATCGGGAATTAATGTATTCTCCTATGGATATTGAGGGAACTGAATATTTAATCAAACCGATGAATTGTCCCTTCCATGTTTATGTTTATAAAAGCCAGATAAGAAGTTATCGAGAACTGCCTATTCGTTATTGCGAACTAGGCACGGTTTATCGATACGAACCCAGCGGTGTTCTTCATGGCTTAACCCGGGTTCGAGGTTTTACTCAAGACGATTCTCATATCTTCTGTCAACCACAGCAATTAGAAAAGGAACTAGTGGGTGTCCTTAACCTGACCAAGGAAATCTATAATGTCTTTGGCTTTAAAGACTTTCACTCTTACCTTTCAACTCGGCCAGAAAAATCAATGGGTAGTGACGTTATTTGGGAAAAAGCTACCAAAGCTTTAAAATCAGCTCTCAAGAAAACCAAACTGCCTTATGACCTTGATCCTGGAGCGGGCGTCTTTTATGGCCCTAAAATCGATTTGAAAGTCAAAGATAGCTTAGGCAGAGAGTGGCAACTTTTAACCAATCAAGTTGATTTTAACTTTCCGGAAAAATTCAAACTTTCTTACATGGATAAAAAAGGAAAACAACGTCAACCCGTTATGGTTCACCGAGCGATTCTTGGCTCCTTTGAGCGTTTTATGGGCATCCTAATCGAACATTATGGCGGTGCTTTTCCTGTTTGGCTTGCTCCAGTCCAAATAGTTGTCATCCCAATTACTGACAAACACAACCAATATGGTCAAAAAATTGTTGACCAGCTCAAAAAAGAAGCAATTCGAGCTGAACTTGACAATCGCAGCGAAACCACTTCTAAAAAAATCAGAAACGCCGAACTCCAAAAAATCCCCTATATTCTGGTGGTTGGCGACAAGGAAGTTAAAGCTAAAAACATCAATGTCCGAGTTCGAGGCGAAAAGATCCTGGGCTCGATGTCTGTCCCCAAATTCCTCAAGTTAATTAAAGAAGATATTGCTAAGAAAAGGCAAGTTTGCTAAAATCTAAGAGAAAGTTGGCAAAAAAGTTTTACCGAATCAATCATTATATTCAAAGCAGAGAAGTCAGGGTGATTGATGATGAGGGCAAACAGACTGGGGTGATGTTTCTTGAGAAGGCGCTTCAACAAGCCCAAGAAAAAGGGCTTGATTTAGTTGAAGTCGCCCCCAACGCTAAGCCCCCAGTTTGTAAAATTATTGATTTTAAAAAGTTTAAGTTTTTAGAAGCCAAAAAAGAGCAACAAGAAAAAAAGAAAGCGAAAAAGGTTAATCTCAAGGAAGTCAAACTGAGTCCTTTTATCGCCGATAATGATTTTAATTTTAGATTAAAAAGAGCGGAAGAGTTTTTAAAAGAAGGAAATAAGGTCAAGATTGCGGTTTTTTTTAAAGGCCGCCAAATCACTAAAAAAGATTTTGGTTACAAACTGATTGAAAAGGCTTTAGAAAGATTAGCTTCTCAGGCAGAAGTTGATTTAGAACCTAAATTTGTCGGTCGAAAATTAGAAGTGGTTCTCAAACCAGTTAAAGGAGGCAAAAGTGGCCAAGAAACAAAAGATGAAAACCAGAAAGTCAGTCGCCAATAGATTTAAGATTACCAAAACCGGTAAGGTGATGCGGCGTGGCTCCCATATCAGACATTTACGAAGAAAGAAAAAGAAAAGTCAAATTAGAAGTCAAAAAGTCCCTCAAGAAGTCAAAGGAGCTTGGAAAATAAAGATAAAAAAATTATTAGGAGAATAA
>CAZZHA010000004.1:4361-22198 GCA_964653685.1 uncultured Gammaproteobacteria bacterium
TCAAGAAGTCAAAGGAGCTTGGAAAATAAAGATAAAAAAATTATTAGGAGAATAAGATGGCCAGAGTCAAAACCGGAACCACCAGAAGAAAGAGTCATAAAAGAGTCCTTAAAAGAACTAAGGGCTTTCGGATGACCAAAGGCCGGCTTTACAAAGTCTCCAAAGAAGCTGACCTTCATGCTGGCCAATATGCCTTTATGGGTAGAAAATTAAGAAAAAGAGACCTGAGAAAACTTTGGATTACCAGAATTAATGCCGCCCTGACTCCTTATGAAATCTCTTATTCCAAATTCATCAATGGCCTGAAAAAAGCCAAAATCGAACTTAATCGCAAAATCCTGGCTGATTTGGCTCTCACTGATACTGATACTTTTAAAGAAATAGTTGACAAAGCTCAAAAAGCTTAATAAAATAATCCCAATGCAAGTTCCAACCATTACCCAAACAGCCTTTTTTAAGTTTTTCTTTACCTAAGCTGTTGAAACGGGGAGGTTGGATTTTGCAATTTTAGAACAAAAAAACAAAAAAGGGACCTCCCCAAAAAGGGAGGTTTTTAATTGGCCAGGATAGCCAAGGTGGTCACGGCGCGTGTCTGAAAAACACGAGATCTCGGTTCGACTCCGAGTCCTGGCACTAAAAATCTGCTAGAATAAAAAAGATGGACTTAAATAAAATCCAAAATCTAAAAAACCAAGCTATCTCAGCCATCCTTGAAGCTGAATCTGACCAGGAATTGGAAGAATTAAGAATTGCTTATCTGGGCAGAAAAGGTGAAATTACCCAGCTTCTCAAAAAAATCCCTTCTTTAAGCTCTTCAGAAAAAAAGGAAATTGGTCGAACGGCCAATGATGCTAAAAGAGCGATTGAACAAACTCTCAAAGACGCTAAAAAAACCCAAACCACTAAAAAAGTTGATGTTGATAAAGAGTGGCTTGATGTGACGGCTCCTGGTTTAAAACCAAACGTTGGTCACCTCCATCCTCTTTCGCAAATTCTTTATGAAACCGTTGATGTTTTTAAACAAATTGGCTATCAGGTAGCCGAGGGGCCAGAAATTGAAGATGATCGTCACAATTTCGAAATTCTTAATTTCCTTAAGGATCATCCCGCTAGAGATACTCAAATGACCCTCTATCTAGAAACTAAAGGGACTAAAGTTCTTCCTGGAGAAATCCTTCTCCGGACTCATACTTCAGCGATGCAGGGGAGAGTGATGGAAAAAACCAAGCCACCGATGAGAGTGATCGTTCCTGGTAAATGTTATCGCTATGAGCAGGTTGATGCTTCTCATGGCTTTGAATTCTGGCAGGTTGAAGGTTTCGCCGTCGATAAAAAGATTACTCTAACTGATCTCTTCGGAACAATTGAATATGTCCTTAAAAAACTGATGGGAGAAAAAGCCAAAATTAAGTTTGCTTGTACTTACTTTCCTTTTGTCGAACCAGGCGTGGACACTTATCTTGAATGCACTCTTTGTCAGGGTAAAGGTTGTCCTTTTTGCAAAGGCCTTGGCTGGAGTGAAGTCTTACCTGCGGGCATGATTCACCCTAATGTTCTCAAAGCCTGTCAGATCGACCCGCAAAAATATACTGGGTTTGCTTTTGCTATTGGTCTGTCTCGAATTGTCAGTTTGAGATATAACATCCATGACTTAAGATTATTATTTACGCCTGATTTAAGGATTTTAAACCAATTCTAAAATGCTAGTACCCCTTGCTTGGCTTAAAGACTATGTCGAGATTAAAATGCCCCTCTCACGGTTAGTCGAAAGATTGACGGAAATCGGTTTGGCGGTCGAAGGAACAAATAAACAAGGTAAGGAAGTGATCCTTGATCTTGAGGTGACGCCTAATCGACCTGATTGGCTTTCCCTTTTAGGGATTGCCCGAGAAATCGCGGCCATTAGTCAAGTCAAAGTGAAGCTCCCTCCAATCAAAGAATTAATCCCTCCTAAAAAGAGCCTAATGATTAAACAAATCATTACTTATCCCCAAGACACCCCCAGATATTCGGCGGTTATCATTGATCAAGTCAAAATAAAACCATCACCTCTCTGGATGCAGGCAAGATTAAAGATGATTGGTTTGCGCCCAATCAATAATCTTGTTGATATCACCAACTACGTGATGTTTGAACTAGGCAATCCGCTTCATGCTTTTGATTACGATACTCTTCAACCTAAAAGAATCAAGATCACCCGGGCTAAAGGTGGCGAAGCTTTTACCAGCGTTGACGGTCTTGATTATAAACTGCCTAAAGGAGCAATCATCATTAAAGACGATCCTAATCGAGTGATTGACCTTTGCGGAATCAAGGGTGGAGAAAATACGGGGATTACGTCAAAAACAAAGACTGTTTATCTCCATTCGCCTGTCCATCCTGGCATTCCTATCCGTTTAGCTGGCCAGGCTCTTTCCCTCCAATCTGATGCTTCTTATATCTATGAAAGAGGCGTCAATCCAGGTGGTACTGTTGAGGCTATTAAAAGAGCGGCTAATCTCATTCTTAAATATGGGGAAGGCAAAATTGCCTCAAAGCTTTTTGACCTAAAGAAAGAAGAATTCGAACCCTGGCCATTGAAAATAAGTATTTCCAGAACTAATAAAGTCCTAGGCGAATCTATTCCTGAAAAAGAAATAATGGCTATTCTTGAAAATCTAAACTTATCGCCCGAAAAAATTAATCAGGATTTGATTAAAACCACTGTCCCTACTTACCGAAGCGATCTCCAGATTGAAGAAGACTTAATTGAAGAAATTGCTCGAATTTACGGCTACAATCGATTTAAATTAACCACCCCTCGGGGATCGGTTCCTACCAAAGAGGTGGCCTATTCACGAGATTATCAACTAGAAAAAAGAGTTAAAAATCTTCTTAAAGGTGCCGGTCTTACGGAAGTCAATACTTACAGTCTTCTTAGTCGAGAAGAGCTGAAAAAAATAGAAGCTGACACCCAAGAAGCGATTAAATTAGCTAATCCGGTTAGTTTAGAATATGAATACCTTAGACCCACTCTCTTAGTAGGAATTTTAAAAGCAATTAATCTTAATCAACCTCATTTTGAAGAAATTAAAATTTTTGAACTCGCCCGAGTTTATTTAGGCCAAATCCCCAAAACTGAAGAACCTTTAAATCTCAGTGGAGTTTTGACTGGAAATAAATTTTATCAAGCCAAGGGTGTAGTTGAGACTATTCTCGAATCAGTTGGAATTAATGCTTATCAATTTGAACCCTATCAATTACAGAAAACCTTTTACGGTAAAGTCTTTCATCCTTCAAGAACAGCCGAAATAATGGTCAAAGGCAGTTCTCTAGGAGCGATAGGCGAAATCAACCCTCATATCCTGGCAAGATTCGGAATCAAGAAAAGAGTGGTCGTTTTTGATTTAGATTTCGAGGAATTAATCAAACACGCCTTCAAAACCAAGAAATATGTATCTCTTTCAAAATATCCCGCTATTGTTGAAGATTTGGCTTTTATTGTTCCCTCAAGAACTTTAGTAGGGGAGATTATCGATTCAATCAAAAAAACCAGTCAATTAATTATTAAAGTCGAATTGCTTGATACTTACAAAAAAATAAGAACCTTTAGAATCACTTACCAAAGCAGCCAAAAAACCTTAACCGATAAAGAAGTGGGAAAAATTAGAAAGAAAATTATTCAGAAAGTTTCCCAAAAATTTAAAGGAAAACTTAAAGCTCACCAGTAAAATAATCTCTGATTCTTTCGATTATTGGTTTTATCTTTGCATATTCTCCATCAGGTAGACTTGAAAGCATATTTAAAATCATTTCAAAATTTGTGTCGGCGCTTTCTCGATTACCAGAAAAGTCTCTTCGCGAGTCGCGCATAGCCTGTCTTCGTTGAAAATAAGTATGAAGATACTCATAATCAGTCATTTCTTCATCTTCCTGAAGTAGATCCCAAACCTCTGGCGCTTGCTGACGGACAAATTGCCACCATTCTTGATCCTCTGGCGACAAAGGTTCACCTTCAATCACCACCACATTAGTGACTCTAAACTCTAAAGGATCTAAAGGATTGCTTTGAGGTGCTTTTTCTATTAATAAACTCTCTATCTCGTCAATCAACCTTTCTTTATGATCGATCCGACTAACATTTGCTTCCCTTTCTTGTTTTAATCCTATTTTAATTCCTCTTCGCCTTTGTCTAGGAACTATTCTTCCGTGTTTTGCCTTGGGAAGAGGTTCAAAAAGTTGAGCTGTAATCGTACTATTCCTTCCCCGAAGACTACCTATTTCCTCCCTTATTTTATTAACTAAATCTGAATCTTGCCAATCAGCGACAGTAGTATTTTCCCTCACCGTTCCTTGACCATCTTCGAAAACAAAAACCACAAAAGGTAATCGAGAAATCGGTGGTTTTTCGGTAACTGTTTCTTCAGGAGAACTTATTTCTCTCTGTTCTGTTTCTAAGGCTGTGGTTGCCATCTTTTTTTTATTAAAAATTTAATGGCAGATTTTACTAATTTAACTGGCTCATTATAGCATATCTTACAAATCCTTAAGGACTTGGTGATGAACTGGGAGAAGGACTAGGAGAAGGACTGGGGGTTGGCGAAGGTTGCCAATCCCAAGGAACTTTCACCCCAATTTTGGCTTCTCGATCAGCTGTTTTGTCTTTCTCATCCTTGGCCCAAACTTTAATCGTGTAAGTCCCCTTATCTAAAGTAAAAATCTTATCAAATTTACTACTATTCTCAATCGTCTCCTTAGTTTCACCATTAATCAGAATTTTAATTTCTTTAACTGTATTCTTAGAAATAATCTTTCCTTTAACTCTAACCTCATTACTGTCAATTTTCGATTCGTTGGCTGGCTCGTCAATGGTAACTTCTAGTTCTTCAACATCGCCACAATACTCGGTGGGCGGATGATAACGAGAATCTGATTGACCTGTTAGCCACTGGTTAATCCCTTCCTGCCAGCGATTGATCCCGTCACCGGAAAGTGGATCTTCTTCCTTAAAAACAAAATATTCTTTTTCTTCATAATCACCTCGGGCCACTTGAGCCGGGGTGGCTAATTTATCCTGGCCACGGCAAAGTTTTAACTTAGCGTGAATTGGATCTTCACCGGTTGGTTCGGTTCCTTGAATAAAATATTCTGTTCTTGAAGGAAAACCATCATGAGCCCGATAGCCAGAAACAAGATCAACTTCAGCCGTGATCACTCCCGTAGGCGTGGCAAAACCAATATTGGGTTTATCTTTAAGCGCTGCCATAATCACCCGTCGCCAAATAGGAGCCGCCCCAGAAACGCCTGAAGCCACTTGAGTCATCTCTGTGTTATCATTATTACCCACCCAGACTCCAGCCACTACCTGAGGCGTCCAACCAATCGTCCAATTATCTCGCTTGTCATTAGTGGTCCCGGTTTTAACCGCTACTTGTCTTCCCGGGACGACCAACGCGCTGTTTTCACCAAAAGTAAGTAAACGGGCACTATTATCTGAAAGAATATGGGAAATAATAAAGGCTTCGGCCTCATTCAAAACTCGCTTGCCAGCTGCAGGTTTGGTTTCTTCTAACACCCGACCATCATTATCCTCAACCTTAAGAATCGAAATTGGATCAACCCGATAACCGCTGTTGGCAAAAGCCGAATAAGCTTGAGCTAACTCAAGTAAACGAACTTCACCGCCACCCAAAGTCACTGATAAGCCCAAACGTCGCAAATTCTCCTTAGTCGGTTCCAAAGTCGATAAGCCCATTTCGTAACCAGTAGTCAGCATATTACTTAAACCAACCTTCGCTAACATCTTGACGGCCGCTACGTTAATCGAATTACCTAAAGCAAACCTAACTTGAAGCGATCCATGAAATTGACCATCATAATTAACTGGTTTGTAATCAGGCAAGCCTTGACCTCCAGGAAAAGTGGTTGGTGTATCCATTAGAAAAGTCGAAGCCGTGTAGCCTTTTTTAAGAGCGGTCACATAAGTCACTGGCTTAATCGCTGAACCTGGCTGACGTAAAGAAAGGGTAACGTTAACCTTACCATCATAATCCGGATCATTGTAATTCTTTGAACCAACCATTGCCAGAATTTCACCGGTTTGAGCATCCAAAACAATGGCGGCGCCGTTAGTAATATGAATCGACTCAACCTTGCTAATCTCTTCGGTCACCGCTTTTTGGGCTTCCTCTTGAATCTGGTAATCAAGAGTGGTCGTGACCTTTAAACCGCCTTGTTCTACTACTCGCTGTCCATAACGGTCTTCGAGTTGTTTTTTAACATACATAACAAAGTGGGGGGCTTTGAAGTTTAAACCTTCAGCCGTAAATTCTACTTCCTTGATTTGCTTGACCGCCGCTTTTTCCTGATCAGCAGTAATATAACCATCCTCCCGCATTCTTCGCAAAACCGTTTCCGTTCGGCCAAGATAAGCTTTAGGATCATCACCAAAAGGGGAGTAGGCTGAAGGCCGCTGAGGCAAACCCGCTAAAATGGCTGATTCCACTAAATTTAATTCGGAAACAGATTTGTCGAAATAAGTTTCGGCGGCCGCTTCCACCCCCCAGGCGGTACCGCCATAAGGAGCCTCATTAAGATACATTTGAAGGATTTCGTCTTTAGAGTAACGACTTTCGATTTGGACCGCTAGAATAAACTCTTTAATCTTTCTGGGAATGGTTCTCTGGGGCGTTAAGAGAACATTTTTAACTAATTGCTGGGTAAGAGTCGAGCCTCCTTGTAAGCGACGATGAACCACAATATTGAAAACGGCTCGGAAAATCCCAGTGGGGTCAAAACCACTATGCCGGTAAAAGTTTTTGTCTTCAATGGCAACTGTCGCATTCTTGAGATGTTCGGGAATATTATCAAGGGAAACTGGTGTTCGCCGCTGGTCAGCAAAAACATCATAAAGTAACTCGCCGTTGCGATCATAAATTTTAGTGGCAAAGCCTTCCCGCCGAACAATCTTATCTGGTTGCGGCAAGTCCTTGGCATAAAAGGCAAACAAACCTCCGGCGAAGAGAACCAGGGCAATAAAAAGGATAAAACCAATAAAAGCCCCTTTGGAAGCTAAAAGACTGGTATTCGGCTTGTCTAGATGCCGATAGGCTCTTGCCTGTCTAATTCTTTTTCGCCAGGTTCTTTGCCAACTCATAGAGTTGATTTTAACAAAAAATCAAAATTTGTGCTAATATTAGATCTACGGATAAAAATCTATGGATAAAATTAATGAGGTTTTAAACAGAGGAGTCGAGAAAATCTATCCCTCAAAAAAAGCCTTGGAAAAGGTTCTTCGTTCTGGTAAGAAGATTAAACTTTATCAAGGCTTTGATCCATCAATGGCTAATCTTCATTTGGGGAGTATGGTCGGCCTGCTTAAATTAAAACAATTTCAAGATTTAGGCCATAAGGTTATCTTTCTCGTCGGCGATTTTACGGGCATGATTGGTGATCCCACTGATAAATCAGCCACCAGAAAACTCCTAACCAGAGAACAAGTTCTGGAAAACTCAAAGATTTGGCAAGAACAAGCCGGAAGAATTCTGAATTTTGGTGGTAAAAATCCAGCCAAGCTGATGTTCAACAGTCAATGGGGTGACAAGGTGACCTTCAAAGATTTAATTGAAATCACTTCCCATTTTACCGTCCAGCAAATACTGGAAAGGGATTTCTTTCAAAGAAGACTTAAAGTTCAGAAACCAATCCATCTTCATGAATTTCTCTATCCTGTGGCCCAAGCCATTGATTGCGTCGCGATGGATGTTGATCTGGAAATTGGCGGCAGTGATCAAACCTTCAACATGCTGGCTGGTAGAAATTTAATGAAAGCCCTTAAAAGTAAAGAAAAATTTGTCCTGACCACCAAGCTTCTAGTTGATGCTCAAGGCGAAAAAGTCGGTAAAACAACTGGTAACGCTCTCTTTTTAAATGTTTCTGCCTCGGAAATGTATGGCGCCATTATGTCTTTTCCTGACGAAACTATCATCCCAGGCTTTGAACTCTTGACTCAAGTACCGCTTCAATCAATTGAATCAATGGAAAAAAATCTAAAAGCAAGTAAAACACCGGCCATGGACTTGAAGAAAAAACTGGCCTTTGAAATTGTCAAAATGCTTCACTCTGAAAAACACGCAAAAAATGCGGAAAAAGAATTTAAGACCCGATTCCAAAAAAGAGAAAAGCCTGCTCAAATAAAATTAACCCCCGGGGCAGTTAAAAAGGGTAAATACTCAATCTCAAAGATAATGCTAAGTTTAATTCCGAATTATGCAGGTACGGCTACTATTTCCGCTACTAAAAGATTGATTAAACAAGGGGGACTGGAGTTTGAAGGAAAAAGAGTTACTGATCCACAGATGAAAGTAACAATCAAAGGCAGGGAGATTATCAAAGCGGGCAAAAGAAGATTATATAAAGTAAGAATAAAGAAATGAGACTTTCTAAAAAACAACAAAGACTTTGGATTGTGATTGTAGCGATTGCGGCCATTGGTTTGCTTTTAACTTCAATGCTACCGATAGTTTACTCTCTCCTAAGATAATTGCTTGAGTTATAATAATCATCATGGATCTCACCAAACCCGTAGAAAATCTGCCTTTAATTGGCCCAGCTTATGCCAAACGATTAAATAAATTAAATATTAGAACTCTTGAAGATCTTCTTTATCACTTTCCTTTTCGCTATCTTGATTACTCTTTAATCTCACCCATCGGTCGAATCCAAGCTGGTGAAATGGTTAGCATTCAAGGGGAAGTTATCTCAATTAAAAATGAATACACTCGTCAGGGGAAAAAGATTCAAAAGGCCATGATTGCTGATGCCAGTGGTGAAATCCAAGCCGTTTGGTTTAATCAACCGTTTCTCATCAAAATCATTTTTCCAGGCCGAACAATTGGTTTATCAGGCAAGGTTGATTGGTTTGGCTCCAGTTTAGTTTTAGTTTCACCTGAATACGAAATTCTCAAAGACGGTCTAAGAGAAAAAAAAGAAACAGTTCACACTGGCAGATTGGTCCCAATTTATCATGAAACTTATGGTCTCTCTTCCAAATGGCTTCGCTCTCGGATTGCTCCATTGATGAAAAAATTTGTTCCGGGATTAAGAGAATTCTTACCCTCTAAAATTAGCAAAAAATATAAGTTAATTAAATTCAACCAGGCTCTGCAAAAGATTCATTTTCCGACCAATCAAAAAGAGGCCCAAGAGGCAAGAAAGCGCTTTGCTTTTGAAGAATTTTTTCTTCTTCAATTAGCCGCCTTGCAAAGAAAAAAGACCTGGCAAAAATATCAACTGGCTTCCAGATTCCATCTTGATCAAGAAAAAATTCTTGAATTTACCAATAGTTTACCTTTTACCTTAACCCAGGCTCAAAAAAAGGCCTTTAGGGAAATTTTTACTGATCTTGAGAAGGACAAACCTATGAATCGTCTTCTTGAGGGTGATGTCGGCAGTGGTAAAACCGTGGTCGCAGCTGTGGCCATCTATCTTGCTTTTCTTAATAAAAACCAAGCCGCCCTGATGGCGCCAACTCAAATCCTTGCCAATCAACATTACCAAACTCTCAGTCAAATCCTTTCTCCTTTAGGCGTCAAAGTCGCCTTGCTGACGGCTTCCCAAAAGAAAACAGTAGAAAACTTTGATTGTCTTATCGGTACTCATGCCCTTATTTATAAAAGGGCTCAATTCAAACAATTGGGTTTAGTTGTCATTGACGAACAGCACCGATTTGGTGTCGAACAAAGAGGTAAATTGATTAAAAAAAACAAAGTACCTCACCTCCTAACCATGACCGCCACTCCCATTCCCCGAACCGTGGCTTTGACTCTTTACGGTGACCTCGATCTTTCTGTTTTAGACGAAATGCCTCCAGGCAGACAAAAAATTAAAACCTGGGTGGTTCCTCCCTATAAACGAGCCGCGGCCTACCAATGGCTCAGAGAGCAAATTAAGGATAAAGAGGATCAGGCCTTTATTGTCTGTCCTTTAATTGAAGAATCGGCTCATGAAACCATGCAATCAGTGAAAGCGGCTACCAGTGAAAAAGAAAAATTGGCCAAAGAAGTTTTTCCAGACCTAAGAATAGGCCTTCTCCATGGCCGACTTAAAAGTAAAGAAAAAGATAAAGTTTTTGAAAAATTTAGACAAGGAAAAATAGACATTCTTGTCTCCACACCTGTAGTTGAAGTCGGAATTGACATTCCCACAGCCACAATTATGCTGGTTGAAGCCGCTGAGCGCTTTGGTCTAGCTCAACTTCACCAATTAAGAGGTCGGGTGGGTCGGAGCGGTCAACAAGCTTACTGTCTCCTCTTTAGCACAACGCCTAGTGAAAAATCTCTTAAAAGGCTCAAAGCCTTAGAAAGAATTACAACAGGATCAGAGTTGGCCGAAATAGATTTAAAATTACGGGGACCAGGGGAAATCTATGGCACTCAACAACACGGTTTTTTTAATCTTCGCGTTGCCTCTTTTTCGGATCTAAAAATGATTAAAGTAACCCGCCAGGCAGCCGAAAAGATTATTAAGGAAATCAAGCGTTATCCCTTCTTGCAAGCCAGGCTCAAAAAAGATACAATTAGAGCCGTTGAACCAAATTAAAGAAAATAAATAAACATGGGAGCCTTACCAAAAAGAAGAATTTCAACCGCCAGAAAGGGGAAAAGAAGAGCGGCCATTAAATTAGAAAGGTCACAACTCGTTAATTGTCCTAACTGTAGTCAGCCAAAAAAACCTCATCAAGTTTGCCAGGCTTGTGGTTATTATAAGGGAAAAGAAGTGGTTAAACCTAAAGTTAAAAAAGGAAAGAAATCAACTTAGAGTAAAGGCTATGAAAACGCCCTATGACCCCAGACACATCAGAAGACAAAAAGCAATTAAAAATTTATTTCTTTGGAGTTTTCGATCTGATCAAAAGATTGAAAATGAATTAGCTAAGAAAATCCTTGTTAACAGCAAGAAGATTAACGAAATTATTGTTCAATCGGCCCCAGATTGGCCAATTGAACAAATTAATCGAGTTGATTTAGCCATTCTTCGACTAGCCATCTACGAATTGGTAATTGTTAAAAAAGAACCACCAAAAGTCATTATCGACGAAGCGGTTGAATTAGCCAAACGTTATGGCAGCGAAAAAAGCTCTAGTTTTGTTAATGGGGTTTTGGGAACGGTTTTAAAAAAAGTCGAAAAAAAGGAAAAAGACAAAAAAACAGTTTCCCGTAAAAAATCAAAATGACCAAAGTTGAAGAAAAAATCATTAGTTTAATCTCGGAAAACCTAGGCGTCGCTAAAGAAGAAATCACACCTGAATCAAGTCTTAGTAAAGACTTGGGTGCAGAAACTTTAATGATTTCTGATTTATTAGCCAAGATTCAGGAAACCTTTGATATTGACCTTGAAGAGATTGAGCCTGAAAAAATCAAGTTTGTCGGTCAATTAATTAATTTAGTAACTGCCGAAATCGAATGAAAAAAAATTTAGACACTCTCCAACAAAATTTAGGAATAAAATTTAATCAACCTCAATTATTGGCTCAGGCAATGGTTCACCGTTCTTATCTCAATGAAACAACCGGAGTTGGCTTAGAATCTAACGAGAGACTGGAATTTTTAGGAGACGTCGTTCTTTCTTTTATTATTTCCAATTGGCTTTATCAGGAATTTCCCAATTATAAAGAGGGGCAGTTGACCAATCTTCGTTCTAATCTCGTCAGAACAACCACCCTGGCAAAAATTGCTGATCAATTAAAAATTGGTCAAAACCTCCTGATGAGTCGAGGCGAGAAAAACTCTGGGGGAGAAGAAAATCCTTCTCTCTTAGCTAATAGTCTTGAAGCGGTGATTGGGGCCATTTTTTTTGACCAGGGTCTTGCTAAAACAGAGACCTTTATCAAAAAGCAATTTAAATCATTTTTAGAAAAAATTGTTGCTAAAGGAGAATTTAAAGACAGCAAAACCCTCCTTCAGGAAAAACTCCAGGAAGAATTTAAAGAGACACCAATTTATAAGACCCTTGAAGAAAAAGGACCAGATCATGCTAAAATTTTTACGGTTGGTGTTTATAGTCAAGGTGATCTTTTAGCTCAGGAAAAAGGAAAAAGCAAACAAGAGGCCGAAGAAAAAGCGGCCAAAGCTGCTCTTGAAAAAATAGGAGATAACCGTTAAAATTCTCACATTATGGTTAAACTTAGACTAATTCGAACCGGCAAAAAAAACGCTCCCTCTTACCGAATTGCCGCTATGGATTCCCGAACTAAGCGAAACGGCCGGGTGATTGAAAATCTTGGTTTTTATGATCCCAAAACCAAACCAACCACCATTAAATTCGATCGAAAAAGAGTCGATTATTGGCTTTCTCAAGGAGCCCAAATGACGGCAGTGGTCAAAAAACTATTGAAAAAATAGGGAATTCATGAAAAAACTCCTAGAATTTCTAATCAAGTCAATTGTTGAAAAACCTCAAGCAGTTAAAATTAAAGAAGAGGAAAAAGAAAATTTCGCTGAATATTCGATCAAGGTTGACCCTGAAGATATAAAAATTGTGATTGGTAAAAACGGCCAAACCATCCGCGCCATTCGCACCTTAGTCAAAACTAAAGCGATAAAACAAGGTAAAAAGATTAACCTTAAATTAGAAGAAAATCAGTAAGTAAAGGGATTTTCTTTACCGCTCGTCATCATGGGTAGGCTTGTTTGGCTCAAAGCTGCCTGATAGCCTTTAATTTCCTGATAAACTTCTTCCTCTTCCGGACTAGTGGGAATAATCGTCCGATCAGCTTTGCCGATGAATTCAGGTGAGGCAAGGTAGTAAGTCTCCAATTCAAGCTTGCTTTCAAGAACATCTTCCTCTTGATCAAGGCTAATTTGCTTAATCCGCATTAAGGGCGAGATTGACTCGACAGACTTAAAGAATTTATATAAATCCCCACGATCACCACTGACACTTAAACTAATTGTTAGCGAAGGAAAAGTTTCCTTGTTTCCCTTGGTTTGAATTTTTCCCGACCCAGTCGATATCTCGCCAATTTGAACATCTAGACCACTAATCTCTAAATCATTTTCATTAGCTAAACTTCTTAAACTAGCAAAGATAAGAGGTCCGTTTTTATCAACCGGCAAAACTTTGACCACCTGATTAGCTCTTGCCTCCAGTTCACTCCGATCATAGCCCTGTAAAATGGCTATCTTCTGCGATAATTGAGCTAGTTCATCCTTTTGTTTGCCTAGTTCTCCTCTTGCCTTTAAAATCTCACCAAGTTTTGGCTTAACCACCAAAACGCCTGACAAAATAATCAGAACAACCACAATCAGAGGAAAAAGAAATTCCCGAAACTTGGATAAATCTGGTAATTTATTGACTCCTATTGCCATTTTTTAATCAACCAAAACTTCAAAATTAAAATTATAGATACCGTCTTCTTGTCGGCTAGCAGAAACCAGAGTGCTACTGGTGACGTCACCATCATCAACCGCTTCTTTTAAACTCTTTAAAAAAGACGATAAGACTGGCGCATTATCGGCTAAGCCTGAAAAAATTATTTCTCCATTAGAACTCCACTTTACACTTTCCAAGGCGATTCCTTGAATCATTAAATCATCTAAGTAATTAAGCCAATACTCAGGTTGGGGAGTCTCAGTTCCCACTAATCTGGTTAAGACTGAAAGACGCTGCTTAACCAGAAACTGCAACGACTCCATTTCCTCTAGACCGACTAACTCCGCCTTTTTTACGGCAATCTTTTTAGTCACTACTTGGGATTCGCGAGTGACTACTAGTCCGTATGAGAAAACTACAGCTACTAACAAACAATAAAGGACAATTAAAAAAATCGTGCCTATCTTCAAAAGGAAACTTCTTCTTTTTTCTGTGAAAGAAAGTTTATCTGCTTGGAGAAGATTAATTTCTTTTGCCGCCATTAATTAAACCTCTTTCATTGCTAAACCAATCGCGGTTGCATAAAGGAATGTTTGAACTCGACTAAGCTGTTTTCTCAAAGTTTCATCCATCTTAATCTGATTAAAAGCATCACCAACTTGAATCTCTAGGCTTAACTTTGAAGCCATAACACTGACTGCTTCCGGCAAGCCAGCCGTACCACCACTAAGAATAACCCGTTTGATTGTTTTTTGGGTTTCGGAACGAAAATATTCAATTGTTTTCTCAATCTCGTTAACAATGACATCAAGAATTGGACCAATAGCTTCCTTAACTTTACCTTCTAACTTCTTCGGGTCAACACCATAAGCCTTTTTGTAAGCCTCTGCCTGACTCGGATCTAGTCCCAAGCCAGTAGCAATTGCTCTGGTCAAGGCTTCACCACCAGTGGTAACGGAACGAGAAAAAACAACCAAGCCTTTTTCAACCACGGCCATGTCAGTCGCCTTAGCTCCTAAATCCACCACCAAAGCCGCTTCTCCTTCTGGCCCAACCAAACCCCTGGCTAGAGCAACAATTTCTGTTTCTAAACTGACTGGATTTAAACCAGCTGTCTTCAGAACCTTTAAAGTTTTTTCAACCAGTCTCGTTGGTGCCGCCACAATCAAAACTTGAATTTTCTCTTGATTATTAACATTAATTCGCCCCACTACTTGATGAGCTAAAGTCGTTTCTTCTAAAGGAATGGGTACGTATTGTTCTGCCTCCCACTTAATGGCTGATTTTAACTCCTCTTCAGACAAGGGTGGTAAATTAATCGTCCGGGTAAAAACCTGATCTTGAGGGAGGGCTGTGTTCACATTATTAGTGGAAATTTTTGCTTCGCTTTGAAGTTTTTTAATTGCCTCGGCTAGAGCGGTCAGATCAGTATCCGCCTCTGAAGCCAATCCCTTTTGAGTTGAGGGACTTGAACCAAAAGCCACTAAACGATACTCCTTGCCGCTTTTAGCCAGCTGGACAACTTTAAGATTATAGGAACCAATATCTAAACCAAAAAATTCCATGGGCAGATTATGATTTTATCAAATCCTCTTCGCTAAATAAGACATAATCAAAAATGGCTGGCGGCGCTTCAAAAAGCTGACATTGTTCAACCTTTCGGCTAATACCGGTATCTGCTTGTGAAGCAGTTGCTTGATAACAATAACCCTGAAGCGGCAAGTCAGCATTACCTCTAATCGCTAACTGTTGCTCTTCATCATTATAAATGAGTTTTAGTCTTAGGACATAACTAACACTGGGAATACTAACCGTAGCTTTAAAGGGAAAACTAAAAGTTTGACCATCAATCTCCAATGATTCACCTGAACTCGCCGCTGTAAACTTATTAGTCGCGGTTCTGTTTGAATTAGGATCAAAAGCAGACTTGGTAGTTTTAAAGCTGCCATCATTATAAAGAATGGTCGCCTCTAAAGCCGGTGTCGCCGTCTCACTTACTCCCTGACCTTCATTACCCCAGAAAATTTCGATTTGATTACCAGTAAAAGCTTCAGCTGGATTAAGATTACCATCATCATCGTGAGCCACGAGCCAAACCGTCTGGGTCTTACCGGCTTCGATTCCTTTAGGGAATTTAAAAATGTTCTTACCGCTCCCCCCTAAAGAAACTGTTCCGGTGGTAATGGTAAAGCCTTCTGTTGAGAAATTCGGTAAATCCTGACCAGCCAAAAGACTTTCTAGGCCCGCTTCGGCTACTGAAAAAGCCCTAGCTGACTCTTCTTGTTCTTGAGAAAGACGAATATCAGTCACTGACCGAGAAATAACTGATAAACCAATGGTCAAGGCTACCGCCATAATTAATAAAATCACTAATAAAGCTTGACCAGAATTAGATTTTTTCTTCATCTCTTCCATTTTAATGAGACCGCTACCTTCTGTCAAATAATCACTCAGGAATATTTCTTAAACTAATTGTTGTTTTAAAACTAATTAAGGCTAGTTCTTCTGGCCGAGCACTAGGGCCACCACTCGACAGAATGAAATCAATCGTCACGACATCCGGTTTAAAAGAACCGTCTTCCTGACGCTGGCAATCAAAAGAACAATCAACAATAATTTCATCGCTTATCAAATCAGCTGAATTTGAGCTAATCTTGTCATCACCACAACTAAATTCCGTTGAACCACCATCAGGATTTTTAATTTTTATCTTAGTCATCCCTAGTTCACAAATCTGCTCATCTTCAGGAGTACTATCACTATTCTTTTCAAGATAACGAGCGTTTCTAATCATCCTTTCCATCACCCCTAGAGCATAGTCACCGTTTTGTTTAACGTTACTGGCGGTTTTGGCTTTGGTTGAGCCTCTTAATAAACTAAAAAAACTAGCCGAACTAATAACGGCAATGATGCCGAAAAGACCGACCACCACCAAGATTTCAATTAGAGTAAAACCGTTTTTCTTTACCATTTGGTTAAATAAGTTTCTAGGTTTGATTCATGCGTCCCCTTAGCATCCACCCAGGTGACAATCACTATAACTCTGACGCGATCGACACCATTAGAATCACAAGTCACTGTTCTGGTAAAACCTTCAATCTCCTCGAATGATGGACAACTGCCAGCAAAAAAAGCATCAGGATCACCATCTCTAAAGGCCCTGACTCCTTCAATTGCCTCTCGGGCGTATTGAGTCGCCAAAGATTGTTTGCTAGCAAAAGTTGTATTCCTAACCGAGATAGTCGTCGCCGTAATCAAAGCCAGAATAACCAAAACGACCACCGCCACCGCGGCTAAAACCTCAATTAAAGACTGGCCTGATTCTTGTTTTTTCATTTATTCAGAAATTAGCTCAATTTTACCATTAGGATAAACCACTAAATCTTTGGTTGCTCCATAACCAGATAAAGTAATCGTGATACCTGACTCTTCTTGAATATCTGTCCCGCCGGTAACTGGTTTGAATAAAATACCATCTTCTGGTCTCTCTGTGATCCTCACTCCAGACGACAACTGATTATCGCTAATAAGCTTTAAATCCAGACCACTTCCACAACTTGAATAAAGAGTGTAGTTATCAGTATTAAATTCAACTAAGATACCATCAAAAACCCCTTCAGTGCATTTTTTTTTACCTGACAAAGCTTTGCTTTGAGCATTAGTCAAATCAGTTTTCAATTCTAATGCCGCTTGTTCCAAGATCTGCTGACGATTAAATTTCATATACTGGGCTAAGCCAATAGAGAATAAAATCACTATTACCGAAACAACCACTAAAATTTCAATCAGAGTAAAACCAGATTTTCTCTTTTTCATCAAAAAATAGGAAACAAAGTGTCTACACACCAACACCAACCTGGGCCACAAATTTCATAATCAACACATTCACCCAGATAATAATCAGAGCATTCTTCGATTTCAGCGCAACCCTGATCCATATAGCCAGTTGGCTGAATTTTTGTGCAGACTCCTGCTAAGCACTCACCTGGATATCCATGATAATCGCATTCCCAGTGTTCTGGCTGATTTTCGTGTTGGCAAACACCAGCAACACAACTTTCATTTATTGTACACTCTTCATTATCATTACAATTAAGACATAAAGCTCCTCCTGTGCCACAATAATTAAGTGTTGTCCCTGGCTCACAATTAGAACCAGACCAACAACCAGAGCATGAAACAGGTGAAGAGAAAACAATTTCTAATTTCCCGCTAGGCGCCACAAGAACACCGCCAGTCCGGCTCGTACTACCGCTACCAGCCACCAAAACAATTGTTTCTTCTTCAGAGAAATCAGTCCCACCGGTAAGGCTTTTAAAAAGAATTTCATCAGGAGAACTGCCTAAACTAACTTGTTTTATCTTGTAAGTAGTAATTAAAACTAAATCCGTTTTGTTATTGCAGCTTGAATAAAGACTGTATTCGTCATCCCCAAACCTGACCAAAACTCCATCAAAAACCCCCTCACAACCCTTTTTACCAGAAAG
>CAZZHA010000004.1:22298-23580 GCA_964653685.1 uncultured Gammaproteobacteria bacterium
CAAACCTGACCAAAACTCCATCAAAAACCCCCTCACAACCCTTTTTACCAGAAAGGGCCATTTCTCGAGCATGAGCCAGATTGTTTTTAAGACCTAAAACGGCTTGATCTAATATCTGTTGACGATTAAATCTCGTGTATTGAACCAAACCAATCGAAAAGAGAATCGCTAAAATGGAAATCACAATTAAAAGCTCAACCAAAGTGAAACCAAAAATAGAAGATTTTGAGCAGGCTCTCTTCATATTCTAAGGAGGACCTACTTTGTAATTACATGCGGCACTCCCGCATGAGCCAGAACAAGTATCGGAGCCAGGATTTTCTAAAGCCGCACATAATTCATAACTATTAGTATCACCATTGTAATAATAGCTTTGACCATCAATCGGATCTTCAGGTAGGGGTGATAAATAGTCAGAACAGTCTGAAGTTGGATCTGTTCCGACTGGATAAGTTCCAGTATCATTCCGACACATTTCCAAACCGCTCCTAATCTGTTCCAAATCAGCCTTTCTTTTTCCATCCCGGGCTGATTTCCTGGCTCCTTGATAAGAAACCAAAGCCAAACCAGAGAGAACGGCAATAATCGTCATTACTACTAATAATTCAATTAGAGTAAAACCTTTTTTGTTCATAATAGGCAGGTTGTAAACGCTGGCGGATCTTCACTGGTATCTGATTTACCATTTGAACAAACATACCAGTAGCCAGCTGTTTCTAAATCAGCATATAAAATATAACCGGTTCCTAAATCATCTGAAATATAATAATAAAATGGGCCATCAGTATCAGCAAGCGGGTCTCCAGGACAACCAGAAAGAAATTCATCTAACTCATTTCCGCTTCCGCAAAAACCAGTAACATTAAACGCACTAGTATGAATAGGATAAAGACCATTATTACTCGCCGCGTAATTTTCCAAACCATTTCGATATTGGGCTAAATCTGACCTTCTCTGAGTATCTCTGGTCTGTTTTTGGGCACCAGAATAACTGACAAAAGTTAAAGAAGCTAAAATACCAATAATCGAGATAACGACCAGTAATTCTATTAAGGTAAAACCTTTTTTCATTTTCACCTCCTTTTCTTTAAAAGCTAATCAGCACAAACGACATACCAACCTAAATCCCAATCACAAGCTTCTTCGTTTTCGGCAGTTCCACAATGAACTTGGGATTCACAAAGGTCACTATCAGATTTATTTTCTAAAGCCGCCTGAAGCAAAAAATCCTGGTCAGTTGCTCCTTCTTCATAGGTATAATTAGCATCAGGATCAGGATCTT
>CAZZHA010000004.1:23680-33031 GCA_964653685.1 uncultured Gammaproteobacteria bacterium
AGGATATTCACCCTTATCATTGTAATAAGCTTCTAAAGCACGTTGAATTTGACTCAAATCATGTTTACGTTGGGCATCTCTGCCCTTGATTTGGGAACTCCGAAAACTCGTCAGACCAATCGTGGACAAAAAGCCCAAAATAGCAATAACGATTAAGAGTTCGATTAGAGTAAAACCTTTTTTATTCATTATCAATTACTACAAGCTAAATCTAAAATACATTTATCATCTTCTGGTTCCGGACTATCGCCTTGATCACAGAAAAAGAAATAAGGACTGTATTCATCAGGACAACAAGATCGACAAATTTCTTTCCAACACCAAGGTGTTCCATCTGGCAATTTACAGGTTGGTTCAGCTTCTATAGGTATTCCACTTGGTAATGGTTCCTCAGACGGTTCCTCAGACGGTTCTTCAGACGGTTCTTCTCCAGAGGGCGACTCACCAAGTGGCGGCTCTTCAGGTGGTGGTTCATCGCTTGGTTCCTCAGGTGGTGGTTCTTCTTCAGGAATATAGACCCAAAATTCACCTGGTAATTGAGCTACCTCAGTCACATTAGAGCTTCCAACCCAATAATTATAATTACCGCCTGGCCCGCAACCCCCTTCACAACCTACCTTAGCAATAATCGGATCATTCTCATTCTCTAATTTGGTGTAAATTTTATACCATTTATTACAACCACTTCCTTCATCAAAGGTATACATATAATTATAGTGAATATTATTGATAGGATCACAAGGAATGTCAGAAAGATAACCTTCAAAGAATTCACCCTGGGTTGAACCACAAGCAATCATTCCTTCAGGATAGCAGACACTGTCATTAGCGTAATCTTCAAGTAAATTTTGCCAAGTCGCTAAATCAGCTTTACGCCGGGCATCCCGGCCTTTCAGTAATTGGAGTCGATAAGCCCAAAGAGCAATTACTAAAAAAACACCAATAATCGCCACCACAATCATGATTTCAATCAGGGTAAAACCCTTGATTGCTCTCTCTTTCCTTAGACTAAGAATTTTCCGAGATAAAGCTCCCATATTTTCTGGCCCCAAAACCAGCTTAACCAAGCTGTAGTGGCTAAAAAGGGTCCAAAGGGAAGGTGTTCCCCTAAGTGCTTTTTACCCATTAAAATCAGTATGACACCAAAAATAGCCCCAGTCAAGAAAGCTAAAAATAAAGCCACTAAAATCTTAGGAAAACCTAAAAAAAGACCTAAAAATCCAACTAATTTAACATCGCCCATCCCCATGCCTTTTCCCCGAGTCGCCACCAATAATAAAAGAAAAAATAAACTGGCTCCTAAACCACTCAAAATTGAGGTTAAATCATGACTCACCAGAAAAGAATAAGAAAGAGCCAGAATAATCCCAACAGAAACAATTTCATCAGGAATCGTCTGATAAAGAAAATCAGAAGTGGCAATCACAATCAAAGCATAAGAAATTAAAAGAAGATAAAGAATATCAATCAAAGACAAGGAAAAACAAAAGACAATTAAAAGGGTAACCAAACCAGTGGCCAATTCAACTAACGGGTATTGCCAACTAATAGGGGAGTGGCAAGAACGACAACGACCTTTAAGGAGAAGAAAGGAAAGTAAAGGCAGATTATCTTGCCAAACAATCTTTTTCTTACACCTAGGGCAAAAAGAGCGCCCTCGTAAAGGCGACAACTGATGATTCAGGCGATAAACAACGACGTTCAGAAAACTACCAAGACACAGTCCTAAAAGAAAAACGATTGTTCCAACCACTAAACCTGCCATAAATCCACTATAACACATACTCAAACATGTTTTAAACAACCCTCTTCCCCTTAATTTTTAAACTAGCTTATGGCAGACAACTATAACAGGCCGTTGCTAAATTTGGTTCATCCGCACCTACATCCGTACAACTAGCAGCAGGACAAGCCTCAGTCGGAAAGTCGGCTGGTAGATCACCATAAGTAGGATCGGCAACACAACGCTTATAAGCTTCAGTTCTAAAAGAGGATGATTGAGGAACAAAGCAAAGATACGTGCTATAACCACCACCCGTCATTTTGTAAATAGATAGTAGATTAGCACTCGCTGCCACGATTCTATTAACAAAAGTCAATTTTACCTCTTCTGTTCCTGAGGCTGAAAGATTTGTCAACATTGGTTGTGCATCACCGCCAATTGCTTGATCAACTGCTGCTATTTCTACAAAATCGACAAAATCGTTATCACTGGTTGCACTCAACATCCAAGGATAATAACCTTTGGAAGCATAGTAACGATCAATGGCGCCAATTAACTGCTCGGCATCTGAACGAGTCCCGGTATCCCGACCGCGGTTGATCTGCTCAATTGGGTTAATGGCCGCCAAAACAGCGACAGCTAAAATACCTAAAACAGCGATGACAATTAACAACTCAATCATTGTAAAACCTCTAGACAGATATTTTTTCATTTTTTCTCACCTCCTTTCCTTAAAAAATAATTAATAATGCTTAAACCTAACAATCTTGCTGATTTAAAATTGAGAAGCAAGATTGTAAATCGGCATGATAACGGCAATAATCAAAAAGCCGACACCAACTCCCAATACAATCATGATAAGAGGCTCAATCGCGGCTGTCAATCCCTTAATTGCCATCTCTGCCTCTTGTTCGAAATAAGTAGAAACTCTTGTTAAAACCTCGTCAATTTTGCCTGTCTCTTCACCCACCGCCACCATCTGAAATAAGATTGGAGGAAAAATTTCCTCCTGACTCAAAGCACTGGCCAAAGGAATTCCTTTTTCCACTTTTTCAGTCACTTTTTCTAATGAATGCTGATAAAGAGGACTGGAAAAAGCCTTAAACGTAATCTTTAAAGCATCAACAATTAAAACACCGGCTCCCACTAATAAGCTTAAAGTCCGAGTAAATTCAGTTAACATGGTTTCCTGTCTTAACTTGCCGATAATCGGCAAACGAAAGGTAAGACTGTCAATCATCCCTCTAAATTGAGGGTAACGATTAAGGATTCTTAAACCAAAAGCAGAACCAGCAAAAAGAACCAAAGCTAAATACCAATACTTAGTAAAGAAAGTAGAGATGTTCAACAATATCTTGGTGGCGATTGGCAAATCAGCCTGAAATTCTTCATAGATCGTCATCATTCTTGGCAGGACAAAGATAATCATAATCATCCCGACACCGCCCATCCCCATAATGACAATCGCCGGGTAAATCATGGCGTTTTTAATCTTACCCTGAAATTCTCTTTTCTTTTCTAAGTTATCAGCTAAACGCATCAAAACCTTGTCCAAAGAGCCAACCGCCTCACCAGCATTAATTAGGGCCACGTAAACCTGATCAAAAACATGGGGATGTTTCTCCATGGCCTTAGCCAAGGTACCACCACTCTCTACTTCCCGCCTAATCTCCGCTACCACTTTAGCCATTGTCGGCCTTGCTTGTTTCTCTAGAATATCAAGAGCAACCGTTAATTGGAGTCCAGCGGTGGCCATTGTCGACAACTGACGGGTAAAATTCACTAAATCCGTGGTACTTACTCGACTAAAAAGAGGACCCGCTTGAGCGGCTAAACTTTTGCGAAAAGGAGCAATTGAAATAACGAGAAAGCCTTTTTCTTGAAGAATTTTGGCTGCCTGTTGTTCATCCCTCGCCTCAACAACACCACTAACTTCTTTATCTTCTTTGTTTTTAGCCCGGTAATTAAACTTTTTCATCAACGTCCTTTGACCGATTTCATTAGCTCTTCTGGCCGAAAGGCATAATTCCTGGCAACATCAAGACTAATCTTGCCTTCTTTAACTAGCCTCGACAAATCCATTTCCAACACCTTCATCCCAACTTCAACTGAAGTCTGAATAATATTATCAATCATATGAGTTTTACCTTCTCTAATCACGGTTCTGACAGCTGGTGTGGCCACGAGCACCTCGGTTGCCGGAATTCTGCCTCCTTCTAGAGAAGGCAGTAATCTTTGAGAAACAATCGCCTCAAGGGTTGCTGAAAGCTGCATTCTAACTTGTTCTTGTTGATGCTCGGGAAAAACATCAATAACTCGGTCAATTGATTGGGCAGCTGAATTAGTATGAAGGGTTGAGAAAACTAGATGACCAGTCTCGGCAATGGTTAAAGCCATACTCATCGTCTCTAAATCTCTCATTTCGCCAATCATAACTATATTAGGATCTTCTCTTAAACAAGAACGCAAGGCGATTGACCAGGAATGAGTATCATCCCTTAATTCTCTTTGAGAAACAATTGACTTCTGATGTTTAAAAACATATTCAATCGGATCCTCAATAGTAATAATATGTTCACTCCGATTAAGATTAATCTCCTCAATAATCGAAGCTAAAGTGGTTGATTTACCATGACCCGTTGGACCAACCACCAGAATAAAACCTTGCTTTAATTTGGTAAAAGCATGACAAATATCAGGAAGATTAAGCTCATCGATGGTCGGAACTTCCATCGAAATAAGACGAAGAGCAGCGGCTAACTCACCTTTTTGATAGTAGGCATTAACTCGAAAGCGACCCCGGTCACCAAAAGCAAAAGAAAAGTCCAGTTCTTTGTTAACTAATAAAACCTCCTTTTGTTCTTCGCTAACCAAACTGAAAATCAACTGCTCGACGACTTCTTTAGTTAACGGTTCTAAGCCAGTAATCGGCGATAAGACACCATTAACCCTAAGCATCGGCGGCACCTTGGTAATCAGATGGAGATCCGAAGCTCCCTTATTAAACGTAATTTCTAACAGCTTTTCAATTTCCATAAATAATTTAATCCTCAGCGACTCTGAGAACCTCTTCTATCGTAGTAATTCCCTCTAAGACTTTCAAGTAACCATCTTGTTTCATGGTAATCATTCCTTCCTGAACCGCTTGTTTTTCAATATCCGAAGCCGAAGCCTTTTCCATCGTCAGTCTGCCAATTTTCTCGGTCACTGGCATCACCTCAAAAATTCCAATTCTCCCTAGATAACCGGTATTATTACACTTAGGACATTTTTTACCCCGATATAATTTAGGATTATCACCAGATTGATAAAGATTGCCTAATATCGTTTTAAAATCAGCTATCACTTCGGCTGGCGCTGGATATTCTTCTTGACAATCAGGACAAATTTTTCTAACCACTCGTTGAGCCACCACACAAGTCATGGCTGAAGCCAATAAAAATGGTTCAGCCTCAAGATCAATTAATCGGGGAATGGCACCAGCCGCATCATTAGTATGGAGAGTCGAAAAAACAAGATGGCCGGTTAAGGCAGCTTGAACAGCTAAACCTGTTGTTTCTTTATCTCGAATCTCGCCGACCATAATAATGTCCGGATCTTGACGAACAAAAGATCGCAAGCCATTAGCAAAAGTCAAACCAGCGGCGGGATTAACCTGAACCTGATTAACGCCCGGGATTTCATACTCAACCGGGTCTTCTAAAGTAATGATATTGACCTTAGGCGTATTGATTTTTGATAAGGCGGAATAAAGAGTCGTCGTTTTGCCGGAACCAGTTGGACCACAAACAACAATAATTCCATGAGGTCGAAGAACGGCCTCCTGAAGACTTTTCAAAGCCATCCCCCTTAAACCTAATTCTGTTAAACTAATAGCTCCACCGCTCTTTTTTAACAACCGCATAACAATCTTTTCTCCATGGACTGTCGGTAAACAAGAAACTCGGAGATCAACTTCCTGATCATTGGCTCTAAAAGAAAAACGACCGTCCTGAGGCAAACGTTTCTCATCAATCTTCATGCCACAAAGAATTTTAATTCGAGAAATTAAACCCTCATGAACGTTTTTTGGTAAAACCAGTTTTTCATGCATAATACCGTCAATTCGATATCTAATTCTGGTTTTTTCTTCTTCTGGTTCAATGTGGATATCAGAAGCTCTGCCTTTGACCGCGAATTCCAAAAGAGTAGAAACAATCTTGGCAATTGGCGCTTCTCGAATAATTTCGCCTAATTTAGTCAAATCAACTGGGATGCTTTTAACCGGCGCACCTGTTTCCTTAAGAGCCGCTTTGACTTCAGTTGATAAACTCTCTTTATAATTAATGGCAATCGCCTTGTCAATTTCTTCAGACGTTGACATATAGGGCTTAACCTTGGTTTTTGATTTCTGGACTACAAATTCAATGGCCTGAAGATCCATAGGGTCAGCCATGGCCAAGGAAAGCTGATTATTAGTAGTATCGTAAGCAAAAGGCAAAACCGAATAGCGCTCGGCGACGGCCCGGGGGAGCCTACCTAAGGCTTCTGGTGAAGCGGCCGTTTCATTTAAATTAACAAAAGGAATATTGCGAACTTGAGCTTCAGCTTTGGCAATTTGTTCTAAGGAAGCATAATTAATCTCTGAAAGAAGGTCTTTAATCGTTCTGCCGGTATTAGCCTGTTCGACTTTTATCTTCTCTACTTGTTCTGGAGAAAGAATCTTTTGACTAAGCAAAACATCTAAAAGACCAGAAACATCTTCTTCTTGAGGATCAGTTTGGACGTTCTGTTGCTGTTGGGCAGGTTCAGCCATGCTTCTATGTTATCTTGTTTTCTGCTAAAATGTCAAACTAATAAGCATGTTTGTCTCTCAACTAATCGCGGGCGGGCTTTTGGAAGAAAGAATCAAAATGGTTCAGCAATTGCTTCAGTCCCATTTCAACCAGCCAATTGATTTAGATAAACCCCCTTTTGACCTGTTGGTGATTAAACCAGTTGGTTCGATTGGTATTGACGAAATAAGAAAATTAAAAAGATTTCTTAGCCGGCGGCCTTATCAAGCCAAAATTAAAGCTGGTTTGATTACCGAAGCCGAGAAATTAACCTTACCAGCCCAAAACTCCCTTTTAAAAACTCTTGAAGAGCCACCAGAAAATTCTCTGGTTATTCTTCTGGCCAGTCAGCCAGCTAATCTTTTACCTACCATTATTTCGCGGGTGAAAATCACTCGTCTCCCAACTAAAAGTCAAATTAGTCTTTCCCTAGAAGAAATTAATCAATTGACGGAAACTTTAAAGCAAATCTTAAACCTTGAAATAGGGGAGAGGCTTAAGCTAAGTTTGACTTTAGTCAAGAATAAAGATCAAGCTCTCCAATTAACAGAAAATTTTCTTTTCCTTTGGCGCCAGATTTTAAGAGATAAGGCAGGTTTAAATCAAAAACCAACTAAATCTTTAAACCAACTAAATCTACAACAAATTGAAAAGGCCTTGAAAAATACAGAACAAATCAGAAAAATGTTGACCGCCAATGTTAATTTTCACCTGGCGATTGAGAGTCTTTTTCTCTCTTACCCTCGTTTAGATTAAAGGCCTAATTTTGTCCAAATTAGGCTTGCATCGACCTCTAAAAATTGATAAAATAGAGTTATTAAGGTAGGGTTACAGACTTCCTTTTCTCCCTGCCAATTTTAGGTCTATTTAGATAACAGGTAAATGCCAAAGTTAAAAACTAAAGTCAAAAACGATAATATTCTTTCCACCTATACTTCGGCCCAAATCAAAGTTCTTGAGGGTTTAGAACCAGTCAGAAAGCGTCCAGGGATGTATATTGGTTCGACTGACAAAAAAGGCTTTCACCATCTAATCACCGAAGTCGTTGATAACTCGATTGACGAATCTCTGGCCGGTTTCGCCAAGAACATTAAAATCATTTTAAAGAAAGACGGCAGTGCTCAAATCCGGGATGACGGCCGGGGGATTCCGGTTGACAAACACAAATCAGGCCTTTCTGGTTTAGAAGTAGCCATGACCAAACTCCATGCTGGGGCCAAATTTGACGAAGGGGTTTATAAAGCCTCGGGTGGTCTCCATGGTGTCGGTGTCTCCGTGGTTAACGCTCTTTCTCAATGGCTTAAAGTTGAGGTTCACCGTGACGGCCACGCCTATACTCAAGAATACAAACGAGGCAAACCGACTACCCGACTGGAAAAAATAGGCAAAGCCAAAGATACCGGAACAATTACCACCTTTATCCCTGATAAAAGAGTTTTTAAAGACATTGAATTTGATTATCAGCTAATTGAGCAGACAATTAGAGAAAGGGCTTATCTGATTCCGGGAATTAAATTTCATTTAGAAGATGAACGGCAAAACATTAAGAAAAATTTTTACTTTGAAGGTGGGATCCGCTCCCTAGTTAAACACCTTAATCATCGTAAAAAAACAACTCATAACGTTATTTTTATTAAAGGTGAAGATAATGGGATGCTCATGGAAGCGGCCATTCAGTATAACGATGGTTATTCGGAAAACATTCAGTCTTTTGTTAATGTCATCAATACCCGAGACGGTGGCACTCACCTAACAGGTTTCAAAATGGCTTTAACTAGAGCCATTAATGACTACGCCAAGAAAATTGGTGCCATCAAAGAAAACAACGGTTTTGTCGGTAATGACACCCTTGAGGGTTTAACCGCCGTGATTGCTGTAAAAATTTCGATCAACAAGATTCAATTTGAATCCCAAACTAAAGCTAAACTCAATAACCCTGAAGCCCAAGGTTTAGTCGCGACCTTTATCAAAGAAGGCCTGGATACTTTTTTTGAAGAACATCCGGCTGATGGTCGGAGGATTATTGAAAAAATTGCCCTTGCAGCCCGAGCTAGATTAGCAGCCAGAGCCGCCAAAGAAGCGGTGATCAGAAAAGGCGAGTTAACCGGCTTAGGTTTACCCGGTAAACTAGCTGATTGTCAAGAAAGAGATCCCATTCATTCTGAACTCTATATTGTTGAAGGTCCTTCAGCTGGTGGTTCGGCCAAACAGGGAAGAGACCGACGTTTTCAGGCAATTCTCCCTTTAGGGGGAAAAATCCTTAATACCGAAAGAGCTCATTTAGACAAAATTATTAAATTTGAAGAGCTTAAAGATTTAATTATTGCCCTCGGTATGGGAATAGGCGAAACGATTGACCTTAAAAAGATTCGTTACCAAAGAATTATTATTATGTGTGATGCCGATGTTGACGGCCAACATATTGCTACCCTTCTTCTGACTTTCTTTTTCCGCCACCTACCTTCAATCATTGAAAAAGGTTATCTTTACATTGCCATGCCGCCTTTGTATCGCGTCCAGATTGGCAAAGAGTCTTTCTATGTTTATAATGAAGAAGGAAAGGATGAAGTGATTGCTGAACACGGTCAAGGCAAACAAAAAATCAGCGTCCAAAGATTTAAAGGCTTAGGAGAAATGAACCCTAAACAACTTTGGGAAACAACCATGAATCCAGACAAAAGAATTCTAAAGAAAGTAATGATTGAAGATACTCAACGAACCGACCAAGTCTTTACGACTTTAATGGGATCAGACGTCCCACCCAGAAAAAGATTTATTCAAACAAGAGCAAAAATGGCTAATCTTGATATTTAA
>CAZZHA010000005.1:0-32077 GCA_964653685.1 uncultured Gammaproteobacteria bacterium
CAGAGCTGGCGGGCAGATTTGAACTGCCGACCCATCGCTTACGAAGCGATTGCTCTACCACTGAGCTACACCAGCATAACAGAGCGGTGGAGGGGAGTTGAACCCCTGACCTTCTGCTTGGGAAGCAGACGTTCTACCAACTGAACTACCACCGCACTAATACTAGTTTAAACTCATTTCCTGGGTAGTGTCAAAACGTCTCCTGGATTGATGACATCCGGATTGGCAATCTCGTTTGCTTGAGCAATAGTTGTCCATTGATAACCATCACTATAAGCTCTGACCGCAATTCCCCAAAGATGATCACCCTTTTCAACCACATATTGACCACTCTCAATTACCGGACCAAAGACTGTCATTTCGGCCGCTTCAGGCTTAATGACGGCTGCCCGGGGAATGATTAATTTCTGATCAGGGTAGATCATATTAGGATTGCTCAGGTTGTTTTCTTGGGCAATACTGACCCAATTATAACCAGAGCCATAAAAATCTTCAGCAATTTGCCAAAGGTCATCACCAGTTTTTACCTGATAGGTTTTAGGCAACGCTTCAGGTACGAGCTTTCCTTCCTCTTCAACTAATTTCACTTCACCAAGTTTTATTTCTTCTTGCTCTTTTGGAGTCTCGACGTTTCTAAAATAATTAAAAATAAGAGCCCCAACGACAATAATCACTAAAGCTCCCAAAATCATACTGATGGTTGACTCATTGAGTTTGATACTTTTAAGAAGTCTTTTCAATCGGTTATTTTCCATCCTTTTTGAAAATACCTCCTTTCTGGGCAGAACTTGAGCAGTTTTCGGTAGCTATCGAGAGATTATTACCAAAACTACTTCCTTTCGTAGCGTTGGCGGTCTCGACGATTAAGCTTATCCATCATTTTATTAAAAGATTTATCTAAGTCAATATCCAATGAGTTAGCGAGGCAGATTAAAGTGAAAATAATGTCAGCAATTTCATCGCCAATCTCTTTGTTTTTTTCATTAACTTTTTTCTTTTTTGGGCCAAAGCGGTGGTTTAACTCTCTAGCTAATTCACCAACCTCTTCAACTAAACGAGTGAGAATTTCTAATGGCTGGAAGTATTTAATCCTGAATTGATTAACCCAATCATTAACTTCTTTTTGGTAAGTAGCCAGCGACATAAGCGGGGCCGACGAGACTCGAACTCGCGACCTTCTGCGTGACAGGCAGACGCTCTAGCCAACTGAGCTACGGCCCCAGATGCCTATAGTAGCAGATTGTTGTTGCCCAGTCAACGTCTGTGATATGATAATTTTAGCATGGAAATGAGCAAAAGAATGAATAATCAGGAGATTGCTCAATTACTGAAAGGAATGGCCGCAGCCTACCAAATAAAAGAGGATCAACAGTTTAGAGTCAAAGCTTATGAAGAAGCGGCGGCCTCAATCGAACACGCTACCAGCAGTATCAAAGATCTTTGGGATGACGGTAAGCTCGAGGAGATTCCCAGTGTCGGTCAAGCCATTGCTGACCATCTAGATGAGCTTTTTCGAACAGGCAAAGTTAAACATTTTAATGAAGTCATGGCCAAATTCCCTCCGGCCATGTTTGAATTTCTTCAAATTCCTGGCGTTGGCGCCAAAACAGCTTATAAACTAGCTAAAGAATTGAGAATTAATAAAGCTAAAGGCGCTTTGGCTGAGCTTAAAAAAGCGGCCGAAAAAGGTAAAATTCGCCAGATTGAAGGTTTTGGCGAGGAATCAGAAAAGGCTCTGCTAGAAGGATTAAGCGAGATTGGTAAAAAAGGTAAAGCTGGTGAAAGAATGGCCTTGCCTTTTGCCGGTAGACTAGCCAAGGAAATTCTCACCTATATGAGGAAAAATCCTCAGGTTAAACAGATTGAGCCACTCGGTAGCCTAAGAAGGTGGGCAGCGACAATCGGTGATCTGGATTTTGGCGTAGCGACTAATAAGTCAAAAGAGGTGATTGACTATTTTTGTAACTACCCTCAAAAAAAGGAAATTGTGGCCGCTGGCGGCAATACGGCTAGAATAATGACTAAAGATGATCGTCAGGTTGACCTGAAAACCATGTCGCCCGATGCTTTTGGCGCTCTTCTTCAACATTACACCGGCTCCAAACAGCATAATATTCATCTTCGAGAGATTGCTCAGAAAAAAGGCTGGAGTTTGTCAGAGTACGGTATTAAGAAGGGTAAAAATTCTGTGAAAAAATATAAAAACGAAAAAGATTTCTATAGTGAGCTAGGCATGGAATGGATTCCGCCTGAATTAAGAGAAGACACTGGGGAAATTGAGGTGGCTGAGAAAAAAACTTTACCCAAGCTGGTTGAACTAAAAAATATTAAAGGTGATCTCCATCTTCATTCAAATTATCCAATTGAGCCCAGTCATGATTTAGGCACGGCTTCGATTAAGGAAATAGTGGTTAAAGCAAAAGAAATGGGTTATGAATACCTTGGTTTAAGTGAACATAATCCAAGCGTTAGTCAGCATAGTGATAAACAAATTATTGACATTTTAAAGAGAAAAAAGGAAAGTATCGAACAATTTAAATCCTCGAACAAAAAACTTGTTCGTTCAGTTCATTTACTCAATAGCTTGGAAATTGATATTAAGCCTAATGGCGATTTAGCTGTGCCTGAAAAAGGTTTGGCTTCTCTGGATTATGCGATTGCCTCGATTCACAGCAGTTTTCGCCAATCAAGAGACAGAGCCACAAAAAGGATTCTTAAGGCTTTAGCCCATCCTAAAGTCCGGATTTTAGGTCATCCTACTGGCAGATTGCTTAATAAAAGAGAGGGCATGGAATTTGATTGGGAGAAAATCTTTGCCTTTTGTCGAAAAAACAAGAAATACTTAGAAATTAGCGCCTGGCCTTATCGACTTGATCTGCCTGATGTTTTGGTCCGAGAAGCTGTGAAAAACGGAGTGAAAATGGTGATTAATTCAGATGCCCACAGTTTAGAGGAAATGGGGTTAATGGAATATGGTCTTTCGGTGGCTCGCCGCGGCTGGGCCGAAGCCAAAGATATTCTGAATACTTTAAGTTATACTAGGATAATCAAGATCTTGAAAGGAGGTGAAAATTAAATGCCTTTTTTAATAATTTTCTTGGTTTTAATTGGTGGAATTATTCTTTATGTTTTCCTAACTTACAATAAATTTGTTACCACCAAAACTCGGATTACCGCCTCAATTCAAGAAATCGGTAATCAGCTTAAAAGACAATCAAGCCTAATCCCAAACCTAGTCAAGTCAGTTAAAGGCTACATGAAGCACGAAAAGAAAATATTTGATAATCTGACTGAAGCGAGAAAAACAGTCAACTCAGCTGTTAGTTCTAAAAATGCTCAGAAACTGGTTGACGCTAGTCTTCAGCTTGAAAGAGCTTTGGCGCCAATCAGAGCCGTTTTTGAAAGCACACCAGAACTTCAGGCAGCCAAGCCAACAATGAAGTTAATGGATGAATTGCGCGATACGGCGGATAAATTAATGTATGCCCGAAGAACTTTAATTGACTTGTCAGCTGATTATAATGTCATGATGGTGACCATTCCCAGTAAGTTTGTCGCCTCAATTTTTGGTTTTAAACAGGAAGAGGGTTTGAAAACACCGGTCGAAGGTAGCCATCGTGAAGTTAGTGACAAAGAAATGAAAGAGCCAGAAGTGGATCTCTAAAGAAAATGATTAACGTTTATGAACAGGTAGACCAGAATAAACGTCGCAGTACTGTGATTATGGTGCTGTTCGTGGTCGTGATTACTTTTTTTGCCTGGGTTTTAGCCTATTTTTTAGGTTATGGTCTAGATATCGTCGGCTTGGCTTTGATTTTAGCGGGCCTAATGAGTTTTGTTAGCTATTGGTGGTCAGATAAAATCATTCTGGCTATTTCTAAAGCCAGACCAGCGGATAAAGAGCGTGACTTTAACTTTTTTACTGTTACCGAGAATTTGGCTATGGCCGCCCAAATACCAAAGCCCCAACTTTATGTGATTGAGGATACCGCTCCTAATGCTTTTGCCACGGGCCGGGACCCAAAACATGCGGTTGTTTGTGCAACCACAGGTTTGTTAAAAAAACTTGATCGGACTGAACTTGAGGGTGTCGTTGCTCACGAACTTTCTCACGTCAGAAATTATGATATCCGTTTAATGAGTTTAGTCACCATCCTAGTGGGAATGATTACCCTTTTGGCTGATTGGTTTTTGCGGGGAGTAAGATTTAAATCCAGGGACAAAGAGTCGGGCAATCTTGGTGGGATTCTTTTCTTAATTGGTTTGGTTTTAATTTTCTTATCACCGATTATTGCCCAGCTAATGAAGTTGGCTCTGGCTCGCCGGCGCGAGCTTCTAGCTGACGCTTCGGCGGTAATGCTCACTCGTCAACCTCAAGGCTTAATGAGAGCTTTAGAAAAAATCTCAGCTGATAAAGAACCCTTGGAAGTGGCTAACAAAGCTACGGCCCATCTTTATATTACTAATCCTTTGAAGAACCGTCATGATAAAATAGGCTGGTTCGCTAATTTCTTTAATACCCATCCTCCAATTGAGGAGAGGATTAAAGCTTTGAAAGCGATGAGCTAAAAATGAACAAAAAAACCGTTCAGCATATTGCCTTGTTGGCTAATTTAAAATTAAGCAATAAGGAAATTGAGAAATTTCAAAAGCAATTAACCGAAATTCTTGATTATGTGGGCCAGTTAAATAAGGTTAAAACAAAAGAGATTAAACCAACTAGTCAGGTAACTGGTCTAGAAAATGTTTTCAGGAAAGACGAACCTGGTCCTTCTTTATCTTCTCAAGATGTACTTGCCAACGCTAAAAAAACAGATAAAGGGATGTTTAAAATTAAAGCTATTTTTGAACAATGGAGTTAAACCAGTTAACCATCCAAGAAGCCCGAGAAGGTTTAAAAAAGGAAAAATTTTCTTCAGAAGAATTAACTAAGGCTTGTTTAAGACAAGTAAAAAAACTAGATAAAAAAATCAATGCCTTTATTACTGTCTGTGAAAAGGAAGCCCTAGAGCAGGCAAGAGAAGCAGATAAGATTAAGAGCGATAAACCGCTTTGGGGTATCCCGATTGGCATTAAAGATATTTATTCTACTAGGGGAATCAAAACCACTGCCGGAGCTAGAGTCTTAGATGATTATATTCCTGTTTACGATGCCACGGCCGTCAAAAGGTTAAAAGAGGCCGGTGCCATTGTCTTAGGTAAAACTAATATGGACGCTTGGGCCCATGGTGCTTCAGGAGAAAATTCAGATTATGGACCAACCAAAAATCCCTGGAATCTAGAATATGTTCCCGGCGGTTCAAGTAGCGGTTCGGGCGCAGCTTTGGCTTCAGCCATGTGTTTGGCGGCGACTGGTACTGACACCGGCGGTTCAATTAGACAACCAGCTTCCTTTTGTAATTTGGTTGGTCTCAAGCCGACCTATGGCCGGGTTTCGCGTTATGGCATTATTGCCATGGCTTCCTCGCTTGACTCGATTGGTCACTTCACTCGGAGCGTGACTGATTCAGCTTTGATACTGGGCGTGACCGCTGGCCAAGATTCTTTTGATGCGACCACACCTGATATTCCTGTATCCGACTATCTTAAGAATATTAAAAAAGGTGTTAAAGGCCTAAAGATAGGCATCCCCAAAGAATATTTTCTGAGCAGTCTAGATAAAGACGTTAAGAAAACAATAGAAAAGGTTCTTGAAAAGTTTGAGAGTTTAGGGGCCAAATTGATTTCCGTTTCTTTACCTCATACCTCAGATGCCCTAGCGGTTTATTACATTATTCAGCCAGCCGAGGTTTCTTCAAATTTAGCCCGCTATGACGGGATTCGCTATGGCTTTCCGAGAGATAGATTTAGTGACGAAGCTAAACGAAGAATTATGTTGGGCACTTTTACTCTTTCAACCGGTTATTATGAGGCCTATTATCTGAAAGCGATGCGAGTGAGAACTTTGATTAAAGAAGATTTTAACCAAGCTTTTAATCAGGTAGATGTGCTTATCACCCCAGTTTCGCCGACACCAGCTTTTAAATTGGGTGAAAAGATAGATGATCCTTTAAAGATGTATCTCTCTGATGTTTTGACGGTCACGGCTAATTTAGCTGGTTTACCGGGTTTAGCGATTCCGGCTGGTTTTGTTAAAGGATTGCCAGTCGGCATCCAAATTTTAGGTCCCCAATTTAGCGAAGAATTGCTTTTTCGAACTGGTTATGCTTACGAACAAGCAACCAAGTGGTATCAGAGGAGATCAAAAATAGAATGAAAAAAACGACTTTTTTGGCGGTTTTGAAGAATAAAGAATTTTTAAAACTTTGGCTTTCCCAAAGTCTTTCTCAACTGACCGCCAATATGTTGAACTTCATCTTAATTGTTAAGATTTATGAGGCCACGGGTTCAACCGTCGCCGTTGGTTTGCTTTTGGCTCTTTACGTTGCTCCTTCTCTTTTTCTTGGTCTTTTTACTGGCGCTTTTATTGACCTTTGGAGTAAAAGGAAAATTTTAATTTTAACTAATCTCTCTCAGGCTTTGATTGTTCTTCTCTATCTTGGTGTTGGCTCTAAAGCCTGGCCTATCTATTCAATTGTTTTACTTTATTCTCTCTGCGACGAATTTTTTAATCCTTCTCAAGCGGCGCTTTTACCAGCCTTAGTTAAAAAAGACCATTTTCCGGCTGCCAATAGTTTTTTCTTTTTTACGATGCATGGCGCTTTTTTGATTGGTTATTCAATGGGCGGGCCAGTCATCAAGATTCTGGGTCAACGGAGTCCTTTTATTTTGGCTTCGATTTTCCTTTTCATTGCGACTTTGGCCACCTATCTTTTACCCAAAGATAAGCCAAGACGAAAATGGGACTTGGAAAAAGGCTTTGGTGAAATCGCTGAAGATATTAAAGAAGGCTATAACTTTATCAAAAATGAAGCTCGAGTCCTGATTCCCATTGGTCTCTACGTTCTTACCCAAATTCTTCTAGCCACAGTGGTGATTCTTTTTCCTTCCTATTCTCAAAACGTCCTAGGAATTGATATTCGTGATGCGGGTTTGATTCTGATTTTACCTGCCGGGTTTGGAGCCATTCTAGGAAGCGTTTTTATAGAACGGTCAATCAGAAAATTAGGCAAAAGAGTTCTCATTTCTCTGGGGATTTTTGGTTCTTCACTTGGTTTAATGTCACTGGCTTTAGTTGTTCCCAGAATACCTTTACCGACTTTAGCCGCTTTCATCACCATGTTTGTCTTAGGTTTTGCCGCGATTATGGTCAATATTCCTGCCCAGACTTTGATTCAGGAAAATACCCCTTTTGATGTTCGCGGCCGGGTTTTTGGGGTGATTGGCTCTTTAGTCACCGTGGCCGCAGCCATTCCTGTTTTTATCACCGCGGCCTTGGTTGATCTTATCGGCGTTACCTGGATAGTCTTTATCATCAGTGCTATTGTCTTTGCGCTTGGTTTAGTTAGCTTGAGAAAGAAATATGTTCTCCAAATTTATAATCGAACAAAACAAAATGAAACAAAATAATAACCAGGCGGTCATTGGTCTTGAAATTCATGTTGAGCTAAAAACAAAATCAAAGATGTTTTGTCATTGTTCGGCTGACTATTTTGGTCATCAACCTAACACTCATGTTTGTCCAGTCTGTCTTGGTTTACCTGGAGCTTTACCAGTAGCTAATAAACAAGCGATTGAATGGACGATCATGGCGGGTTTGGCTTTTGGTTGTCAAATTTCTTTGTTTTCTAAGTTTGACCGGAAGAATTACTTTTACCCTGATTTGCCTAAAGGTTACCAAATTAGTCAGTATGATCTGCCTTTTTGTCTTGACGGCAAAATGGGGCGGATAGGAATCAAGAGAGTTCACCTTGAAGAAGATACGGCCAAACTTATCCACACTAAAGATTCGACCTTAATTGATTTTAATCGTTCTGGCGTGCCTTTAATGGAAATTGTGACTGAACCGGACATAGAAAGTGCTCAAGAAGCCAAAGAGTTTCTTAAACAAGTCCAACAAATTCTCCGCTATTTGGATATTTCTGACTGTGATATGGAAAAAGGCTCAATGAGATTGGAAGTTAATGTCAGTGTCAGAAAAAAAGGAAACAAATTACCAGATTATAAAGTGGAGATTAAAAACCTAAATTCTTTTCGTTTTGTTGAAAAAGCCATTAATTACGAAATCAAAAGACAACTCCAATTAATTAACAAAGGTGAAAAACCGATTCAGGAAACCCGGGGGTGGGATAAAAGCAAACAAGAAACCTATAGCCAGCGTTTGAAAGAAGAAGCCCAAGATTACCGTTACTTTCCCGAACCAGATTTACCACCAATTCGCTGGCAAAAATCAGAGATTGAAAGAATTAAAAAACTTCTTCCTGAATTACCTGAGGCAAGAAAAAGACGATTTATGGAACAATACGGATTGTCTGATTATCAAGCAACCATTTCGACAGCGTCGATAGCACAATCTGATTATTTCGAAGAAACAATTAATATCGGCAAAGAAATGGGTCTTGATCCTGTTGGAACAGCAAACGTCATTATTAATAAAAGAATTGATGTTGATAAAACCTCTCCGGCTAAATTGGTCCGGATTTTAGTTGAGAAGAAGGCTATTTCCAAAATTTCTGATAAACAATTAGGAAAGATTGTTAAAGGGGTAATCAGGAAAAACAAACAAGCCGTAACTGATTTCAAGAAAGGTAAAACTCAGGCAGTTGAAGCCTTGCTTGGTCAGGTGATGCGAGAAACAAAAGGGGCAACCAACCCTAATCAAACCCGAAAAATTCTTCTTGAAAAATTAAAGCGATTGTAATATCGTATTGATTAATGATGGAAGGACCAAAAAAAGAATTTTCTCCTGAAGAAATTGCCTCAATTGTTAAAGAAAATGCTGGTTTAAGGGAGAGATTAACTTATGATTTGAATACTGGTCTTCTGCGAACTCAAGATGAAGGGCGACAAACAATTTTAAGGAAAATTGAAACGATTCATCGTCAAGGAAAGAGAGCTTGTCTTTTAAGGTTAGACATTAATGACCTTAAAGGTTTGAATAGAATATTTGGCCATGAAGAAGTAGATGAAATTATTTTTCCTGACTTAGGTAAAAAACTTTTAGGATTGGCTGAAGAACAAGACGGAGTGGCCATGAGATATCATCAAGCAGGCGATGAGCTAGGCATTTTAATACCTCTTGATGACGTGATTAAAGTTGATTCTGTTACCCATCAACTTGATGATTTTTATGTCGAAACACCAGAAGGTAAAAGGAAACTTACCTTTACTATTGGCGTTGCCCACGAAGATGAACCAGAGGTAAAGAGAAAGATAGAAGAATTAGACGATAAGGGAAAGGATCTCTCTGAAGAAGGCAGGCTTTTTACGGCCCTAAGTAAAATTGCTGATCAGAGAGAAAGAGAATTAGAGAGAAAGAAATAAATGGCTAAGTTTACTCATCTCCATGTTCACACTGAATATTCCTTGCTTGATGGTCTTTGTAAGATAGACGAACTACTTCTCAAAGCCATCGAATTAGGGATGGATTCAATTGCTCTAACTGATCACGGAGTGATGTATGGGGCAATTAAGTTTTATCTCAAAGCCAGAGATTTTGGCATCAAACCGATTATTGGCATGGAAGCTTATGTGGCCAATCGATCTCGCTTTGATAAACAGGCCAAACTAGGTTCTGATCAGTTTCATCTCCTGCTTTTAGCCAAAAACGAAAAAGGCTATAAAAATTTAATCGAGTTAACCACCAAAGCTCATCTAGAAGGTTTTTATTATCGACCCAGAATTGATATGGAACTGCTGAAAAAACACGCTGAAGGTTTAGTTGTCAGCACCGCCTGTCTCCAAGGTAAGATTCCCCAATTACTGATGGAAGATAATGAAGAAGAAGCCAAAAAAAAAGCCAAAGATTTTTTAGAGATTTTTGATAAGAATTTTTATCTTGAACTAATGAGCAACAAGGAAAAAGTTCAGGATAAAGTTAATAAAAGTCTGGTCAAATTATCTCGGAAATTAGGCATTCCTTTGATTGCGACCAATGACGTTCATTATGTTGAAAAGGATGATGCTGAGGCCCAAGACGCTTTATTAGCGGTTCAAACTCAGAAGATGGTTAACGACAAGAATCGGTTAACGATGATTAATTCGCCAACCTTTTATCTGCGTTCTCAAGAGGAAATGGCCCGTCTTTTTAAAGAAGTTCCAGATGCCATTGAAAATACGAGAAAGATTTCCCGGGTTTGTAACTTAGAAATTCCGATTGGTAATTGGATTCTGCCTAATTATCCTCTACCAGCTGGAGAGAGCGCCGAAAAGCATTTAAGAGATTTGGTTAAAGAGAGAATCGCTGACCGTTATCCTAAAGAAACAAAAGAGATTAAGGAAAGAGTTGAGTACGAGCTCGAAATTATTTGTAAAAAAGGTTTTGCCACCTATTTTTTGATTGTCCAAGACTTTGTTAATTGGTCAAAACAACAAGGGATTAGGGTCGGACCGGGTCGAGGTTCAGTGGCTGGTTCGATTATTTCCTATATTTTAAGAGTCACTTCAATTGATCCTTTGAGACATAATTTGCCTTTTGAGCGATTTATGAATCCGCAAAGACCAACACCACCGGATATTGACATGGATTTTGCTGATGATCGGCGAGATGAGGTTTTGGATTACGTCATCAATAAATATGGTAAAGATCGAGTCGCCCAGATTATTACTTTTAACGTCATGAAGGCTAAAGAATCGATTCGAGACATTGGCCGGGTTTTGGGTATGCCTTATGCCGAACCCGATAAAGTCGCCAAATTAATTCCCTTTAATATGAAAATTGAGGAAGCAATTAAAACCAGCCCGGAATTAGCCAGTCTCTACCGTCAAGAAAAATATAAGAAGTTGCTTGATTTAGCCAAAAAAGTTGAAGGTGTTTCCCGGCACGCCTCAACCCACGCCGCGGGGGTGGTGATCAGTGATAAGGAATTAACCGAATATGTGCCTCTCCAAAAAGAAACTAAAGGTGAAAATATTATTACCCAATATGATATGTATGATTTGGATTTAAATGCCGCTGTTAATGAAGGTGAAGCTTTGGGTCTTTTGAAAATGGATTTCTTGGGTTTGAGAAATCTGACGATTTTGGAAAAAACTCTAGAGTATCTCAAGCAAACTCGAGGCGAAGTGGTTGATTTATCGGAGATTGATATTGAAGATAGCGAGGCTTTGAAAATGATTGCCTCTGGTGAAACCACTGGCATTTTCCAGTTAGAAAGTAGCGGCATGCGCCGTTTGGCCAGAAAACTAAAACCCAATAAGTTTTCTGATATTGCCGCCATGGTCGCTCTTTACCGGCCCGGTCCGATGCAGTGGATTGACGAATTTATTGAGTCCAAAAAAGATCCCCAAAAAATTCGCTATCCTCACCCTGATTTAAAGCCGATTTTAGCTGAGACTTATGGAATTGCTGTTTACCAGGAGCAGTGTATGCAGATTGCCAATGCGATGGCTGGTTACACCATGGGTGAAGCCGATCGGTTGCGTTTAGCCATTGGTAAAAAGAAAAAGGCAGTGATGACCCGTGAGAAAAACAAATTTATTCAGGGAGCGATTAAAAATGGTTATAAAAAAGAAACGGCCGAGAATATTTTTGCTCTGATTGAGAAATTCGCTGGTTATGGTTTTAATAAAGCCCATTCTACCTCTTACGCGATGATCGCCTATCAGACCGCCTACTTAAAGACTCATTATCCGGTGGAGTTTATGGCGGCGTTGTTGACGGCTGAATCGGGTCGTTCTTCTGGTCCAGACAAGGACGAAAAAGTAGCCCAAGCCGTTGAAGAAACCCGGCGGATGGGTATTAAAGTTCTTCGGCCAGACATTAACAAATCTAAAGTTGGTTTTACGATCGAGGATGATCCTCAATCGCCAGGCGGCAAAGCGATTAGATTTGGTTTGTCGGCCATTAAGAACGTTGGCGAAGCAGCGGTCGAGGTGATTCTCCCGTCTCGGGAAGTTGGTGGTCCATTCAATTCCTTAGTTGATTTTTGTCAGCGAGTTGATACCCAAAAGGTCAATCGGAAAGTTTTAGAGAGTTTGATTAAAGCCGGAGCGATGGACAGTTTTGGTAAAAGAGCGGCGATGCTTTCTGGCTTAGATAAGGTAAGGGTTCAAGGAGCCAAAATCCAAAAAGAAAAGATTAATGGCCAGACAAATCTTTTTGATGGTCAGGAAATTGAGGGAAAAGTAAGTTTAAATCCAACCGATCAGCTGCCGGAGATGGAAGAATTTACCCGCCAAGAGCTTTTATCTTTGGAAAGAGAATTACTCGGATTTTATCTAACCGAGCATCCTTTGGCGCCCATTCTCGCTCAATTACGTCAGCAAAGAACTCATCAGCTTCAGCAGATTAATCAGGGTATTGGTGCCGGCCAGCGAGTCAAAATTGGCGGGATTATTACTGATTTAAGAGTCGTTTTAACTAAGGCGACTTCAAGAGAGATGGCTTTTGTTAAAATCGAGGACGAGAGCGGCAAATTAGAAGTGGTGGTTTTTCCTAAAATCTATGATCAAACTAAAGGGATTTGGACTAAGGATAGAATTGTCTCAATTCGGGGCAGAACTGATTTACGCGAAGGCAACCAAAGCCTGATTGTCGAGTCTGCTTCTCTGTTAGAAGAAGAAAGCAAGGAAAAGGACGAAAAAAAACCCTTTGATTTTGAAATTGAAATCCCTAACAGAATTTCATCTAGGAAATTGGTTGAATTAAATAAAGTTTTTAAGCAGAATCAAGGCAAAAGTAAAATCGCCCTTTATTTTATTGATAATCTAGGACGAAGTCGACGAATGATTTTGCCTTATGGCGTTGATTACACCAAGAAAGTCAAAGAAAAGGTTAAAGAAATTATTAGCCACGATTAAGAGTTTTAGGACTTGACAAGATTTTTCACAGTTGTTAAGCTGAAAACCCAGAGGCACCTCTGGTTTTTTATTGTCGCTGTCGGACAGTAAAGTGTTTTGATTACAGCGAATTTATTCTCTTTTAAGAGGGCAGAAAATTATTTTTTCAAATTAAAAGATGAAATTTATTTTTGTTTCAGGTGGTGTTATTTCTGGTTTAGGTAAAGGGATTACTACTTCTTCAATCGCTCTTCTGCTCAAATCCCGGGGTTTTAAAGTGGCCCCAATCAAATGCGATGCCTATGTTAATATTGATGCGGGCACAATCCGTCCCCAAGAACATGGTGAGGTTTTTGTTTGTGATGATGGGATTGAATGCGACCAAGATCTGGGTAATTATGAACGCTTTCTCGGTGAAACTCTTTCCCGAGCCAATTATGTCACCACTGGTCAAGTTTATCAGGAAGTAATTCGAAAAGAACGAGCTTTTGAGTATGAAGGTGAAGATGTGGAAGTTGTTCCCCATATTCCTGAAGAAATGATTAAGCGCTTCAAAGAAGCGGGCAAGAAAATGAAGGCTGATTTTGTTTTGATTGAAATTGGTGGCACAGTCGGTGAATACCAGAATATTTTGTTTATTGAAGCTAATAGAATTATGAAAGTTAGGGACGGAGAAGAGGTTATCCATGTTCATGTTGGCTATCTTCCCACCCCACCGAGTATTGGTGAGATGAAATCCAAACCAGTCCAAAATTCAGTTCGAACTTTAAACGAAACTGGTATCCAGCCCGATCTTTTAGTTGGTCGAGCTAGTAAAGATTTAGATAAATGGCGGAAAGAACGACTGGCTTTATTCTGTAACATTCCGGTTGAGAATATTATTTCTAATCCCGACGTGGAGTCAATTTATGAAGTACCTTTAATTTTGGATAGACAAAAAGTCGCTGAGAAAATCCTTAAAAAATTCAAGATGAAACCCAGAAAGACAAAAGATTTAAAAAAATGGCGGCAACTGGTCAAAAAAATAAAAAAGATAAATAGGAATGGTGAAAAAAAAGTCAGAATTGGGATGGTTAGTAAATATCAACAAGTCGGCTCTTTTGAATTAGATGATGCTTATGTCAGCGTGGTTGAAGCCATCAAACACGCTGCTTGGGCTAATGAAGTTAAACCAGAAATAATTTGGATTAACAGTGAAAAAATCGAAAAACTAGGTAAAAGTTATCTAGAAAATAAAATGAGTTTAGTCGATGGGGTGATTGTTCCCCAAGGGTGGGGTAGTCGGGGAGTCGAAGGTAAGATTAAGGCGATTCAATACGCTCGAGAAAAGAAAATCCCCTATCTTGGTCTTTGTTTTGGGATGCAGATGGCGGTGATTGAATTTGGTCGAAATGTTATCAATTTAAAAAAAGCCAACACCATGGAGGCTAATCCCAAAACGCCCCATCCGGTGATTCACATTATGCCGGACCAAAAAGAATATTTAGCCAAAAGGCAATACGGTGGTACCATCAGACTAGGAGGTTGGAAGTGTCGAGTTTTAGCTGACACCAAATTAGCCAAAGTTTATGGCAAGCCAGGGATTATCTCGGAAAGACATCGTCACCGCTATGAGTTTAATAACCAATATCGAGACAAATACGAAAAAGCGGGGATGAGGATTTCCGGTGTTTCACCAGATGGCAAATTAGTTGAAGCGATTGAAATCCCCGACCATCCTTTTTTTATTGGTACCCAATTTCATCCCGAATATCAATCAAGCCTGCTCAAACCTCACCCTCTTTTTGTTGAGCTTGTTAAAACTTCTTTAAAGGAGCAGGTAAAAAATAATGATATCAGAGAAACCTAATTGGCAGACGCCAGAAGCAGAAGCAATCATCAATGGCCTAAAAGAGATTTTTCTTCAAGAAGCCAGAGTGATTGATGGGGATTTTATTGTTGCTCCTTCTCTAGACCAGAGAATAGACCCCAGATTTTTAGAAGCGGCTGCCCAGGTAGTTGATTTAAGATTTAAGGAAATGGGCGTCAACAGAATTTTAGGTATTCCTAATTTAGGCCTTCCTTTTGCCACGGCGATCGCTCTAAAAATACCGGAGGTAAGATTAATCCCTGCTTGCAAAGAAACGGAAAAACCACGGGCTTGGCTAAGTAATCTCTCGGCAGAAAGAAGGACTTTGGCTCTGAATATCGTTTCTTCGATTAGATTTTCTTCAGTTGAGCCGGGTGACAGAATTTTAGTGGTTGATAATGTTTGTGCTTATGGTCAAACGGCCAGTGAGGTAATTCAGACTTTAAATCAACAAACTAAAGCCGAAGTAGTCGGCTTGGCTGTTTTAATGAGTAAAGATTTCCAAGGAGGATTAAGAAGAATTGAAGAAAAATTTAAGATTCCTACCTTAGGCGTCATTGGAATCCAAGGAATTGGTCCCAATCAGAAAATAATTCTAGGATAAAAAACAATCTTTAGATTAACTTTTATGTTAGAATATTTTAATGACCTACTACACCCTCAAGATTTGTGGTTTAACCAGAAATCTACCGATTGTCTCCCTTGGACCAAAATTAAAGATTGCTTCCTTTAATCTCTTAGGTGATGGTGAGTTAGTTGAGGCAGTGGCTAAGGATTTGGCCAAAGAAATTAAAAAATTTGAATTTGATTACTTAGTCGGACCCGAAGTTAAAGTCGTGCCTTTACTTCAAGTTCTTTCCCAAAAACTTAAAAAACCCCGCTATATTATTCTTAGAAAAAATATCATGGGTTATATGACCAAACCAATTACCAATAAATATAAACCCAACCTGGTTCTCAATGGACCGGATGCCGATCTTTTAAAAGATAAAAAAGTGATTATTGTTGATGATGTTGTTTCCACTGGCAGAACCATTAGAGTGGTTGGAGATTTAATGACAATGGCTAGAGCCGAAGTGGTTGCGGCCGTTGCCGTTCTTAAACAAGGCGAAAAAGAAGAAGAAATAGAACCGCCTTTTTTCTATCTTGGTAATTTACCCCTTTTTGGTACTTGACACGTTTTTCACAGGTTGATAACCTGAGTCCACCAGAACAATATTCACCTTAGCCGGGTGAAGAAAGGATAGATGAATAAATCGGCTTTAGTTTTTTTAGTTAGAAAAATTATCAAGTTAATTTTGTTGTATCAGGAAGCGCCTTAAAGCGGCGCTTTTTTGATTGTAAAAATAAAGCTCTTTAACAATTGAAGGTTTAACTCAACCTGGCGTTGGTAGAGCGGCCACTTGGAACTAATCTTAAAAATTGGTTCTAGTTGGCTGCTCTGCTGTTAGCCAGGGATGACAGCAAAAAAACGGCAGCAAGGAGGTATCATGGAAGGGTTTCTTCAGTCTCTAGGTGATGCGTTGGAGCGCTTTCTCCAGATGTTGGTCCAGATTCTTCAACCACTAGGTGATGCGTTGGAGCGCTTTCTCCAGATAGTAGCCGCTGTGTCGCCTGGTGGTGGAGTCGAAGCTTTCATGACTTCGGCTTCACCGGCAATCTATGTCTTGGGTTGGATCGTACTGTTGGTCGGACTGGTTGTGGGACTGAAGTTCAACCGACGGATTCGTCCGGTCCACTCCACTAGTCGAGTCGACACCGGCTTGGGCCTTCTCATCGGGGCGATCTTAGGCGGTTTAACTGGCCTGCTGTGGGCGAGTTACAATCCAATCAAGATCGTCCCCCCATATATCCACCTGAGGCTGTTTTCGTTTCTTACCGCCTTGGTGGGTATCGTAGTGGGGCGAGGGACTGGTTTCGTTACTGGCTACGTCGCCACCCAGGTTTGGGCTCTGCTGGCGGGAGCTTTTGTTGCTCCCCACCAACTGCTCTTCGATGGAATCTTTGTCGGTTTGACCGGCTGGATTCCAGCGGTCATAGTCCGTGGCGACAAGACCTTTGCCGAGATGTTCCGCGAAGTCCAGAACAACAAGAGGCTCTGGTTTCTAAAGGCGGCTATCGCCGGCGGGATTTCGGGGCTGTTCATGTCCTTCTTCGTCGCTTCCTCACTGGAGTTGACGACGCCGCTGACCTTTTGGGTCTCGTTCTGGGCGATCGGGGTTATCTCCGACACGCCGCCGCTTCTCCTCACCGGTCCCTTGACCTATGGGGTGATGAAAGCGGTCAGAAGGGCGTCCAGCTGGATGCCCCAGTTTTGAGCATACCGGAATGAGGGCCTAGTTAACCCTGGGACCTAGGCCCTCCTAATTAAATGAGTAAGGAGTAAGAGATGATTTTGTTGTTGAATGTTCGTCTAACTGATTCTCCTTTTGGCAAGACGGACCCTAGGGTCAGACTACTCTGGATGGGAATCATGTCCGTTTTGGCCATGATCTGTTCGAAACCGGAATCGCTTTTTCTCCTCACCCTGACCCTTATTCCGGTTTGGCTGCTGTCAAAGTCAGTCAAGCGAATGACGCAAGTCAGCATTCGGCTAACACCCTTTCTTCTCTTTCTTCTTCTTTTGCAACTCGGACCAAAATTCCTCTCCGGAGGAATAGGCTTGAGTTATGAAGAGATAGCAAGGGGAATCGGAGAGACATTGCGCTTTTTCGTGATGCTCCAGTCGGCCCAAGTCTTGATAGCGACAACCGACTTTGGAGAACTGACTGGAGCGATTCGTCAACTAGCGCCCAGGAGAATAGGAATCCTCGATAAGGGATTGGGAGTTTTTGCCTTTGTTTTGGGCATTGCTCTCCAGTCTCTACCTCTTTTGTCCGCCGAGTTGACAACCATCGTTGAAGTTCAGAGGGCAAGGGGAATTGAGGTGACCAAAGGCGGTCGTCTTCAGCAGGCGAAGAAGCTCTTACGAATGGGTCTACCTCTCTTTGTCCGCTCTCTTGAATTGGCGAAGGGTGCCGGTTTAGCCCTGCTCAACTACGCTTTTCATCCTCTAAGGCAGAGGTCAATTTACCACAAACTAGAAGCGGGAAGAGCCGACTGGGTAGCTGCGGTTATTCTTATTAGTGCAACTTTGCTTGTTGTCGCCGCAAAACTCAAAGGTATTCCCCTATGAGTAAAACCTTCAATCGAGCAAAACGAGTTGAGAGAGACAGAATTGATCGAACCTTTCGGTCATCCCTTGTTAGATTCTTGTCTCTCTCAGCTCACGTCAAAAATTTAAATTAATATAATAAAAAGAAGAAATGGTTGAATCAGAACAAGCTTTAGCCAATCCAGAAGTAAAACTAAATAAACAAATTTTTCAGGTTAGTAATTTTTCTTATCAATATCCTGAAAGCAATGGTTTTGGATTAAAAGATTTGTCTTTTGCTGTCAATCAAGGAGAAGTTTTAGGTATTGTTGGTGAAAGCGGTTCAGGCAAGACAACTCTTCTCCATAGTTTGTCTGGTTTTATTCCTCACTTTTTTCGAGAAGGTCAATATTCTGGAGAAATAAACTTCTTAGGCAATTTAATAGCTGAATCTGATTTATTAGATTTAGCTGTCCAACAAGGCGTTGTTTTTCAAGACCCTTCGACCCAGCTTTTTGGTTTGGGCGTAGAAGATGCTCTTGCTTTTGGCATGGAAAATATTGGCTTGCCAAGAGAAGAGATGGAAAAAAGAATCAATCAGGTTTTGCAGGATTTAGAGATAGACCACTTAAGGAAAAGACAGGCGTTGACTTTATCAGGCGGTGAACGTCAGGTAGTGGCTATTGCCTCAATGTTAGCCATGAAACCCAAAGTAATTCTGTTTGATGAAGTCATTTCCGCTTTAGATCCTAGAGGTCAAAAGTTAATCAGAGATGTTTTAAGCTCTCTTAAAGAACAAAACATCTCCATGATTTTAGTTGATGCCGACTTTAGTTGGCTATCATCAGTCGCCGACAGAGTTTTAGTTCTCCATCAAGGCCAGCTAGCTTTTGATGGAGAACCCAATCAGGTTTTAGCCAATCAAAGACTGGCTAGTTTGGCTGGAGCTGAGGCAGCCAAACCGATTGAGTTTCGTCAATCAAGGAATTCTCCTATAGTAGCCAAAGCAGAATCAGTTAGTTTTTCTTATGATGATCAATTAGTCGTTAATAATGTCAGCTGCGAGATAAAACAAAGCAGCTGTCTGGGGATTATTGGTCACAATGGTTCAGGTAAAACAACCCTAGCCAAGTTATTAGCTGGCATTTATAGACCGGCAAAAGGAGAAATCACGGTCAAGGGTGAAGAAATTAGTGGCCTAAAGGCCGAGCAAGCAGTTCAAAGAGTGGGTTATCTTTATCAATTACCGGCCACGATGTTCATGCATTCGACCGTTCTCGAAGAAGTTAATTTTAGTTTGGATAAATTAAAAATAGGCAAATCAGTAGACCTGGCGGATTTTGGTTTGGCCGGTTGTGAAGACGCTTCACCTTATGAACTATCTTCTGGTCAGCAACAAAGATTAGCCTTAGCTTGTCTTTTATCGACTGACCCTGAAATTATCATTCTCGACGAGCCAACCTTAGGCCAAAGTCAACAGGACAGACAAAATTTGGTGCGATTAATTTTTCAACTTCAAGAGCAGGGAAAAACGATTATCTTGATTTCTCATGATTGGCCAATGGTGGCCAGAGCCGCTGAAGAGATTTTAGTGATGAATCAAGGCCATTTGGTTGCCCAAGGCCCAACCGGTGAGGTTTTGCAAGATAGAGCTTTTTTTGATAGTTTAGATTTACCCTTACCCTGGTAAAAGAAAAATAAAAAATAAATGGGTCAACCAGAAAATTTAATAAGAACTTTAGCTGAATACGAAATTACTGTTCCCAAGGCCTCAATTTTAAGACATCCTTGTCACCAAGTTGAAAGCCAAGATGAATTGGTTAATCTACAGGTCTTACCAACAACTCAACGACCTTTACCTGTTTTTGAAACGCCTTGGTACTTAACTAATATTGGCCCTCAAGAAAAACCGCTTTTTCTAGAATTGCGTTTTGCCACTCTTTCAGAAGAGACTAATGAATACGTGGCGCTTTTAATGACCACCGAAAGGGGTTATCAGATTAGAGATATTGCTCAAAGAATGATAGAAGTAGTCGAAGAAGCTGGGATTGAATTTGATACCGCTCTTGGCCTGCCAGCTTTAGGAGCGCCTTTAGCCCAAGCAATGAGTGACCTTAAGGGACCAGATTTTTATTGGACAACCTGTCAAAAAGGTCGGTCTGATTCACCGCCACCAAAACCCTGGCTTGATCCGGAGATAGCTTATCAATACCGTTCGGGAACCAAACCTTATGAACAAGTACTTTATCTTGATCCTGAAGTTTTCAAATTTTTAAAAGGCAGAAAAATTATTATTACTGATGATGCCCGCCTCACTGGTGGTTCTTCAGAAGCAATCATTAATTTTACTAAGCATCAATTAGGTTTAGATATAAGGTCAATGGTTTCAGTTTTAAATGAGGCCAAGCCAGCAAGTGAGATTGAAGGAGTGCCTTACTTTGGTTTAGCGAAGATACCGGTTTTTAAGCTTCAGAAAGAACAAAATGGATTTGTTCCTATCCAAGGAACTTTTGATGGTTTAGATTGGTTTTATCTGGAGAAATAATGGAACCATTAAAAAATCTAAGAATTTTAGTTAGTCTTTCCAATCCGAAAGGGATTAATCTTTTTCTGCGTCAGTTAGAGAAAATCTTTCCCACGGAAATTATCGCTACTCCTGGGACCAGAAAACATTTAATCAAAGCAGGTTTTAAAGTGACGCCGGTAGAAAAAATTACGGGAGAAAAAAGCCTTTTTGACGGTCGGATTAAAATGATTCATCTACCAATTTTTGCCGCTATCCTGGCAGATCAACATAATCCCGACCATTTAAAACAACTGAACAGATTAAAGGTCAAACCTTTTAATCTAGTGGTGATTAATTTATATCCTTTTGAAAAAATTGTTAAGAAAGAAAAAAATAATTTAGCCAAGATAATTGAAAATATTGATATTGGTGGTCCAGCCGCTATCCGAGCTGCGGCTAAGAATTTTCAATCAGTCATTCCTGTTTGCAGGCCTGAAGATTATCCTCGAGTGATTGGTTTTTTAAAAAAACAAGGTAATTTAACCTTTAACCAGCGAAAAGGATTAGCCAAGAAAGTTTTTAATTTGACCAAACAACATGATGATAAGATTATTTCTTTTTTAGCCTCTTTAAAGTAGGCTTGGTGTTAATTGACCCTTGACAAGGTTTTCACAGATATTTAGACTGATAATAACAGAACAATATTTCTTGGTAGCCGCAAGTTAAAATGGATAAATCGGCAGAAAATTTTTTTGTTTCTTTGAAGCCCTCGCAGGAAGGGCTTTTTTAATTAAAAAAACATTCTCATGGCAAAATTAGCAAAATCATATGACTGCTTAATTGTTGGGGCCGGTCCGGCAGGAATTTTTGCAACCCTAGAACTCCTTAGACTAGGTTTAAAAAAAATAATCATTATTGATAAAGGTAAAAGCGTTAAAAAAAGAGACCCAGGCGATACTCTCTCTGGAGTTGGTGGCGCCGGACTTTTCTCTGACGGGAAATTAAATTTTGCCCCCATTATTGGCAAAACAGACTTAACCGAGTTTCTAACCCTTAATGAAGCGAAAATAATTATTGAAGAGATAGAGAAAACTTTTTCTCGATTTGGCGTTAAAGAAAAAAGTTATCCTTCTAATTTAAAAAAAGCTGAAGAAATTCGCCGGAGGACGAAACAAATCGGCCTAGATTTACTTTTAATCAAACAAAAACACCTAGGTTCTGATAAATTACCCGTTTATATTAATAAAATTGAAAACTATTTAAAACAGAAAAAAGTCACCTTTCTATTGGAAAGTGAAGTGACCAAGCTTTTAAAAAAAGGTAAAAAGATAAAAGGAGTCAAGCTGAATGATGGCCGAATTGTTATCGCCGAAAAAGTGATTGTCGCTCCAGGTCGAGTCGGTAATTCTTGGTTAGTTAAAGAGCTTCGTTCACTTGGGATTAATTTAGAGCAAAAAGGAATCGAAATCGGGGTTAGAGTCGAAGTTCCTGAAGAAGTCATGGCAGGCTTAACTTCAATTATTTATGATCCGACCATCTTTATTCGGACCTCTTCCTATGATGACCAAATAAGAACCTTTTGTACCAATCCGGTTGGTTTTGTTGTCCGAGAAGACTATCTCGATTTTGCTTGTGTTAATGGTCACGCTAGCAAAAATAATACGTCAGCTAATAGTAATTTTGCTCTTCTTGACAAAGTCAGTTTAACTGAGCCAGTGACCAACACCATTGCTTACGGTGAAAGTATTTGTCGTTTGGCCACTACCCTTGGTGGCGGTAAACCGCTATTGCAACGATTGGCTGATTTTAAACGCCGCCGACGGAGTACTTGGTCAAGATTGAAAAAAAGTTATGTTGAACCGACTTTAAAGGAAGTCACGCCTGGAGATATCAGTATGGCTTTTCCCCATCGGATTGTGGTTAATATTATTGAAGCTCTGGAGGCTCTTGAAAAAATTATCCCAGGCGTTGCCAGTGATTCAACTTTGCTTTATGCACCTGAAGTAAAGTTTTTTTCTGTTCGACCAAAAATTAATAAGAATTTAGAAACAACAATTAAAAATCTTTTTGTTGCCGGAGACGGAGCTGGCGTTTCTGGTAACATTGTAGGAGCAGCCGCCACCGGGATTATTGCCGCCCGAGGCGTTGCTGGTGCTGATGCTTAGTGATGATATTAATAATTCAGTTTACTTTTCTTATTTAGGTTTGGCAAAAGAATTAACAAATAATATTTTAAAGGAGGTTTAAAATGGCCGTCACGGCTGTTATTGGCGCCCAGTGGGGCGATGAAGGTAAGGGAAAAATCGTTGATGTTTTGGCTGAAAAAGCTGATTTTGTGGTTCGCTGGCATGGAGGCAATAATGCCGGTCATACGGTGGTTAATAAATTCGGCTCCTTTGAGCTGATCTGTAAATTACATCTCATTCCTTCAGGGGTGATTCAATCTCATGCCAAGTTGATTATTGCCAATGGCGTCGTTATTGATCCTGAAGTTCTGTTAGAAGAAATTGAATCAGCTCAAAAAGCGGGTTTTAATCTTAAGGAAAGATTAGTCATTTCTCCCCGTTGTCACTTGATTATGCCTTATCATAAAACCCTAGAGTCTCTTTATGAAGGAGTCAAGAAGGGCAAGGGAACACCGGAACCGACTGGCAGAGGGATTAATCCGGTTCACGCTGATAAGGTTTCTTATCTAGGCATTCAGTTAGCAGACCTTTTAAATGAGAAAAGTTTTGAGCGTAAATTAGAAATAAACTTGGCAATTAAAAATAAATTAATTGAAGGGTTTGGCGGAAAGGCTTTTTCATTAAAAGAAATTTATGAACAATATTTATCATATGGAGAAAGGATGAAACCTTTTATTGGTAATACTTGGCAAATTCTTAATCAAGCAATCGAGGACAAAAAAGAAGTTCTTTTCGAGGGCGCTCAGGGATGTCTTTTAGATGTTGATTGGGGAGTCTATCCATTTGTAACGGCTAGCTCGATTGTGGTTGGAGCCATTAATAGTGGTGCCGGCATAACCCCTAAGAAAATTGACAAAATAGTTGGTGTCGCTAAAGCCTATGTTACTCATGTTGGCAAGAGACCATTTCCTACCGAGATGCCTTCATCAATTGCTAATGTTGTTCGTGAAAAAGGCAAAGAATACGGAACGACAACTGGTAGGTCTCGTCAATGTGGTTGGTTTGACGCTGGATTGGTAAAATTTGCTTCAAAACTTTCTGGTTTTGATTGTCTTTATCTGACTAAATTAGATGTTTTGGATGATTTTAAAGAAATTAAAATTTGTACTGAATACCGACTTAATGGCAAAAAAGTCGATTATTTAGACGGTGATGCTGACTTTCTTTACAAAATAAAACCAGTTTTTAAAATTATGCCTGGTTGGAGAAAGCCTACCAGCCAAATTCGAAAATGGGAAGACCTGCCTAAAGAAGCCAAAGATTATGTTCGGGCGATAGAGAATTTAGTTGAAACAAAAATTTCCCTGATCTCCGTAGGGCCGGAAAGAGAAGCGGTGATTGAAAAAAAAGCACCAATAAGTTAAAATCTCCTCTATGGCCAATCAAATTAAAATTGATAAGACGACTTTAAATGTTGGTGATACGATTGTTGTCTATCAAAAAATTCAAGAAGAAAAAAAGATGCGAACCCAGCCGTTTGAAGGGATTGTCATTCGAATCAAAGGCCAAGGAGATAACAAAACTTTTACGGTCAGAAAGATCGCTGCTGCCAATATCGGTGTGGAAAGAATTTGGCCAGTTAACTCTCCTTGGATTGAAAAGATTGAAGTTAAGCGAAGAGGCAAAGTCAAACGAGCCAAGCTTTACTATCTAAGGGAAAGAGTTGGTAAAAGAGCGGTTAAGGTGAAAGAGAGAAAAGAAAAGAAAGCTAGCGCTGAACAGAAGAAAGTTCGAAAAACAGCTAGAAAAACTCACAAACAAACTCCTAAAAAGAAGTAATTGTAAAACCTGAACTTCAAAAAGATAAGACTCATTGCCTTTTGCTTTTTTATTTCTGTTATAATGAACTAAGATGCTGCCTATTTTAATCAAAGTCGTTGTTCTAGTTATCATTCTTCTGGTTGCTTTAAAGGCGCTGAAGATTGTCTTTATTCCTGTCAAAATTCTTAAATTAATTATCTTGGCGATTATTGTCATTGCCTTATTACTTCTTACTCAGGATTTTTTCGGTATTTTTTAGAGGAGAAAGAATAGAGCTTGACAAGGAATAGTTTTTCCTTTTATAAATAAACAAGACAATGAAAAAAATTGGTTTTCTTTTAGCTGCTTTTATTTTGTTTTTCTTTTTAAGCCCCCGGGTTTTGGCTGAATGTACTACTTGTAGCCCTACTCAAGTTCAGCAAGAAACCAATCAGGAAGTAGAAAATCAAGAGATGGAGAATAATCCTTCTTTAGGTGAGTTAAGAAGGAATGTTATTGAGAAAAGAGAAACGATTAGGGAGCGAATTCAAGAACGCCAGGCAACCATGGCCGCTCGGTTAGCTGAACAGAAAAGAGAAAGAGTGAGAACCTTTTTTGGTCGTTTAACCCAGAGGTTTCAAGCTGCCATTAACCGTTTGGAAAGGCTGATTACCCGAATGGAATCAAGGTTAGCTAAGATAGAAGAGAATGACGAAGAGATTGAGACAAAAGAAATCAGAGAAAACCTGGATGAGGCCAAAGATAAGTTAGCTGAAGCCAGTGCCGCTTTATCAGAAGCCAAGACGAGCGTTGAAGACATTCTTAATGGCGATAATCCCCAAGAAATGTTTCAAGAAGTAAGAGACTTGCTTAAGGGAATTAAAGATGAACTAGTCGAAGTTCATCGTATCTTAGTTCAGGTTATTGGTGAGATGAAAGGCCTACGGGTTGGCCAAGGAGAATAAAATGGAACCAGAAGAGATCACTCAACCAGTTCAAGAACCAACAGTATCACCAGAACCAATGGAAGTCCAGGAAAAGCCAGGCTTAATCAAAAGATTTTGGTTTCTTCCCTTAGCTTTTATCCTACTTTTTATTCTCCTAATGGTTGGCTACCTTTTTACTAATCAGAACTTAGAGATTTTTAATTTAGATCTTTTTAAGAAAACACCTCAAGTTACTCCTACTTCTTCACCGGCAACCGAGAGTGAAACCGCTTCTTTAGAAGAGCAGGGGACTTCTGACGAGACAACTGAAATAGAAGCAGATTTAAGAAAAACCGATTTAACTGATTTAGACAAAGAATTGACTGACATTGAAGAAGAATTGACTTCTCCTTAATCTTTAAAAATCTGCTACAATATTATTAATGGAGAAAACAACCAAGAATTTTTTCAAAGCTTTTCCTTTTGCTTTTAATGGTATTCTTAGCGTCATTAAAAAAGAAAGAAATATTAAGTTTCACCTCTTAGCTACCTTTTTGGTTATTCTCTTAGGCTTGTTTTTAGGGATTACCAAAACCGAGTGGCTAATTATCGTTCTAATAATTGCTGCCGTTTTAGCCGCCGAGGTTTTTAATTCATCTCTAGAAGGTATTGGTGATCTTTTAAGAGAAGAAAATCATCTTGATTACCAGAGAACTAAATTTATGAGGGATGCTTCAGCCGGAGCGGTCCTCATCTTAGCCATGGCTTCAGTTGTTATTGGTTTAATCATCTTCTTACCTTATTTCTTATGAAGATTGAGTGTTTAGTTGTTGGTCAACTTCAAACTAACTGTTATCTTGTTTGGGACGAAGAAAGTAAGGAAGCGATTATCATTGATCCGGCTGATGATGGCGATTATATTATTCAAAAAATTCAGGATTTTCAGCTTAAGCCTATTTTGATTGCCAATACCCATGGTCATGTTGACCATGTCTTGGCGATTACTGAACTTAAATTAGCTTTCCAGATTCCTTTTCTAATGCACCAAAAAGATCTCTTTCTCCTAAAAGAGATGAAATCTTCAGCCAGGTATTGGTTTGAGATGAATGAGGTTGGACCAATTCCAGAAGTTGATAGATTTATTAAAGAAAATGATGAGATTAAATTTGGCCAAGAAAAATTAAAAGTGATTGAAACCCCAGGTCACTCCCCTGGCGGGGTATCATTTTATAATAGGGAAGCGGGAGTCCTTTTTTCCGGTGACACTTTATTCAAACAAGGTATTGGCCGCTATGATTTCTCCTATGCTTCAAAAGAAGATTTGTTTAAATCAATTAAAAAACTTTTGAAACTGCCAGAGAAAACAGTTGTTTACCCAGGGCATGGACAAGAGACAGTCATTAAGGAAGAAAAAAAAGTTTTAGATTTTTTTAAAGTATTTTAAAAGTAAAGAATATTTGTTACACTTAAAAGGATTATTTAGGAAAGGAGGTGAAGATTAATGGCTAATAATGACAAACCAGTCGATGACGTTAAACCAGTAAAAAAACCAAAAAAAGACGAAGGAGTAAAAGCTGAAGAACCGGAAGTAACTGAAGAGCCTGCCAGTAGTCCTGCTGCACCAGCAGACAAAGGAGCGACCCCAGCTGGAACAGATCAATCTGGTCGCCAGCTTTATAGCGTAATTTGTGCTACTTGTGGTAAGCAAACAGAAGTTCCTTTTAAACCATCTGGAGATAGGCCTGTTTATTGTCGAGATTGCTACATGAAGCAAAAAGGATAAAGACAGGACAGAGAACTAAAAAAAGTCCCTTGATCAAACTTTAAAAGGTAAAGGATTAAAGTAAATTAACCTCGCTACGCGAGCGAGGTTGTTGCATTCAGGCTAAAAAGAATAAAAAACCCTCTATATCAGGCTTTTGTGACCCTAAATAGAGTTGAGATAAACACTCTTCTAAGTTATACACTCAAACTCTAAGAAATATTTCAATCTATAGATGTAGTGATGGACTATAGACTTAGAGTGTTATAATTTAACCATTGCCCGAAAGGGTATTTTTTAAAGGAAAGAATGTCGGGAATATCGAAAGAGATTAAAAGAATCATGGATGAAGAAAGAAGAATATCAGAAAGGTCTAAACTTTCTGCTGACGAGGGGTGGAAAGAAATGTTGCAAAGAGAAGAAGAAGAGAGAGCGTGCGCACTCGAAGTTTTTCATAGCTTAGGACCAAGAGAGATACTCGAAACTCTAAATAATAATTTTTTACAGGGAAAAGGAAGAATTATTGAAGAAGAAAACCTCTGTTTTTATGATTCGCACGACATAAGTGGTTATGATCCAGACGGAGCGACTCGAACTCATGATCAACGCCACACAAGATCATCTCTGGCTTTGCTATGGAGAGGAATATATTTTGGAGTAAAAAGAGATAGTTTTAATGAAAATACATTTAAGCTTTATGGTATGGTAAAAATCGGGATTGAAGATGGGAAACCATTTGTTTTCTTTAGTATAACTGAAGAACATCCGGTTTTCGAAGGGCGAATGTTAACTTGTTTAGAAAAAACACCAGGTCTTCGTAGAAGCAGCAAAATAATTTCTCATGCAACAATAGTAGAAGAGGGTGTCGGAAAATCATGCGAAACTCTAAAAGAAGCAATCGCTCCTAATTTTGTAGCTTTAACAAGAGAAATGGAAAAACCAATTTTTCTTGGAAGAATAAACAGAGATGGTATGCATCCTCTGGAAAGTCTTTTTGGAAGAGTGATTGGTTATTAAACTAGACTTAGAGTGCTATAATTTAGCCACTGCCTGAAAGGGGCAGTTTTTAAAAGGAGAAAAATGTCTTTTATAGAAAACCTAAGGGTATTAAGGGCTTCAAAAAAAAAGAAGGAAGTTGTTTTAAGAAGAGAAGCGGCTGAGAAAAGCGCACTAGAACAAAAAGAGTTAGCAGAAGAAAGAGCCTTATTTGACGAACTTGTCGAATTCACAAATGAACGACTTATTCCGTTATTTAATGAAGTAAATAACGAATATCTTAATGGTGAAGGAGAGATAGAGATATCTCCAAGTGAGTCGAATACAGATATTATTAGTGGTCGAACCCCCCCTCTTTGTGTTTCTCTTTCATTAAGGTGGGATATTGAAAGGCACAGGAGATGGGAAGAATTAGAAGTTACAAGAGTTCCCCGTTTAATTATTCTTAGAGGTGGAAAATATAATGAAGGGACGGAGTTAGCTGAAATGGAATTTAATTTAGAAGATGAGAATTGGGAAGAAGAGTTAAAAGATGGTATTTTGAAATATTTATCTACTCCAAAAGCCTGTTTAGTGCAACTTGGTGGGGCTAAACCACGAGAGGATAATTAGCAATATTTAACCAGATACTTTCCAAGTCAATTTGAATCTTCTCCAAGAATGCCATACAAAAAGCCCTTTATTTCGGGCTTTTTAGGTATCGGTGACCCTAAGTAGAGTTCAATTAAACACTCTGGAGTATGTTTTGAGGCTAAGGGAGGTGTTTTATTCTAATTTTTTTCCTAATGATATTTTTACTTGATATTTTTAATAAAAAGGTTTTAAAAAAAGATTGGTTGCGGAACACCCAAAAGTGGGCACGGCCAAGCCGCAACCAAAATCGCCGTTATCTATAGGCAGTTACTCGTAGCCTTTGTGTCCACAAGGCCCCTCTGTGAAAGACACCTCTGTGAAGGTCTCCCATGATTCAGTAGGTGTCCCAAAATCAGGGCATTTACACCTTAGACACGAGCGTCCATCGTCATGATCATCGATATGATGACCACAAGGACACCAGCGAGTCTCTGCTGCTTGGAGATAAGACTCCTTAGATGTCCAGGGTGAGGCCTTTGGGCCCTTTAGACCTGGTTTCCGCATAAAGAACAATTCATCTCCTGTGCGGGGATAGTCTAAGATTGTGTCCGACGAACGGTTTGCTGGCATCTCCCAGCCCAAACCTGCTTCGAAGTAATTAGCCGCAATCCGCCCATCATTGTAGTGGAAGAATAACTCTTTTCCATCAGTGTCTCGAACAAAACCGTATCTCTTGTTGTCCCGACTGTCAAAGAACACGACCACTCCTACTTCCACTCCAGGCTCCAGTAGTTCTCCCATCTCACTCACTCCTTTACTTGTTTTTTAAGGAACTGCCAATGTTGAAAGGGAAGTATAGCAGAAAATCATGGAGGAGTCAATATTATAGGACTAGTGACCCTAAATAGAATTCAATCAAACACTTTGGAGTATGTGGTTAGGCTTCAGGAGATATTTCAGTCTAAGTTTTTCCCTAATAATATTTTTACTTGAGTTATTTTTTAAAGGTAAAAATATGTTTAAAAAAAGATTGGTTGCGGAACACCCAAAAGTGGGCACGGCCAAGCCGCAACCAAAATCGCCGTTTTCTTTCCACCTTCCTTAGGTTGGTCCTATTCCAAGCGCTATTCTAGCCGCTCTGGTGATGAGGACTGAATCCCTAAGGGTTCCTGATATAGTTGTGACCCAGGCTTCTCCAGGTTCGAGCGTTTCCCAGTAGTTCCGCAGCGTGTTGGTGGCCTGCCTGATTGCCTCGTCCATCCACTTATTGATCTCGTCTGGAGATTTGGATGGGTTTATTGCATAGGAGGCAATTACGAAACGCTTTTTGGGATCGACCCACGCTACTGTCATAGCGGCCCCAGTATCAAACTTCTCAGCTGCTTCTGTTGCCGCTTCGACAGCCTTCCGTAGTTTCTCTGAGTACATTACCTTATTCCCTCCTTTCGTCCTGTTTCGATACTCATGAAGAGCCATCCTAAGGTTACCGACAACAACGGCGGTAGCACAAGCCAAGGGACGGTAAGCACCTGAGCTACTCTTTCATAACTTGGCAATCGTAGAAGGCAGTACCACAGGCTTAACACACCGCCCCAAGCAAACGCTGTAGCGACTAAGGCGAGTGTCTTAAACAAGACTCCCTTCTTCTGCCGCCACACATACATGCAGATTGCCACCATCAACATTGCTTCGGCGACAACTGCTAGAAAAAAGACATAAGTGCCCGCCATTTCATTTCACCTCCTTTTTTGCTGTCTTGGAAGCCAGCCTCCTAGCAACAAAGAACTGTTTATGGCTAGAAAGCTAGCTTCCAATTTAAGAGGGGGTGTTTTTCAAAGTGCAAGAGGAGATATATCAAAACTAAAAAAACGTAAGGCAGTTTCTTACGTCTTTGTTTTTACAATAATCTGATTTTACTTTAATATTACTTATAAGTCAAGCTATAGGATATTTATTTTCTCCCAAACTTTCTCTAAGAATTAATCTAAAAAAGCCAGCCATTTCGGGATTTTTAGGTATCGGTGACCCCAAGGAGAGTTCAATTAAACACTTTGGAGTATGTTGCTAGGCTTCAGGAGGTGTTTAAGACTAATTTTTCGCCTACTCTTATGTTTTAGACAAACCTTATTTGTGTTGGAGAGAATTATTTGGATTCATTTGCTATCATACAGCTATGAGGGAACAGGACAGTCATTTTCTTGAAAATGAAGTAGTATATCCCCTAGGAACAAGCGGAAAGGAAAAGGAAAGCTACCTGACTGTGGCTGAAATTTCTGAAAGAGAAGAAATGCCATGGACACAAGTAATAAGACGAATTGCACCTTTTAAAGAACAGCTGGAATTACCCCAAGAAGTGAGGAATGTAAGAGAGCTAGTTGTTCCCAGAGAGGTATTCGTACAAATACCTTTCGTTACAAGAACAGACATCCCAGCTGGCGATTGGATGACAACGACAGAAATGGCTGATGACCTAAATGTTGATTATAAGTGGGTGAATCGAAGAATTTTAGATTTGTCTTTCGTAGGCGAATATCGAATTTGCTACCCCGTAAATTATCCAAGATTCCATCTCCCTCCAGAGGCCCTGGCAGAATTAAGAGAAATCAGAAATAGATCACCAGGTCAATTTGAACCTGGAACATATCTAAATCTTGACCAAATAGCAAATACACTTGGAAGGCACCGGCTTTGGGTTGGGAATCGATTGGATGACATTTTAGATGAGTTAGGAGCAGAGTCCAGACTTGGATTAGATGATTCAGGAAAGTCAGTAGAATACTACCCAAAAGAAGTTCTTGGGCCACTTTCAGAAGAAAAAGACAAGTATAAGGATGGTGGTGATAGACTAACTATTCCTATGTTAGCGCATGAAGTTGGAAAAGATAGAGAGTGGGTGGAAAGAGAACTTGAGGAAATGGATGCAAGTGGAGAGTACCGTCGATTTGAAAGATCGGGACGGGTTGATCTTTCTTTTAGTAGAAAAATACTCATTGAATTATTGAATAGAGCTGAAGCATATGTCGATCCAGAACCTGGTTGGTATACAGAAAGAGCTTTAGGGGAGATTGTTGGAAAGTCAGACAATTGGGTAAGAAGGAGGTTAAATCTTCTCAATGCTGAACCTAGGAGTTTCCAAGATTCGCATGGAGTTTCTCGTAAACACTATTCACCAAAAGTGTTATCTTCCCTCTTAAGAATGAAGGAAGGGTGGACTACATTTCAAGCACTGGAGTCAGAGCAACGTAGTGAAGATGATGAGATTGGACAACTTAGAAAAGTCCTAGCTTACGGACAAACTATGAGTAAGAGTACTCTTTTATGGCTTGGGATTAGTGAATCAGAGATAAAAAAATGGATGAAAATGGGATTGATTACTAGGTGGAAAAACGGACAGTATTACCTGACAAAAATAGCAGAAAAGGTCGACCAGAGAGCAACTATGGCGGAGGAAATGGTCAAAGAGCTTGATAAACTGGAATTATAAATAAAAGCCCTTTATTTCGGGATTTTTAGGTATCGGTGACCCT
>CAZZHA010000006.1:0-5125 GCA_964653685.1 uncultured Gammaproteobacteria bacterium
AGTTTAAAATCACTTTAGAATAGAGAGGTAGTCATGGAACAACATCCAGTACCGCAACACATTTCTTCCTACCAGTTCCGTCTGGTCGGTGATATGACCGTCAGACAATTTGGCTTTTTGGCTGGTGGTTGTATTATTGGCTTGATTCTCTATGCTACCCCCCTCACACCAATTATTAAATGGCCTTTGGTGGCTCTGGCTGTTTTTCTTGGTTTTGCCATGGCTTTTATGCCGATTCAGGAAAGGCCGCTTGATAAGTGGATTGTTGCCTTTATCAAAGCTATTTTCTCACCAACTCAATTTGTCTGGGAAAAACAAGTTAAGGAGCCTGAGATCTTCAAAACTGGTTACAAAAAGGTGGTTTTTCAAAAAAAGGTCGCCCCACCACCAAATAAAAAACAATTAAGAGAATACCTTTCAACTCTTCCAACTGAATCTCAAAGTCAACTTGACCAACAAGAAGAAAACTTTATTAAAAAATCTCTTAATATGTTCCAATTAACCAAAATGCCGACGAATATGGCTCAACCAACAGAAAAGATTCCGCCCATTCAACAACCTTTCCAGCCAATAACCAAGCCTGAAACAGCTTTTAAACCAAAAATTAGCTATCCTCAAAAAACAACTACTCCCAAAAGAAGACCTTTTGTCTTGCCCAAACAACCAGCTCAACCTAGAAAACCCACGGTGGAAGCTAAATTCAGTCCTGAACTACCTTTTCCTCAAGCTCCTACTCAACCCAATACTCTAGTGGGGATGGTTCTTGACCTTGAGGGTAAAATTATTGAAAATGCGATTATAGAAATCAGAGATACTCAAGGAATTCCAGTTAGGGCCCTAAAAACCAATAAATTAGGCCAATTCCGGAGCGTCACTCCCCTAGATAACGGTCAATACGAAATTGAAGCTGAAAAAGAAGGTTATCAATTTGATATTATTAAAACCAATCTTACTGGCGCGATCGTCGAACCCTTAGAGATTCGCACCAAAGGAAAAACCCATGAACCTGCCCAAAACACTTGATCCAACCAAAATACCGATCAGGGCTTCAACTCAAGAACATCTTGATATTGAGGATATTCAAGACGGGATTGTAATCCTCAAAGACGGTAGCTGTTGTTTAGCGATTGCCACCACGGCGATTAACTTTGGTCTCCTTTCAGAAAGAGAACAGGAAGCCACCATCTATGCTTATGCCGGCCTTCTAAACTCACTCACTTTTTCCATTCAAATTGTTCTTTGCTCTCAAAGAAAAGATATTTCCGGTTATCTTAAATTAATTAAAAGAGCCGAAGAAAAAGAAACTAAAGACGAGATTAAAATTCAGATTCAGAAATACCGCCAGTTTATCGAAGAAACGGTTGCCAGAAACAATGTTCTTGATAAAAAGTTCTACCTCATCATTCCCATGAGTGCTTTAGAACTAGGTGTCAAACAAATCCTTACTTCTACCTTTTCTAGAAAGAAACTCCCATTTGACAAGAGCTACATTCTTCAAAAAGCCAAGACCAACCTCTATCCTAAAAGGGATCATATTTTAAGACAACTAGCTCGTTTAGGTCTTAAAGGCAAACAACTTAACACTCAGGAACTCATTCAGCTCTACTTTAATATTTACAACCCTGAAGTTAAAGGTCAGCAAATGACTGGTTCCAAACAATACCAGACACCAATCATGGAAGCAGCCATGGAAACAGCCCAAGAAAAAAGTTCAATCTCAGAAACAATGCCGGAAACAATCGAAAGTCTAGCCGAACCACCTAGAAGAACAGCCTCACTTCAAGGAGAAATTAAGATTGAGACAACACCAATCAACTCAACCGCCCAATCATTAACAACCGAGGAGGCAATCCCAAATCAAGATTCAATTAGAAATCAAATTAATGGTTTAGTTAAACAAGCTGTTAACAAAGATGAAAATACCGGGTCTTAACAAAATCAGCGATATTAGTAAAAGGGGATCTTCAAAGATCGGCCTGTCCTTGGCTCAGGGTAAGCCAGAAGAAAAAGGAAAAATGCCTGAATCACCTCAAGTGGTAACCAAACTACCCGTCGATCCAATTACCCAACTGGCTGAAGGCATGGTTTCCGTTCAGGACGTGATTGCTCCTGGTGCACTTGAGGTTGACTTTGATCATTTGAAAATAGGTAATAAATATTTCAGAACTTTGTTCGTGGCCGGCTATCCCCGTTTTGTGGCCGCTAATTGGCTCGCGCCCTTGATCAACTTTGATCATTCTCTGGACGTGGCGATGTACGTTTATCCGGTTGAAGGTAAATCAATCCTCGATGAATTGCGGCGCAAGATTGCCGAAATGGAAGCGGAAATCCAAACCGATATGCAGCGCGGTAAGATTGTTGATCCGTCGACCCAAGCCAAACTTGAAGATGCCCGAACTCTCCAAGAGCAATTGGTTAAAGGGGCTGAACGTTTCTTCCAATTCGGTCTTTACATCACCATTCCGGCCGATTCCCTCGAAGAACTAAATCAAGCTTCCAAAGAAATTGAATCAGCTCTTGGTTCTTTGCTAATCATTTCTAAACACGCTACCCTTCAAATGGAAGACGGCTTTCGGGCAACCATCCCAACTTGCGTTGACCGGCTGATGATCACCCGAAATATGGATACCACTTCCCTGGCCACCACCTTTCCTTTCACTTCTTCGGAATTAACGGCTAATGAAGGGATTATGTATGGGATTAACGAACATAATGATTCCTTGGTTGTCTTCGACCGCTTTACCTTGGAAAACGCCAATTCAGTCATCTTTGCCAAGTCAGGCGCTGGGAAATCTTACATGGTCAAACTTGAAGCTTTACGTTCTCTTTTGTTTGGGACGGAAATTATCGCCATTGACCCTGAATCTGAATATAAAGTTTTAGCCGAAGCGGTTGGCGGCGAATACATTACCTTTGGTTTTGATTCACCTTCAAAAATTAACCCTTTTGATCTCTCAGCGATTTATGAAGAAGGCGAAAACGAATTAGGCCTAAAAATTCTTTCTCTGCACTCTCTGTTTAAAGTCATTATGGGTAATCTTTCGGCCACTGAAGAGGCGGTTCTCGACCGAGCTTTAATCCTAACTTACAAAATGAAAGGGATTACCCCAGACCCAACCACTCAGAAAAAAGAACCGCCCTTAATGGAAGATTTATATAAGGCCTTAAGAGGTATGGAAGAACCTGAAGCTTCCTCTTTAGCCGACCGGATTGAAAAATTTGTCAAAGGTTCTTTCTCTGGTATCTTTGATCAACGCTCAAACGTGGACATTAAAAATAAATTCACCGTCTTCTCTATTAGAGACCTTGAAGATGCCTTAAGGCCAATCGCCATGTTCATTATTCTGGATTACATTTGGACCAAGATTAAAAAAGAAATGAAAAAAAGGATTCTGGTTGTTGACGAGGCTTGGTATTTAATGCAATATCCAGACTCAGCTAATTTTCTTTATTCAATTGCCAAAAGAGCCAGAAAATATTATTTGGGATTAACTACCATTACCCAAGACGTTGAAGATTTCTTAGTTTCAGAACACGGCAAAGCGATTGTCCAAAACTCTTCAATTCAAACTTTAATGAAAATGTCACCGGCTGCCATTGATAAGGTTACTGAAATCTTTTACCTCTCTGAAGGTGAAAAACATCTCCTCTTAAGTGCTGACGTCGGCGAGGGTCTTTTCTTTGCCGGTCCTAATCATGTTGCCATCAGAGTGGTGGCCTCAAAAGAAGAACACCAATTAATCACCTCTAAACCTGAGGAGCTGCTTAAAATGGAGGAGGCTAAGGAAACCAAAAGTCAAGAAAGCAAACCCACTAACCAAGAAGAGAAAACCGAGATAACGCCGTTGTAATCTGCTATGATTTAATTGATGAATAAAGAAGAGCTTCAAGAGTATTACCAACATATTCAACGTTTGGCTTTTTTTCTTCAATTGGGAACCTGGCCGGCTGAACTAGGTAGCAAAACCGAAGCCAAAAACGAAGTTGTCTTCGCCGCTCAAAGTCTTGATATTAGCCTTAAAGACAAAGACTTCCTTATCAAACTAATTGATAAAATTGCTGATCTTCTTGCTGGTCGGGAAGAAATTCTAAAAACTAGTGTTCTTGATCCAGTCAAAAATCAAGAATTAAGAGAAGATTATGAAAGATACTTGGAAAAACGCCAAACTCTAGAATCAGAAAAAGCCCCGCTTGATTATCAAGAAAAATTTAGACTCCTTCAGCAAAGGATTGCCCAGGAAATCAGTGAACAATCTGGAGAAATCAAAGAAAGGTTTGAAGATAATCCTCTCCTTCAAGAAGCGGTTACTGAAGAAATTGCCGAAGACATTACTGAAAAACTCGAACCTATTGCTCGCAAGGCTGCTTTGACTGAGGAAGAATATCATCAAATTCTTAGTCAAACCAAAAAAGAAATCAGTCAAAATTTAAGGCGAATTGGAGAGAAAAAACCAGAAGTTGTTGCCGAAAATTTTGTTGAAGAAGCCTCTAAAGACACTTTGGAACAAGCAAGAGAAGTGGCTGTAATCCCTCGAGAACGAATCGCGAAAGTAACTGTTTCTACTGGTGAGGTAATCAAACCAGAAGACCTAAAACTACCTGAAGATATTATTAGACAGTTAAACCTTGAGACCGACGGGATCGCTTCCCTACCTCTCTATTCTTTGCTCCAACCTCAAATTGGTGTTTCTTATGTCAGAAGAATTCCTTATGCCTTACCAGTCGGCATTATGAGAATCGCAGCAGGAACACCTGAAATAACACCTGAATGGCGAGAAATGATTGAAAAAGGAATTTTTTCTGAAGATATTGAAACCACCGTTAGTAAGCTAAAAGAATTAGGCTTAAAAGACAGCGACCCCATTATTAGATATTTAGAGGATAAAGGCCTTAAATTCCGCGCCCAACAAAAAATCAAAATCGTTCGTCCGGATAGAACTTTTTACTACCAAGACAAACCGGCCGCCTCCATTCTCAAACAGTGGTATAACTTTCCTAAACGAACCAGCTTTCACCTTGCCCAAGACGAAGCTTCAGGCATCTTTTACCAAACCTCACCGGCTCCTGATTGGTCAGAAGAAAGTGGATATTCTTGGGGACTTCATCAGGTTCTAAATAAAATTGG
>CAZZHA010000006.1:5225-30831 GCA_964653685.1 uncultured Gammaproteobacteria bacterium
GGTCAGAAGAAAGTGGATATTCTTGGGGACTTCATCAGGTTCTAAATAAAATTGGTCTAGGGAGCAGAATTTATGAGACCATTAATATTGGCCCAGGTAAAAACATAATTCGGTTTACTTTACCAAGTCGAATCATTAAATTTATTTCTTTTGGTCGTTTTGAATCCTTTAAACAATTAGGTGTCACTCTTTACCAAAAGTCGTTGGGAAGATTTTTCACCCCGATTGCCAAAAAAATCTTAAGCAGTAAATTAGTCACCAAAGCCGCCACTTGGATCGCCACTAAATTAGGTGTTCAGTTTGGTTTAACAGCCGCCGGAACAGCTTTAGCACCTGGCGTCGGCACGGCTATTGGTCTGGTTGTCGGTAAAATCATTGATTTTGTCAAAGATCGTCTTCAAGGTCTCTGGGACAAAATTAAAGTTGTTTTTAGAGACCCAGAAAAAGCTTTAACTCTTGCCTTTGGTGGAATAGGCATCGCCGCTCTCTTTTCCTTTTCTGGACCTTTAGTTGCTATTGGCGTCGGCGCAGCTACGGTCGGAATTATCGGTTTAATTGGTTGGGGAGCTACCAGCGCTGGTTCGATTGTCGGTGGCTTGGGTGGTGGCGTCATTGCTTTTTTTACTTCCTTGACTATTGCCCCGATCTCGAATGCCATTGTTTGGTTAGTTGTTAGTATTATTGGCGGTTCGATGATTTTAACCTTTTTTATTGTCATGACCACTGCTGGTGCTTTTATTCTGCCAATTGGCCCAACTGAGATCAGCCCAGCCTATCCTGCCCCAGAAGAAGCACCCGTGATCAAACCACCAGACGGTCTTAGCTTTCAGTGGCCAATTAGAAACGCGGCTTATTGTTCATCAAATTTTGGTTACCGAAGCAATCCGATCGCCGCCATTCCTTGTTGTCAATATCACACTGGTATCGATATCGTGACGCCTCAGCCTAAAACCAGTTCTTGTGGAATTGCTGTTTATCCAACCGCCAAAGGCACTGTCCAGGCTGCTGGTCGAGCTGATGGTTATGGTAATTATGTAATCATTAAACACAACGGTCTCTACAGTCTTTACGCCCACTTAGAGTCCTGGGAAGTTAGCCCTGGTCAAACAGTTGAAAGAGATGACGTTATTGGTTACATTGGCTCGACGGGGACCAGGTCAACTGGTTGTCATCTCCACCTTGGCTTTAGTAGTTGTGGTGAATTAAACTGCTTTATTGACGGCACTAAAACGCCTGATCCTTGTGATTATTTAATTTGTAGTGATAGCTGCGAATACCGCAGCGCCGAAGAAGCTTGTCAGGGTTTACCTTTATGTCAATAAAAAAAGAAACGATTTTTAATCTTTTAAAGCGCTACTGGTTTTTCGTTCTTTTGGTGGCAATGGTTGCCAGTCTTTTAGCCATCCGCTTTGTTCGCCGACCAACCACCGAACCCTCTCAACCCCTACCAACGCCTCAATTTGGTTCTCTGCCTCAACCCCAATCAGAGTTAAGTCAACCATTGGGTAAAGAACCAATTTATGATGTTTTACTCTCAGAAAATGATTTTGCCAGTTTCCCTAAATCCCTGGCGGTTTATCAAATCAAAAAATTCAGCCAAGAAGAAATTCTCTCTCATCTTTCGAAAATGATTGTTGACCTTGGTTTTCTGGGAACACCTGAAGAACAGCAAAGAAAAGAAGGAAAATATCTTATCTGGCGGGAAGGAGAAAATTACCTTAAAGTCAGTCTTTCTTCTGGCCAATTTTCTTTTGTCGGCAAAAATCCCTTAGTCCAAAATCAAACTCTTGATTCTACTAAAATTGGTAATCTTGTAGCTGAAAAACTTAACGCCTGGGGTTTAATAACAGGCAAGCTAGAGATTGAAGAAATCAAAGGCTTTGTTCCTGTAGGAATGGAATTAAACCCAGTTGTCAATCTTGACCAAGCCACTATTTTTAATCTTACTTTTAAATCTAGTTTTAATGACTATCCTCTAGTTGGAATTGGTCAAGCCCGAGATTTACTTGAAGCTAAAGTTGATAACCAAACTAATCTTCTTAATCTCTTTTTCTCGCTTCACCAAACAGACCAGAAGGTCGCCAGTCAGTATTCTCTTAAATCTTATGAAGAGGTTACTAGTGAAATTAAAGAAGGCCAAGCTCAAATCATTGAACTAATAACCGAAGGCGGGGATTATAAAACCATTCCTTTTTCAGAAGAAATCCGGGAAGTTAAAATTTCCTCGATTTCAATTGCCTATTATGAAACTACTGAAATCCAAGAATATTACCAGCCAATTTTTCTTTTAAAAGGTGATGTGATCCTAAGGGATAGCAATCTTTACCAAGCTATTCTCATTCTTCCAGCTATTTCTTCAGAGTATTTGAAGCCTACTCAAGAACATTTTTAATCTTAATTTATTCTTGAACCCTAACCGGCATAATAATGTGAAGATAAGATTTCTCGCCTACCATGGTAAAAACACCTGGATTTAGAGAACCAGCCATTTCTAAGTTTATCTGCTCGCTATTAGCCACACCTAATAAATCCAAAAGATAACGAGAATTAAAGGCAATCTTACCGCCAGGACCGCTGACTTTAGCTTCAAGACGAACTCTGTTTCGGCCTACTTGAGCCGTATTGGCGGTAATTTCTAAACCTTTTTTATCAATGTTAAATCGAATAATATTAGCTGCTTCCCTGGCAAAGATGGCGGCCACTCGAATGGCTCTGGTCAATTCAATGGTATCAAGGATAACGTTTGTTTTGCCTTTATCAGGAATAATCCGTTTGTAATCAGGATACTTACCTTCAATTAAACGAGAGATTATTTCAATATCAATGGTTGAAAAAATAGCTTGGTTTGATTCCTCTGTAATAGTCAAACCAATATCTTTTCCTTGGTCAGAATCGCCAATTGTTCGGGCTAACTCAATCAAAGTTCGCGAAGGGATAATCAAACCTTTTTTCAGTTCTTTAGATTGGGCAATCCCTTTAGTACTCGGTATTTTTTTCAAACTTAAACGGTAACCATCCGTCGCCACTAAGCTTAAATTTTTACCCTCAATCGCCAACAAAACGCCCGTCAAAACAGGCCGACCTTCATCTTGAGCAGCCGCAAAAGCAACCTGATTGATCGATTTAATTAATTCAGTAGAAACAAAACTCAAATCAGTCTTACCTTTTATTGAAGGAATTTTGGGAAATTCAGTGGCGGCTAAACCATTAAATTCAGCTTGATAAGAACCACAATTAACTAACAAATTATTCTCTTTAGCTTCTAATTCAACCTTTTCCGCTGGTAAGGAAGTAATAAATTCAGTAAAAACCTTAGCCGGAACCGAGAGAGCCCCTTCTTTCTCAACTTTAGCTCCTAGCCAATAATTAACACCTGTCTCTAAATTAGTAGCTGAAAGTTTCAACCGACCCCGGTCAGTTACTAGAAGAATATTACTCAGAACCGGTAACTGAGCTCGGCTAGCAACCGAACGACTGGCTGTCGTTAAACCTTTAGCAAGATTTTCTTGAAGAGTTGAAAGTTTCATTTAGAGTTTCTCCCCAATTTTACTTTTAATTCTTTAAAACCTCAAGAACCTAATCTCATTATTAATAATTGTTGTTGTTGTTGGCTTGTTGACAAGTGAATATTTCTTTGACAATTAACCTACTTTTCGGTTTTTATTTTTGTTTAAATCTTGGTTAATATTTTTCACTCTTTAGTGGATAAGTTAATAACTGGGAATTTTTATCCATAAAGTTTTTGTTTTATCCCCACAATATCCACTCGTAAATCTTCAGATTCAGGTAAAAGTTTAGTAATTTTCTCAACCCCATACATCACGGTGGTATGGTCACGATTATTGAGAAATTGACCAATATCCATCAAAGGCATTTTTAATTCCGTCCGGAGAAGATACATTAAGACCTGGCGACACAAAGCTAATTTTTTCGGTCTTCTTGGTCCTAAGAGGTCGCGATTTTTAAAACTGTAAAAACCGGCGACGGCGCTCAGAACCTCTTTTGGTTTAACAATTCTTTTGGGTATTGATTCAGTGTTAGTTGTGCCTAAGATAGCTGAAGCCAATTCGGGAGTAATTGGTTCGTTTTTTGTTTTTGTTTCGGTGATTAAGCGAACAAGAAAACCTTCTAAACGACGGGTAGAAGTGATGTTGCCGGCAATTAACTGAGCAACATCCATCGGCAATTTAACTCTTCGCTGTTGGGCTTTAATAAGGACAATAGCTGTTCTTAACTCAAAATCAGGATCTTGGATATCAATAATTAAGCCGCCTTCAAAACGGGAGCGAAGACGGTTTTCAAGATTACTAATTTCATCAGGTCGTCGATCAGAAATCATCACAATTTGGCCTCCAGCCCGCCAAATAGCGTTGAAAGTATGAAAGAACTCTTCCTGAACCGTTGTTTTTCCAGCAATAAATTGAATATCATCAATTAAAAGGATCCTGGCCGATCGATATTTATCTTTAAATTGTTTGGTCGTTTTCTTCCGAATAGCGTCCACAATTTCAGTGGTGAATTCCTCACCCATGCAGTAGATAATATTTGTCCTTGGTCGGCGTTCAAGAACAGCCGTTCCGATGGCTTGCATCAGATGAGTTTTGCCAACCCCAACCCCACCATAAAGGAAAAGCGGGTTGTAGGCCTTACCAGGCGAGTCAGCGACTGCCATGGCAGCCGCATGAGCCATTTGGTTAGTGGTGTTAACAGCAAAAGTTTCAAAATTAAAGTCTGGTCGAAGACCGGCCCGAATGATCGCTTCCTGAGCGGCCGATTTTTCTGGTTTTGTTTTTTCAAAGAGAGGTCCTTCTTTAGTCGCCCTTACGGTTTCATCTTTAGTTTTCTTAGCCTGTTTAATAATAAAGGTTAAATCATTTTTTTTCTTTGTTGTTTTATCCAAGGCTTCTTTGATTAAACCGTAATAGCGATTTTCAATGGTGTCTCTAATAAAGGAAGAAGGTGAAGCAATTTCGATAATCTGATGCTTTTTATTAACTTCCTTTACCTTATTGATGAATGTTTGGGGAAACCAAGTGGCGAAATTAGCTGAAGAGAGAGTAAGTTTTAAATTCTCCAAAACGGTTTGCCAGAGTTTATCTTTTTCCATATTTCATATTTAAAGATTAATTACCGCGGAGCAGGGGTGACTTTCAGTTTAAACAACTTATCCACAGAATGTCAAGAAGGAAAACACTCTTGTTTCTTTATTTATTTCCTAGTATCCTAAGACTATGCCAAAACGAACCTATCAACCTAAAAGTAAAAAAAGAAAGAAAAGTCACGGTTTCCGAGCAAGAATGAAGACAGGGAATAGTAAGAAGGTTATTAAAAGACGCCGCCTTAAAGGACGAAAGAAACTTAATGTTTAAATGTTACCTAAAAAACACCGTCTTCCCCTGAGAACGGAATTAAAGCGAGTTAAAAAAGAAGGCAGACTTATTCAAGGAAAATTATTTAGTCTCCAGGTAAGTAAATCTAGCAAAAACCAACCAACACGCTTTGGTTTCATCATTTCCTCTAAAATTCATAAAAAAGCCGTTAAAAGAAATCGATTGAAGAGATTATTAAGTGAAACGATTATGACTTTAAAAATTAAACCTAGTTTTGATATTGTTTTTTTAGCTAGAAAAAAGATTATTGATGTTGATTATCAAGAGATTAAAGCGGAAATTAAGAAACTTTTTCTTAAGGTGGGGGTAATTGAATAGATGAAGAAGGTCTTTTTGGCTTTAATTAAAGCCTACAAAAAATCCTGGTTTTTTCGCTCACCGCTTCTTAAATTCCTTTTCTTGTCAGATGCCGCCTGTCGTTTTCAACCAACCTGTGCCGAATACACCTATCAAGCCGTCGAACGCTATGGTATAATCCGAGGCAGCCTTTTGGGTTTAAAAAGAATTATAAGGTGTCATCCCTGGAATAAAGGAGGTTATGATCCAGTTAGATAAATTATTTTGTTAAATTTAAAATGAGAGAACTCTGGCACTTGCTTTTATATCAACCCTTGGTTAACGCTCTGATTTTTCTTTACCAGTTACTTTTCCATAATTTTGGTCTGGCGATTATTGTTTTGACTGTTGGGATTCGTCTTCTTCTTTTACCTTTAACTCAATCTTCAATGAAAGCGACTAATAAAATGAAAGAACTCGCACCTGAGCTGGAAAAGCTTAAAAAGAAATATGGTAAAGATAAACAAGCTTATACCAAAGCCCAAATGGATCTTTATAAAAAACACGGAGCCAATCCGGCTGCCGGCTGTTTTCCCCAAATTATTCAGTTAATCGTTTTAATTGCTCTTTACCAAGCTTTTATCCAAGTCTTAAGAACTGATGGGGATGTTATTCAAAAACTTAACGAAATCCTTTACCCTCAATTACAATTACCAATTGAAACAGTTATTAATACAAAATTTTTGTACTTAGATTTAGCCAAGCCAGACGTTTTCCCAGTCGCTGGTTTGCCTTTTCCCCTGCCAGGTTTCTTTTTATTAGCGGCCGCTTTAGCGCAGTTAATTTCTTCGAAAATGATGATGCCAGCTTTAACCACTGCCCAAGAAGAAGCAGCCAAAACGCCAGGTAAAGCTGATGATATGGCGACTTCAATGCAAACTCAAATGACCTACCTTTTCCCTTTATTGACGATTCTTATTGGTTATTCTTTTCCTTCTGGTTTGGTTCTCTATTGGTTTGCCTTCTCGCTGATAATGATTATCCAACAATATTTTATTGGCGGTTGGGGCGGCGTGGAACCATGGCTCAAAAAACTAAAAATCAAAAAATAACAGAAATCAAAGAAATTGTTAAAAATCTCCTTAACCTTCTTGGAATTGAAGCAGAAGTAGATGTTAGTTCAGATGAGGAACTCTACCAGATTCAACTAGAAACCAACGATCCTGGTATCCTTATTGGCTATCATGGTGAAACCTTAAGAGCGATTCAAAGAATAGTGGCCATGATTATTTATCGACAAAAAGAAGAGTGGGTGAAGATAACGGTTAATGTTGGTGATTACCGTCAGAGAAGACAAGAGATTTTAGAGAAGATGGCTAAGGTTATGGCTCAAAAAGCACGTTTTTCTAAAGAGGCTCAATCTTTACCACCAATGTCTGCTTCTGAAAGAAGAATAATCCATCTGGTTCTAGCGGGTGAGGCTGATATCGAAACGGTTTCTGAAGGAGAAGGCCGGAATCGGTATGTGGTGGTTCGGCCTAAGTTATGAAATTACATCGCTATTTGTTTGGGCTTTTAGTTTTTTTATTGCCCATTCAGCTCGGTCGCCATTTCTGGCCAGAATGGACCCAAGTTTTAGGTCTACCGATTGATTATTTATCCCCAACTATTTATTTAACTGACTTGTTAGTTTCTGTCATTCTTCTTTTCTGGTTGATTAAGATGAGATCTCAGTTAAGATTGAAAAAAACTATCGATTGGTTGAAAAATAATTGGTGGTTTTTAGCAATGTTTCTTTTTCTTTTGGTTAATGCTCTTTTGGCTCCTAATAGAGAAGCGGCTATTTTCAAATTGGTTAAAGTAATTGAGTTTGTCTTTCTTGGATTCTATGTATTCAAGGAACAATATAAAATAAACGAGATTATTCTTCCTTTAAGTGGAGCAATAATTTATAGTGCTTTAATTGCTTTAGCCCAATTTATTAAACAAGGAACGGTTGGTGGTCTTTTTTGGTGGTTGGGAGAAAGGAATTTTAGTTTGATTACGCCCGGAATTGCTAAAACCATTATTGGTGGCCGTTTGATTCTTCGACCCTACGCTACTTTTTCCCATCCTAATGTTTTGGCAGGTTTTATTTTGGTTTCAATGGTTTTGATTGGCCTAGGTATAAGAAGGCAAGGATTCAGAAAAGCGATCACCTGGTTTGCCTTAATTTTAGGTGGGATCACAATTATTTTTTCTTTTTCTCGCTCTGTTTGGTTAGTAGGCACTCTAGTTGGTTTAGGATTGGTGGTTCAAAATCAATGGCAGAAAAGGAAGAAATCAGCTTTGGTGACGACCATTGTTATTGTCCTGCTTTTAATCAGTGGCTTTTACTACCAGATCGCTTTACCACTCTCTGGTAGGGAGACTATTTGGCAGCGCTTTTCTCTAGCCCAAGTAGCGATTAAAATGATACGAGCTAATCCCCTTTCAGGTATTGGTTTTAATAATTTTATTCCCCAATTGCCTTTTTATTGGCAGCAATTCGGAACAACTTACTGGCTACAGCCAGTCCATAATATTTATTTACTCATCTTAGCTGAAACTGGTTTCATTGGGCTCTTGATTCTCTTCTGGCTTCTCGGCTTAACTTTTAGAAGGTTGTTGAGAACTGGCTCCTGGCAATTAATTTTGGCTCTCAGCGTTGTTTTGTCATTAGGTCTTTTTGATCATTATTGGTTTACTCTTCAACAATCTCAGCTTTTATTGGCAGTAGTTTTTGGTTTATCATGGGAATGATGAATCTCTCTCAGAAAGTAGCTTTTAACACAGCTGTCCAGATTGGTACTAAAGCGATTACAGTTTTTTTTGGTTTATTGGTAACCATTCTTTTGACTGGTTATCTAGGACCTGAAGGTTTTGGTAATTATATGTATGTGGTTGCCTTAGCAATTATCTTTGGAGCTTTTGCCGATTGGGGAACAGCTACGATTGGTGCTCGCGAGGCAGCCAAGGAAAGAAAGAAACAGGGTCGAGTTTTAGCTAATATCTTTTTGGTGAGAATGTTTTTTTCCTTAGTGGCGGCTTTAATCATGGTTGGCGCTGCGGTTATTATTCCTCTTCGAACAAACCAACCATTAATTGTTCGTCAAGCAATTATGCTTGGTTCTTTAATTTTAATTCTCAATACAATCAAAGCCTCTTTGTTAGTTATTTTTCAAACTAAGTTACAACTCCAAAAACAAACCGTAATTGATTTAGTAACCAGCATTCTCATTTTGTTAATCAGCTTTCTTTTGGTCCAGCAAGGCCAAGGATTAATCTCACTTATTGGGGCGATTGTTTTAGCCAATTTGGTAGGGATAGTGATTGGTTTTATCTTAGTTACTAAGACAGTTAGACTTAATTGGCGGTTCGATAGGGGATTTATCAAGCAATTATTGATTGAGTCCTTTCCCATGGGAGCAATCCTTTTGATTTTTACTATTGATAATAAAATTGATACGGTTATGTTGGGTTCAATTAAAGGCAGTGGGGCAGTGGGAATTTATGCGGCCGCCTATCGGATTTATGATGTTTTAATTTTGGGAGCCGCTTATTTTATGATTGCTCTCCTTCCCATTCTCTCTCGCTATTCTGATTTGAATAAATGGAGAGAAAAAGTAAGAAATATTTATCAGAAGTCTTTTGACATTTTATTATTGATGTCTTTGACAGCAATGATTAGTATCTGGTTTTTTGCCCCTTTGGCTATTAAATTAATCACCCAGAAGCGTTTTTCGGAATTTGGCGATTCTGTCATTGTTTTAAGATTATTGGCCATAGCTCTTTTCTTGGCCTATTTTAATCATCTAACTGGCTATACCATTGTCGCCCTAGGGAAACAGCGTCGTTATTTTTTCATTGCCTTTGGAGCTTTAATTTTTAACGTAGTTAGTAATGCTTTGATTATACCTCAGTTTTCTTACTATGGGGCAGCGGTCGTCACCATTTTTACTGAGGGAATTGTTTTGTTAATTACAACAATTTTTATTTTCCGCTTATTAGAAATTATTCCCTCACCTTTTCAATTCCCAAAAACAATAGTTGAATTTATTAAGAATCGTGGTAAGATTTTTTGAAATGAAAAAAGATTTTTTAGTTTTCGCTGATGGTGGATCCCGGGGCAATCCGGGTTCAGCGGCAATAGGCTTTGTTGTTAAAGATAAGATGGGGAGAACTATCTATCAACAAGGAAAATATATTGGTAAAACCACTAATAATGTCGCCGAATATCAGGCAGTAATTGAGGCTTTAAAATGGTTAGTGAATAAGTCCAAATTTTCGGTTGGTGGCGTCCAATTTTTTCTTGACTCAAAATTAGTTGTTAATCAGCTTAATGGTCTTTTTAAAGTTAAAGAAGTTAAAATGAGGAACTCAATTATTAAAGTTCGTCAATTAGAAAGAGAGTTAGAGAGAGGTGTCTCTTACCAATTAATTCCTAGAAAAGAAAATTCATTGGCCGATACTTTAGTCAATCAAACTCTTAACAAAAGACTACTTTAATATATTAAACTACTCTTTCACGTGCGGGACCGTAGTTTTTCTTATGGGCTTTTTCGTTGAACAAAAATTTTTTTTGGATTATGATGGTATTAGAGAAAATTAATGACCCAAAAATTTTTTCACAATTCAGATAGTCTTCAAGATAGACCACTGATTTTAGTGGCAGGCGGTGCGGGTTTTATCGGCTCTTTTCTTAGTGAGTTGCTTCTCCAACAAAATTGTCGAGTTATCTGTCTTGACAATCTAATCACCGGCTCCAAAAAAAACATTGCCAATCTTCTTGATAACAAAAACTTCACTTTTGTGAAACAAAATCTCAATCAAACACTCAATCTAGAAATTAGTCGCCTTGATTATATCTTTCATTTAGCCGCCCTTGAACCTTATGTTGGTGAAAGTGATTTTTCTCTGGAGACCTTCTTAACTAATGTCTCTGGAACAATTAACCTTCTAAAATTGGCTGAAGAAACTGGGGCTAAATTTTTACTTGGATCAAGTCCCAAAGTTTTTGAAGCCAAGATCTCGACTCAAAAATTAATTGATTATTTTGGTCAAGGTTCGGCAGCGGAAATGGCCAGTTTTGCCGAAGCCAAGCGTTCAGCCGAGGCCTTAGTGAGCGAATATATGGATAATGAGAAGATAGACGCACGAATTGTTCGTCTCAATTGGGTCTACGGACCGAGGATGAATTTAGAACAAGGGGGAATTCTAGCCCAACTGATTAAACAGGCAGTTAAAGATGAATCTCTGGCTATCCCGGGGGATGGTTCCCAAAGAATTAGACCAACTTTTATCAGTGATGTTGTTTACGGTCTTTCGAAAGCAATGTTTAGCTCGGGCACCTCAGGAAAAATCTTTAATTTTATGAATCCTACGGAGGAAACCGTTTTATCAGTGGCTCATCAACTTCAAAATATTATTGGTCAAAATTTAAAGATAGAATATGTTGCTGAGGAAGAATTTCCTGTTTTTGAACTAGACCCAGATTTAGGTAGAAGAGGAAATTTAGATTGGACACCAAAAATTAACTTAAGTGAAGGTTTAGAACAGACCTTGGTTTATTTTCGGGAAAGAATTAAAAAAAAAGTTAAAAGAGAGACGAAAGAAGATAAAGAGAGTAAAGAAGAAAGGACTGAGAAAGAAGAAAGGAAGGTCAAGAAAAAGAAAAAATTTTCAATTAGCCGACAGAAAAGATTAATCATTGGTTTAACCTTAATCTTCTTACTCATTGTTTTTTCTTTGCCAGGCCTTTTAGTTCTCAATAGCCTTTTGGGGATTAAAAATCTCTATGCGGCCTATCAAAATACTTTAGCTGGTAATTTCACTAAGACGACTGTCTCGGCTAATGCCGCTAAAAGAGATTTCACTCGGGCTCAAGAAAATTTGCAATCAATCGGGCCTTTGCTTACTTTTGTAGGGCAAAGAAAACTTCAAAATAAAATAGAAGGTTACTTGACTCTCGGTCAGCAGGCTGGCAGAAGTGTCGTTATTCTAGGTGAAATCGCTCAAGAGATGAGTCAGGTTGGTCAGGCGATTTTTCAAAATCAAAAAGTTGATATTCAAGAATTATCTTTTGAAATTAGTGCTGAGATCGATTCGGCTTATCGTGAATTATCTTATCTTGAGGGCCAATTAAAATCAAAACCCAGAGTTCAACAATTCTTGGCTACTAGATTTAATAATCAACCAATAGAGAACTTGAAGTCTGTTAGGGAGATGCTTTTACAAACCAAAGAAGGTGTTAAGTTATTGCCAGATTTAGCCGGTGTTTATAACAAGAAAACTTATTTAATTCTCTTTCAAAATAACATGGAATTAAGGCCAACGGGTGGTTTTATCGGTTCGTTTGCTCTAGCAACTTTAGAAGAGGGGAGGCTGATTGATTTTCAAGTGTTGGATGTTTATTCTGCGGACGGTCAACTTAAGGGCCATGTTGAACCACCAGAACCAATTCGTCGTTATCTTGGTGAAGCCGGTTGGTATCTTCGTGATTCTAATTTCAGTCCGGACTTTCCTGTTTCTGCCAGTCGGGCAAGTTGGTTTTTAGAAAAGGAAATTGGCAGGAAAGTGGATGGAGTTATTGGCATTGATTTATTTTTAGCCCAGCGTATTTTACAAACAATCGGATCAGTTAAATTAATTGATTACCAGGAGGAAATTAATGCTGATAACCTTTTTGAGAGAGCTGAATATTATTCTGAAGTTAATTTCTTTCCCGGATCTACTCAGAAAAGAGATTTTTTGGGAGCTTTAGCCAATGCCCTTTTTGAGGAAATTCGAACAGCCGGGAGTGATAAATGGTTGGCTCTCGGCCGGGCTTTTTATCAATCGCTCGAGTCAAAGGATTTGTTGATTTTCCTTAATAATCAGGAGGCGGCAAAAATTTTAGCTGATTTAAGTTGGGATGGGGGGTTAAGAAATGTCAATTGTTTAATTGAGAAGGGTAAGTGTTTGGTTGATTATTTGATGATTGTTGAATCTAATTATGGTGTCAATAAAGCTAACTATTTTGTTAAGAGAAATCTAACTCATCAGGTTAAATTTAGTTCGACTGGAGAGGTGGAGGAAGTCCTAAGAATTGATTATCATAATCAGAGTCAGTCAGAAGTTTTTCCAGCGGGGGATTATAAGAATTATCTCCGGATTTTAACGCCACTGGAGACAATGCTTAGGCGAGTGGTAATTGATGGGAAGGAAATCGATGAAGATAAAATTGATAAGACTGAGGAAAAAGGAAAATCATCTTTTGGTCTTCTAGTGGAAGTACCGATTCAAACTAAAAAGACAGTCGAGATAAGCTATCAATTAGCTGACAAGTTACCCGCAGATTCCGGCAATCAGTATTTACTTTACCTCCAGAAGCAACCGGGTATTGAGGATAAAATTTTTAATCTTTGGTTAGTTCCGCCATCAGGGACGATCGTAGTTTCGACTCATCCAGAAGCAAGCTTAGCTTCAGGATTAGTGATTTTTACTCCTCAATTCAATCAGGATTTAGTTTTTGAGGTTTCCTTTTGAGGCTTTCCTTAACTCTTGTTTTAAGAGGAGAAGGATGCTAAGATAGGAGCTTGTTATGACGAAAAAAGAAGAAATAAAATTAATTGCCGAAAAACGGAAAGTTGTTGGTCGAAAAGTTAAATCTTTGCGAAAAGAGGATTTATTACCTGCGAATATTTATGGCAAGAAGGTCAAGTCTCTAGCTGTTCAGCTTAACCTTAAGTTATTCCTTGATGCCTATGGGGAAACAGGAGAAACAGGGATTGTTAAACTCAAGATCAAAGATGAGAAGACGCCTCGCCCAGTTCTGATTCATAATGTTCAGCTCGATCCGGTGACCGATCAGCCCCTTCATGTAGATTTTTATCAAGTAGATTTGAAAGAGAAAGTAACTACAGAAGTTCCGATTGAATTGGTTGGCGAATCACCTGCCGTTAAAGGGAAAATAGGGATTTTAATTCAGCCCTTAACTGAAGTAGAAGTTGAAGCTTTACCGGCTGAATTACCCGATAAGTTAGAGTTGGACGTTTCAAGTTTAGAAAAAGTAGATGACGTTGTCTCTGTTGCCGACCTAAAGGTACCAAAAGGAGTCAAAGTATTAGTTTTAGAGAAAGAGGTTTTAGCTAAGATTGAACCACTAGCTGAAGAGGAGGAAATTGCTCCGTCACCTGAAGAAGTCCCAGTCGAAGAAGTGGCTGAAAAAAAGCCATCTGAAGAAGAAGCGAAACAACCAGTCGAAAAAGAGGAAGAAAGGCAGCCTTCTAAAGGATCAACTAAAGAATCAGAAAACCCAGTAAAAGAAAAAAAGGGTCAAGAATCAGATAATAAATAAAAGATTAATTATTGGATTAACTGCTTAAGCGCTCTTGCCGGTTGATAATTCGGATCTAACTCAATCGCTTTTTTAAGATACTCTTCTGTTTTTTCATTCTCGTAAAGTTGATAATAAAGATAAGCGAGCTGAAGATAACCGTCACGATAACCAGGTTTCTCTTCAATAATTTTTTCCCAAGCCATAATGAGCTTTTCAATATCATTTGGATCCGAGTAAAATTTCTTCTGCCAAAGTTCTTCAAGTTTTAAATTAGTTTGCTTACCGAGAATTTGGCCATTAGTTTGTTTTACTTGACTTTCCGCTAAAAGAAGAACCTTTTCCGCCTCTTCAAATTGATTGTTAGCTAAGAGTGTCTCTGCCATGGTAATTTGTGATTGGAAATCGTCCGGGTTTTTAAGGAGATTGTCTTTAACTTTTTGGAAATTATCTTTAGAAGTAAAGAGAGAACCAAAAATGATCAAAGTCATGATTGCCACACCCGCAGGAGCACCCCAGCGACGGGCGGCTCTCGCAGCCTGGTGTTCGCTTAGCTTCCTAGCTTCAGCAATTTTGTTAGCGAACCAGGGCTTAACTGGTTGAATCTTTACTTTTTTGAGTCCTTTGGGAATTTTGGCCATTTTTCAATAATGAGAGCTTGATTATGTTTTGGCAGACGTTGGTAGATTTCCTCAGTGATAAAAGGCATAAAGGGATGGAGGAGTTTAAGATTGGTTTCTAGGGTATAAAGCAGGGTAGGCTGGGCTTCGTCGCGGCGTTTTTTGGCCATTTCAAGATATTGATCACAAAAAGTATGCCAGAAAAAATTATAAATCTCTTCAGCGGCTAAATCAAAGCGGTAGCGATTAATTAAATTAGTGACTCGTCTAGTAACTTTGTCTAATTCTTTAAGAATCCATTGATCGTCTTTATTTTTCTTACCTGATTTAATTTCACCTTCATAAGCCAGAACAAAACGACTGGCATTCCAGATTTTATTAGCAAAATTTCTCATGGCTCTAACTTTATTATCGGAGAGAACCACGTCGCTTCCTGGCGAGACCCCAATTGTCAGAGCCATCCTTAAAGCATCGGCCCCATATTCTTCAATCATATCTGTTGGGCTGATAACATTCCCCTTGCTTTTGCTCATCTTTTGTCCACGTTCATCTACCACTCGCGCATGAAGATGAACTACGCGGAAGGGAACCTCTTTGGTTATGTAAAAACCAAGCATCATCATTCGCGCTACCCAGAAAAAAAGAATATCCCAAAGTGTATCTAAGACAGAAGTCGGATAAAAATACTTGAAATCTTGACTATCAGGAAAACCTAAGGTAGAAATAGGCCACTGTCCAGATAGAAACCACGTATCAAAAGTATCTGTCTCCTGAAGAATATTTTTACCTTTACATTTTTCGCAAGACTGGTTATCTAATGAATAAGACGCTTCTTTAGGAGCAATTAATTGTTGGAGACCTTTTTTGATTTCAGCAAAGCTGAACACTTCTTTTAAATCTTTATATTTACCTGAGGTCTTTTTATTTTTTTTGTCGAGAAAATCGATAACTATTTCTGGATTACAGTCTAGGCAATACCAAGCAGGGATTCTTGGTCCCCAAACAATTTGTCGGCTAATATTCCAGTCGTGAATATTCTCCATCCAGTCAAAAAACATTTTTTCAAATCGTTTTTTAGGAACAATTTTAGTTTTGCCCTCTTTGACTGCTTTAATAATAGGCTTGGCCAGGGGTTTGGTTTTAACAAACCATTGGGGCATGGTCAGTGGTTCGATTGTGGTCCCGCATCGATAGCAAAAACCTACCGCGTGTTTAAGGAGTACGGTTTTTACTAATTTTTTTTCTTTTTTTAGATCCTTAACTGTTTCTTCTCGAGCCTGATTGATGTCCATGCCCAAGTATTTTTTGGGGAGATTAATCATTTTTCCCTCTTGATTAATGACCTTGATAATTTTTAAGTTATTCTTTTGGCCGATCTCAAAGTCAATTTGATCGTGACCAGGCGTTACTTTTAAAGCCCCGGTGCCAAATTTAATATCAATGACATCATCGGTTATAACCGGAATTTTTTTATTGATCAGGGGAATAATGGCTTTTTTCCCAATAATTTCTTTATATCTTTTGTCTTCGGGATGGACTGCGACAGCAACATCAGCAAAAATTGTCTCTGGTCTGGTAGTGGCAATCTGAAGAGGTCCATAATCAAGGTAATAAAGGTGATCTTTCTTTTCTTTATATTTAACTTCTAAATTGGAAAAAGCTGTGCCACAGCGGGTACAGTAATTAACGATTCTCTCTCCTCGATAAATCAAATGATCTTGATGCAATTTTCTGAACGTTTTAAAAACAAACTCGAGGATTTCAGGTTCAAGACTATAATGATATCTTGTCCAATCGAGAGAAAAGCCCATCTTTCTTAATTCTTTTTTGTTGGTATTTCGATTTTTCTCTGTAAAATCGACAATCGTTTGGTAAAGTGTTTCTCTATCGAAGTCAAAACGGCTTTTGCCTTTTTTTGCCAGTTCTTTTTCAAAAACAAATTGGGTTTCAATTCCTGCGTGATCACCCCCTGGTAGCCAAAGAGTAGGCTGGCCTAACATTCGATGATACCTAGTTAAAATATCTTCTACCGTAAAGATGGCGTGTCCCATATGGAGGGGATCATTAGCGTTAGGTAGAGGAAGAAGAATAGTAAATGGTTTCTTTTTGGGATCAATTTTAGGTGTAAAAAAGCCACCTTTTTCCCAAAATTGATAGATTTTCTTTTCGACTTTTTGAGGTTGGTAGGTTTTATCCATGCCTATCATTCTACCATTTCTTCAATACTAAGACTAGGATTGACTTGGATTTTTTGCCAAGGAAGAGGTCGGCAATTAAAAAAAGCCTGGGTAGCAACATAGGCAGCATTATCGGTACAAAGTTGAGGCGAAGGGACAAAAAAATTAACCCGGGGTTTTAATTTAGAAACTTGAACTTCCATTTGTTCTCGCAATTGTTGATTAGCTGCTACCCCCCCAGCGAGAAGGACACTTTTAACTTGATGTTTCTTTGTTGCTTTGATTGTTTTTTTAACCAAAACATCAATAATTGCTTGCTGAATAGAAGCGGCTAAATTGGCTTTGTTAATCTTTTTCTTTTTTCTTTTAAGGTTGATAACCGCGGTTTTTAAGCCAGAAAAGGAACAGTCTAAATTATCCTGACTAATCATTGGTCTGGGTAAATCATAAGCTTGAGGATTACCTTTTTCAGCTAATTTGGCGATTTTAGGGCCGCCAGGGTAACCGAGCTCGAGAAGGCGGGCGGTTTTGTCAAAGCATTCACCAGCCGCATCATCACGGGTTCCACCAAGCCATTTTATTTTGGTATGGTTTTTTAAGAGAACTAAATCAGTGTGGCCGCCAGAAACAACTAGGCCAATAGCTGGAAATTGAGGTTTCTTTTTTTCTAACCAATTGGCGTAGAGGTGGGCTTGGAGATGATTAACAGGAACAATTGGTTTTTTCCAAACGTAGGCTAAAGTTTTAGCAGCTTCGACGCCGACTAAAAGAGAACCAACTAGGCCTGGGCCAACCGTTACGGCTAAAGCATCAATTTCTTGACTGCTTTTAAGACTTTCTTTAATAATCGGAATAATACATCGGATTTGTTCTCGGGCAGCTACTTCCGGAATGATCCCACCTGTTTTTTGGTGAAGTTTGATCGAAGAAGCAACCGCATTTGAGAGAATTTTAGTGCCGTTTTCGACCACGGCGGCAGCTGTCTCGTCACAGCTAGTTTCAATCCCTAAAATTTTCATTTTTTTGCTATTATAATTTATTTTACTAATTGCCAGTACCTCGAAGGTAAATTGCTTGCCAAGGACGATAGTTAGAATAAAAGGTTCGGTCTTGGAGGATTTCGCCGTTGTGCTCGACTCGGTAATCAAAGGCAACTTTCGCGCCCCAGGCTTGCCAATCAATCTGCTTAATTTGACCAGCCGGCAGAGTAGGATCATCCTGATAAAGGTCAGGGGGTGGTGGCGCTTGATCCCAAATTCTTGATTTAGAGATGATGACGCTTCGGCCATCGTGAGTTCCATAAAGTTCAAAGGTTAGTTTTTGATTTCTAGTATCAATTTGGGTTTGGATTAATAAATAAGTTGGAGTGTCGTTCTTAAATTTTAAGTCAGCTGTTGGATCAAAAACGGTCGCATCCAAGCCAACAGCCGAATTCTGTTCATAGTAGCCGACGCGGTAAGCATGAGCCTGACGTTCAATGATAGGTAAGCCAGCATCTAGGGCAGTTCGGAAAAGAGTCGTAGAGACTTGGCAAACGCCACCACCATCACCCAGAACTGTCCGGCCTTCTTTAATAATATAAGCTTGCTGGAAACCGGTAGTTGGTGAGACTTCACCTAATGATTGATTAAAGGAGAAAGTCTCGCCTGGAGCAATTAATAGACCATTTAATTTTGAGGCGGCTAATTGAATATTGTGGATTCGGGAACTGATTGAGCCTCGGAAATAAGAGACCCCCCGACCAACTAATTGTTGGATGCCAAGATTATTAACTTCGGCCGTAGTAATTTGGGGTGGCGTGATGATAATCGGGAGTTGAGTCGTGATTGTTTCTTTATTATTTTCCAATTCAGCTAAAGAATGAGCAATCAAATTAATGGTTTTTTGCTCTTCAAGACTAAGACCATCTTTAGCGGCTCGAAATTGGGTGACGCGGCCTTGATTAAACTCAAAAGCGGCGTTTTGGGGTGGATGGTTGATGGCTGAAGCAAGATTGGCTGACCAGCTGGCAATCTTTTCTTGGTTAAAACCATTAGTAAAAGAAAGGAGTTGGATAAGCTGTTCATCATTTAATTCCCAAGTCATCTCATTATTGATAAGGGTGATTTTTTTGTTAAGGAATTTTTCGGCCCGGGATCGAGTTTCTTCTATCTGTTTTTCAGTTAGTTGGGGAGAAATCTGAATTGTTAGCAATTCAATGGATTCAAAGTTTAAATGGGTTAATCGAGAATTAATCGTTGAAGATAATCTGATTTTATCTAAATTTAAGCCTGGTTTTCCAGGTTCAATCTGAATTTGCTTTTGGGCGTCTATTTTAATCGCCGGCTCGATCATCGGGACAAAGACCTGATCAGCGATTTGGTCTAATTGTTCATCAAGAGCCGCGTTGTCTAGTGAATATTCCAAAGGAAGGTTAATTTTACCCAGCCAGGCCTCATATTTTTCTTGGAGATTTTTCAGAGGATTGTTGCTCCGACCAATCTGCCAGGCTTTTTCGGCTGTTTTTTCTGGTTGGTATTGGAGATCTCTTAATTCCAGAGACCAAGTTTGTTCTCCTAGAGTTAAGGTCAGGTTAGCACTAGGGCTAGCTTGATTAATGATCCGGCTGATAGTGAAATTAGCAGTCTCTAAATTTTGGTTACCAACAGATTGACCAAGGACAGTTACGCCTGGATAAATCTTTTGCCAATAAGCAAGATGATAACTAATAAAAACCAAACTCAGAAAGGCAATAAACGCCAAAATAATCGAGAGCAAGAGCCTTAAACGGATGGCTTGCAGTTTGTTCTTCATTTTTTATATGATAACATTAAGATATGCCTGACCCAAACCAAGATCAAACTTTTGGAGAAAAGCCATTTCCGGATTCAAATTCAAATGTGAAGCCTCCTTGGCAAAGAGAAGAGGAGGAATCAGGAGAAGAGACTGACTTAGTCGAAGCTTTGAAGGAAGAGAGACCAGCAGTTGAAATTACTCCATCACTCGAGGCAGAAGAATTATCGAAGGAGACAATGACTGAAATTCCCGGAACGGCTGAAGTTCCAGAAGAAACTGATCTGTCAACCGAACCCTCTTTACCAGAAACACCGCCAGCCGAAATACCAATTCCTAATGTTCCACCTTTAGCTGAAGCTCCAGTTGAATCTCCTCCTGAAGAAATTCCAGAAGAGCCTTCAGGTCCGGTCCAAGCTTATCACTCCCAAAGTAAATCTCCTTTAGGGGGATTAAAAAAGATTTTGCCTATAATTTTGGGTTTAATTGTGGTGATTGGTCTTGTTTTTTTAGCGGTTAAATTCGGCTTGCCCCGCTTTCAAAAACAAAAAGAAGTGACTCTAACTTACTGGGGTTTGTGGGAACCAGAATCAGTCATGCGTGAGGTCATTAATGATTGGAATAAAGATCACCCTAGTATTAAAGTCAATTATTCGATGCAGTCAAAAGAACAATATCGGGAGCGGCTCCAATCAGCTCTTGCCCGAAGTGAGGGGCCGGATATCTTCCGTTTCCACGTCACTTGGTTACCCATGCTCAAGGGTCAGCTTGATTCGGTGCCTACTGAAGTAATGAGCGCTTCCCAATACGAATCGACCTTTTATCCGGTCGCGGCGACTAATCTTCGTTCTGGTTCAGGCTATTTAGGAATTCCCCTAGAGATTGATACTTTGGCTCTTTTCTATAACAAAGATATTTTTCAAACAGCCGGCAAAGTTCCACCTGCGACTTGGGATGAGTTAAGAAAAACAGCGATTGAATTGGCAACTCACGATGAAGAAGGTAAAATCCAAACCGCTGGTGTTGCCCTCGGAACAACCAATAATATTGAACATTGGTCAGATATTTTAGGTTTAATGATGCTCCAGAATGAGGCAGATTTAGCCAATCCCACTGGCGCCTTAGCTGAAGACGCTCTGGATTTTTATACTATTTTTAGTAGGACAGACCGGGTTTGGGATTCAACTTTGCCTAGTTCGATGCTCGCTTTTGCCAACGGCAAACTGGCGATGTATTTTGGTTATTCCTGGGACATTTTTGAGATTAAGAATATTAATCCTAATTTAGAATTTGGAGTGGTTCAGGCACCCCAATTAGCGGGCACGAACATTAGCTGGGCGAGTTTCTGGGTTGAAGGCGTTAATAATAAAGGTCAATTTAAAGAAGAAGCTTGGGAATTTCTTAAGTATCTCTCCAGTAAGGAAACCCTGGCGAAACTTTATCAAGCCGAATCCAAGGTTCGTCTTTTTGGCGAACCTTATTCTCGGGTGGAAATGGCCAGTCAGGCCAAAACTAACCCTTTAGTAACTCCTTTTGTTGAACAAGCCTCTCAAGCCCAGACTTGGTATCTTTGTTCTCGGACTTATGATAACGGTATTAACGACAAGACAATCAGTTATTTCGAAGACGCGGTTAATACGGTGAATAAAGGTCAGAATTCAACCAAAGCTTTAGAGACAGCGGCTTCAGGGATAAATCAACTTCTTTCTCAATATGGTTTGGCAACGACCGTGACTCCTTAAAGATGGCTAAAAAAGCGATTTTAAAAACCTTGGCTTATGCCGACATTTTTGATTACCCCCTGAAAAAGGAAGAGATTATTAAATTTTTAATTGCTGATTCGTCTCTTTCCTTGAAGATTGACCAAGAATTAGAAAATTCTCCTTTGGTAACTAAGAAAGGTGATTTTTATTTTTTAAAAGGAAGAGAGGTAATAGTTCCTCTGCGTAAGAAGAGAAAAAAATGGAGTCAGGAAAAGATGAAAATTGCCAAAAAAGTGGCAAACTGGCTAAAGCTGATTCCCACGATTAAGCTGATAGCTATCACTGGCGCTTTAGCGATGGAAAATTCAGACAAAGACGATGATATTGACCTGCTTTTGATTACCACTAAAAACAGACTCTGGCTCAGTCGGGGATTGGTAGTTACTTTTTTACGTTTAACCGGACTTTATCGCCGTCCCAATGAAATCAAAAACAAAATTTGTCCCAATATGTTTTTAGATGAAGATCATCTAAGTCTTCCTAAGAGAGAAAGAGATCTTTTTTCAGCTCATGAAGTTTGTCAGTTAAAACCCCTTTGGGATAAAAATAAAACTTATCAACAATTTGTTAAGAAAAACTTATGGGTAAAACAATTTTTACCAAACTGGAAGCCATAGCGCGTTGGCTTCAGCTAAAATACATGGAACCTAAACGAACAACCGAGATAATTGAAGCCGGTCGGATTCGCTTTCATCCCCAAGACGCCAGAGATTGGGTTTTAAAAGAATACCAAAAACGACTGAAAAAACTCCATCTTGATTGACTTATCCTAAAAGTTCATGCTATAAGATAGATAGGTAACTCCAGTTTTGACTAAAAACAAAGGCGTTTTTAGTGGGAAACTGTTTGAAAATTAATTGGCACATTTCAAAAGAGACGATGAAAGGAGAGGAAAGATGTGGTTAGAGATTGGAAAGGTAATAGTAACACTCGTTCTCTGGTGGGTGGTCTATGTCATCCTCCTTTTGATGTCTGCCAGTGTGCTTCCATCGCAGACACCAACATGGCTAGTCGTGTTCATCTTTTGCCTCATTCCGATCATCGCCTGCATTGCTGCCGGATTGATAGTTTGTTCTCTAGGATATGGGGCAATCACTAGTCTAGTTTATGGGGTGGTTTTCTTAAGCCCTATTATTCTCATTCTGGTCCTCATGGTTATGGCTGCTTTAGACCAGTAGCCCAGAGAATAGGACGATTGGAATGAGATTGTCAGAGTTGCCAATATGAGGCTACCCGCAGGGTAATGAAAACCTTGAAATGGGAGCCTCAATTCATTTTCCTTGTTTTTTCCTACAATTTTTGCTATAAGATAGTTGGTTCTTTGACTTCACTATTACGGAAAGAGAAAAAGAGGAGGGAACAGGAAGATGTTGGCTGTTTGGTTGGTTTTGACAATAGTAGGCCTGATTGCATTAGGCCTAGGCTGGTTGCTCTATCTTAGTTCAACGGAGAACTTCAGATGTCAATCACTGAGATGGACGTTGTTCAAGGAGATTGGAATACCGGCTCTGGTGGGTTTCGTCTTTTGGGTTGTAACCCGTCATATAGTTCTTTCCCTCATCATCGCCGGCCCTGTTTGGTTCTATGGCCTGGTCTACGTTCTCGATTTGGGTAATCGGATCGAGAGGGCGAGTCACTGGCGACTTAAGTACGTCGAACCAGCCCTTTTCTCTCTCTGTTGTCTGGTGGCGGTTGGCCTGGTGGTTTTCGTGGGACAGAGCGGCCCCCAGATAACAGTCAATATCTTTTCTCTCCTAGCCGGGATGATGGTGGGAGTCATTACGGGTTGTCTATCCGTCGCTGGCGGCTTCTTCGGTTCGAAATATCGAGATGCCGCTGCCTTCGTATTCGGAGCGATCGCCTGGCTAGCACCAGCTATCGGTGGTACTCTTTGGTTTGAGACCGGCGCCTTATCGGGTAACGCGAAGGGTTTGTATATTGTAGGTTTCCTTGTTTTCTGCATAGTTGCAGGAGCACTGACAACGATTGTTTTTCTAAGGGAAACCGAGCCGGCAAGACAACCAGCGAGAGTATGAGGAAACAAGTAATAGTGAGGAAAAAGAGCCAAAGAGGCTATCTGTTCATCTTAGGATGAGAAAGCAGGTAGCCTTTTCACTTTTTAGACTTGCCAATTAATTTTCATTAATGTTAGGATTGATTTTAGTTAGGTTTGTTTATTATTTTTGTTTTTAATTAAGAGAAAGGGGGTGATTAATCTGAATTGTCAATCATGCGGTATGCCCATGGACAAACCCGAGGATCATGGTGGCGGTGATGCCAATAGTCCCTTTTGCAAGTATTGTACTGATGCCCAAGGCAATCTTTTACCTAAGGACCAAGTGCGAACCAAGATGGTTCAATTTTATGTTCAGAAACAAGGTAAAACTCAAGAAGAAGCGGAAAAGTTAACTGATCAATTAATGAGTAATATGCCGGCCTGGAAAGGAGAAGCTGGCGGTATGGTAGCAGGAGCGCCTGAACCGACGTCGTCATCAGCAGACGAACCATCATCAGCCCCAATTTCAGAGATGCCATTAGAGACACCATCAACACCGCAGCCAACAGAATCACCAGCGTCCTCACCGCCTGCGGGTGAAGAACCTATTGCTAAGGAAGAATCGCCAGAACCAACGACCGAGTAAGCTGTTTTTGAAATAGTTTTCTTTAGATTTTGTTTCTTGAGTATTTTTCTATGAATCAAATAGAGGAGCTTGAGGAAAAATTAGATAAGTATCAGGGGAATATAGTCAGCTCCAGAAAAGCGATAAAGTGTTCTCAGCGCGATACGGTAACGAATTTCGAGATTCACAAATGAGGGTTTTGGGAAGCCTGATTGTAGAAGTTAAGAGAGAAATGGCAAAATTGAGAACAAAGGAGAAGCGATGAATAAAAAAAGCTTGATTTTAATTATTTTAATCGCCTTTGTTTTAATTATTGGCAGCCTCACTTTGGCGGCTTTAACTGGTCGACTTCTAATTAAAAAACCAGCCATTACTTCCGGAGTTTCGACAGAGACTGATTCTTTTAAAACAAATTCAGGTTTAGAAAAAGACCAAAGTTACACCCAATATACTAATGAAGAATTTGGTTTTTCTCTGGCTTATCCGGCTGATTGGGATTTGCCTAAGGAAGAACGCATTACCCCGCCTCAACAACACCTCTACACTGTTAGTTTAAACCCTAGTGGAGAAGTTTATCCTATCAATATTTATGATCAACCTTCGCCCATTTCCCTAGGCAGTTTTGTCCGCGGCTATTTTGATCTTGGCGATAGCGTTAGTTGGACTCAGGAAACAGAAATTAATGGCCAAGAAGCTCTTCAGTTCGTTCTGCCCCAAGGCGGTTTAACGCCCACCGGTATTGGCGCCATGGCTTTTAGACAGGGCAGTTATATCTTAGTGATTCAAACACCAATCAAAGAGGCACCAGAAAAGGATTTGAAACAATTAGTTAATGATTCTAGACTGATTCAACTGACTGAAAGTTTTCAGTGGGTTGAGTAAAGACAAATGCCCTCGGGTACAGAGATTATTGCTTTTTTTGAACAATATTACATTGTTTATGGCTATCCTCTAGTTTTTCTTTTTTCCATTCTAGAAACAATTTTTGGTCTTTCCTGGCAGGTCCCAGGCACCTTTATTGTTCTCTTGGCCACTTTTTATGCTCGCCAAGGGATTCTTTCTTTGCCTTATGTTTTAGTTTTGGCGATGATTGGTTGGTTTATTGGCGATAATCTTAATTATTTTCTGGGCAAACATGGTTGGTACCGTTTTTTTCTTTGGCTGGGGATGGAAAAAGGCTTAAAAAAAGGTGAGGAATTGATGAAGAAGCATGATAAAAAAGCTCTCTTTTTCGGTCACGTTATTCCCGCCTTTGCCACTTTTGTTTCGACCGCGGCCGGGGTTTTAGGTGTTCCCTATAAGAAATATTTAGTTTTTATTAGTTTCTCGATTATTTTCTGGGTTTTAGTTTGGGGACCAGTCGGCTATTTTCTGGGAAATTACCGACACCAAGTTGAGATTTTCGTTAATTTAATTACTTGGCCAACCACTTTAATAATTCTGGGTTGGTTTTTTTATAAAATCATCAAGATTTTTAAAAAAGGAATAAGACAAATGACTTTTAGAGATTGGGTTTTTGTTATTATTGGTGGTTTGATTATTCTTTGGACAGCTTCCAATATTCTAAAATAATTCGTTTTTAGCCAAAAAAGAGGCCTGCTGAGATAGTTATCTGGGTTTCAATATATGATGAATTATATATTGCTGCGCCT
>CAZZHA010000007.1:0-25698 GCA_964653685.1 uncultured Gammaproteobacteria bacterium
TTGAGAAAGAAGAGGGAACTTGGTTTAGAACCCCTAAGAGCGGTAAGATCACTGACATCTTTACCCGAGGCAAATTTTATAGATGGATTGCTGGGATTTTACCAGGCAGAAGAGGAGAACCAGCCGTGGTTACCATTCAAGCAAATGATCGTTTAGCTTGGTTAAACAACCCTCATGTGGCTTTGGCGACGGCTAATAATCAATTCAATAATTTTCAAATCAAGCCCAGGAGAATCCGCCTAGTCGGCAATCTTGGGGTTGTTAGCGTTAGTTTATTAACCATTTTTATGCTCATCGTTGCTCCTTTTATTCCCTTAATGACCACACCAGCTTCTGCTTCATCGATTGGTTTCAAGAGCATGGGAAGCCCAATTCCAGCTTCAGAGGAGGTTTCTCAAAAGGAAATCACGGCGCCTATAAACCAAACTTACGGAGGGTCCTTTGAGAACCTCGAATATATTTTCCATCCTGAACCGAGAGTGAGGGTAAAAGAGAACCATAAAGAGGTGGAGATGACAGTTCTCGGCGCTGAAGGTTTGGGCCATCCCAATCCAGATAAGGCTTACAAAGAGGGGGCAGTTTATACCTACGAGAGTATTTTCGAGGGAATAGATCTCCGTTATATTGTTGAAAACGGTAAGCTGCAAGAATACTTTATTCTTAATGAGTACAAAGAGTTTGATTCTCTTGAAGAAAGGATTCGCTTAACCGATTTAGTGATGGCCAAAATTGGAGATGAAATTCAAATTGCGCCTGAAGAGGGAGGCCACCCGCTTTTTTACTTTTCTAAGCCCTATATGTATGAGGAGAACAATCCTGAGATTAGGAGCGAAGGCTTGGAATATAAGCTTGAAAAAGAACAGCTTGGTTACAGACTCCAAAAGGTTTTGACTCAAGAGGGAAAGGCATGGCTGGCTGATCCAAAAAGAGTTTTTCCAGTGGTGATTGATCCCACCCTGGTCAAATCCACAATAAGCAGCCCTGCCGCCGATGAAGTTGACTTTGGCTCCGTTCAGCGCAAGATTGCTTATGCATCATCGGCTTGGTATGTCATGAGCGATCCTGGGGATGACGTTAACTATAGCCGCTGTTTGCAAAGTAGTGGTTGTGATGCGGATGTCGATTGGAGTACTCCAATCGACATTGATGATGATGGTACTGCCGATCACGGACAAGGTTCTTTCTATTATGCGAGTGACAGTCGACTTTGGATAGCCTGGATTGATGATAAGGGAGCAAACCCTGATGACTCGTTCCATTACCGCTATATTGACACTACTAGTGCTTGGGGTCCTGGCCACACCCTTGGAACTCATTGTGAGAGTGGCGACCTGGGCTCCTTAGTTAGTACAGACCTGGCCTATATTGCGGCGGCCGGGAATGGGGATCTTGTCTTTGGTATTAGCAGTTCGACTGCTGGTGCTGTCGCCGATATTTGGGAAGCGGAAGGTGGGGCGTGTGACTTTACCAAATCCATTGAGATTGGCAGTGGCCTGCCGACGGGTAGCCAGACTTTTGCTGTTGCTCCTGTTGTCTTAGGCAATAAGGTGTTTGTTATTTACAACGATGCCGGCGGCAACAATGATATGCGCTTCTCGGTTTATGATACGACTGATGGTTCTGAAGCTTGGTCTAATGCCGATACAGAAGTGGCGACTAATGCCTACAATGTGATTACATTTTCCGCCACCTCAGACGGAACGGATATTTGGCTTTTGGTTTTACCTGGAGCAACCACAGCGCCAAATTTCTTTCGCTGTGCTTCTTGTGCGACTAGTTTAAGTTTTACGGACGTAGCTGATCCTTTTGGGGCCCCGACTAATGCTGAGGATGTCACGATAACATATGTTTCAGGATCAGATCAGGTTAAAGCCTTTATCTTGAGAGATACGACTCAACAAGTTTATGCAAATACTTGGACTGAAAGCACTACTTCTTGGGGGACAGAGTTTTCTCTGCAATACAATGCTGAAGATATGGCTGAGTTAAGCTCTATTTATTCAGTCACCAGTGTGGATTATGTGGGGGTTGTTATTCAGCTGGTGGTTTCTAGTGCCTACAGATTTTCGACGGTGCCGGAAAGTTTTATCTATTTTTTGATGTTAGCCCCGTTTTTACCAGGAATACTTAAAAAATTAAGAGAAAGGAGAAAGGCATGGAAGGTCGTCTGAAACGTGCAACTTGGCAGAAACAGACCTTTACGACGATTTTTATTGTTTTAGCTTTGGTCTTGCTGCTCATGCCTTTTATCACTACTTTTAATGATTTGTTAACCCGGGCCGTGATGAGTTTAAAAGGCTACCGTTTTATTCGGGAAGTGCTTGTGCCTTGGGAAGTAAGAATGGTGGGGGTGATTTTATTCCCATTTGGGTTTAAACCAGCGATTTTTGGAGAGTATTTAGCCGTTCAGAAAGGAGAAACACCTTTTCTGGTGGAAATTGTTTGGAACTGCATTGGTTGGCAGTCACTTTTATTCTTTGTCATCACGGCCTTGGTGGGTTTGCAAGGCGATCAATATACTAATTTTTCCAAGTTAAAAGCCTTGATTATCGGTTTGTTGGGCACATTCTTAGTCAACCTTTTTCGGATTGCTACTGTTACTTTAGTCGCTTACTATTTAGGACAGAATGTGGCTTTGATTTTCCATGATTATGGTTCAACTTTATCTGTTTTAGCTTGGCTATTTTTCTTTTGGTGGTTTAGTTATGCGTATGTACTTGAGGAGAGGAGGAGAAGTGTTGCGGCCTAATATTAATATGAGCCGGAGAATCTCGCCTGGTTCTAAAATAATCAGCGCCTTTTTTATCAGCTTTATAATAACGGTTATTTGTACCATTTTTATTTTCTCCTCTTTAAGTTTTTCTCGTTTCTCCACAAAAGCATCAGAAAGTAGTGCGGAGAGCGATTTAATATTAGGAACCCAAGAATTATCGTCTTTTCAGCCAACACCTATTCCCAGCCCGACTCCTTCTCCAACCCCTGTTCCTACACCCACGCCTATTCCCACACCCTCTTTTATTCCTACGCCGAGTCCAATCGCCACTCCTTTAGTTTCTCAATCCTCTAGTTCTGAAGATGATTCAATTTTGTCGCAAGGAGGCAATTATTCTGGGCCGGCACTTGAGCCAGCTTCTGAAAAAAAAGATCTTTTAATTATTTCAGATTCATTTCCTGAAGATTGGCCAATTGAAAAGAATGAAGGAGCGAATTTTGTTCAAGGGAAAGTGGGGAAGGCACTTTTTTTAAATCCAGGTGAATTGGTATTTTCCAGTAGTGAGGCTTTTGCTAATGCAGGGACACTTTCTTTTTGGTTTAAGCTTGAGAGTGAGACCAAAAATGGGGAATCTCCGCTTATTGATTGGAATTTTGAAGGAGGAGACTATCGACCTTCTCTTTTTGAAATCTCCGTTGTAGAGAATCGCTTGCTTTTTAGCATTTACGACGAGACTGGTAATCAAGATGATATTAATGGCCAACTCGAGAATCCTTTTGAGTGGCATTATGTTGTCGTTACCTGGGATTTAACAAAAGAACCCTACGAAAGGGTTCTTTATTTTGACGGGAAAAAAGTAGCTTCAGGAGGATTTCCTTTTGCTGTAGCCACAAGCGAGCCATCATTATTTCAAATAGGAGGAACATTAGGGAGTCGTAATCCAATTTCTTTTAAAATTGATGAATTAGTTTTAATTAACTGGGTAAAAAGTGAAAGTGAAATTGTTCAATAGAATAATAACGGGAAATTTTTCCTATTTTAACAAATAAGGTAGTTTTATAAGCATGAAAGAGTCCTATAGTATATCCACTTGACGTTTACACTTTTGATTTAGTTTTGGACTATTTATAAGCCTAGAATGAAGTTTTAGAGGTCTAATTAAAACAAGGGAAAACGAGGATTGTGAAGAAATACTGAAGAAAAATAGACGAAATTAAGATTATTATGTATGATGAATTAAGAGCAGGCAATGATTGAGGAAAATTCTTTAAAACAACCAGCTAAAAAAGAGACGCTTGCTAGTAAGCAAGAAGCAAGGATAAGGCGGTTTCATCATTTCCGAAACCGGTTACCTGAATTACCTCAAGAATGGTGGGTAGGAATAGGCGAATTGGTTGGTTTAGTGACTTTGTTTTTAGTTAATCTTTGGCTTCTCTTGCCTTTTTTTGGTCAGGAGAATAAAACCAATGTTTTTTCTGCTCCTTTAGTGCCTGTTTTAGCAACGCTTACGGAAAGATTAATTCCTTTTAATTATGGTGTCAGAATTTGGCTTCTTGTTTTTCTGATTGTTTTTCCTCTTTCTTTTTATTATTTTGTTAGGGAAGTTGCGGAACGAAGATTAGTGGCTCTTTTAGCCAGTTTTTTTGTCATTATCCCCTTTAGTGTTTTTCTGCAGATGAGAGTGAGTTTAGGGCTTTTAGGGGAGGACGGGGCTCACATTGCTTCTTTGACTCTAATACCCTTGATTTGTTTACTTCTTTTGCGTTTTTTACGCCATGGTAATTTCTGGGCAGGTGTTTTTTCTAGTGCGGGTATGGCAATCGTTGCACTAACCTCGCCAATTGGTTTTTTGACTCTAGCCGTTTTTATGGGAGTGATTACTTTTTCAGAGATGTTATTAGGGAGGGGAAGATTAAAGCTTTTAAGATTTTTAGTGGTTCTTATTCTGGCAGTTGGCTTTTCCGCTTTTTGGTATAATCCAAAATTTGTGATCGTGACCATTCAATCAGCTCAAGGCCAATTAATTAGAAAGACACTAAGTAATCTTATCCCAATTTCTTTTTTTACTCTGCCTATTTTGGGAATAACTGGTTTTTTGCTTTTTGAAAATCGGCCTCAACTTCAGTCAATGTTTATTGCTTTCTTTTTAACCATTGCCTTTGGTTTGTTCTCTCTTGGCGCCGGCATAGTCCACCCTGCTCCTTCTCGCTTTTTACCTGCTTTTGGTATCTCTCTAGCGTTTTTACTAGGGGTTTTAATTATTTGGCTATTTGATTTCTTACGGACCTCAGAAAAGCTAAAGCGATTTAAGACTGTTTATCCTTATCGTCGTTTAATTGCCTTTGGCTTAATTAGCTTTATTTTTATTTTCTTTTTAGTAATGATTATTTTTTCTTATCAAGACTTTTGGGGAATGGAGCAATCTCGGGTTTTAGGATTAACAGCAGATCAAAAAGTGGGTATTTGGGATATAAAAGAGAAGACTGGTTCGGCGGAAAGTATTTTTGGTTATACAATTACTGGTTTGACAGCAATTGCGGTTGGTATTTTGAAATTACGATTGAGGATCTGAAAAACTTTCCTAGCGTTCTTATATTACTAATTTATATTTTGATATATTAGTTGAAGCAAAAATTTTCAAGAGATGACTAAGAAAAAAATAAAAATTGCTCTTTTTCATTGCGGCTTTGTTTATTCTGGCGGCGGGGAGCGGATTGTTTTAGAAGAAGCGAGAGGGTTGAAAAAAAAAGGTTATGATGTTGTTATTTACGCTCCAACGATTGATAAAGAAGCTTGCTATCCAGAGTTTCTAGAGGAGTTAGAAGTAAAAACCTTTTTACCCAATTTAACCAAGAACCTACCCTTCCGTGATGCTCTAAGAATGGTTTCGTCAAGTGTCCTAGCTCCTTTTTTAGCGATTAATTTCCGTAATGTTGATCTTTTTATTGGTGCTAATCAACCTGGAGCCTGGATAGCTTACTGCATGGCTAAAGTTTTAAGAAAGCCTTATCTTGTTTATCTTAATCAACCAAATAGGATCATCTATCCTCGAAAAATTGACCAGAAAGTAGGTTGGCCAACGAGAAAAGATTATTTTCTTTTGGCAAAAATTATTAAAATGATCAAGCCTTTTATTTCTTGGGCAGACAAAATTTCCTTTACTTCAAGTCAAGTAATGTTGGTTAATGGAGAATATATTGGTAGAAACATTAAAAAGATTTATCAAAAGCCGATTATTTCCTGCCCTGGAGGAACTTATCCTCAAAGCTTAGCTAAATTAAGACTTAATCCTAAAACCGCTTTCAAAGGAAAATTCAAGATAAATGGATTTGAGATTAAGAAGCCTTATGTTTTAATTGCTAATCGTCACGAACCCCAAAAAAAGTTTGACTATGTTATTAAGGCAATGCAAATAGTGATTAAGAAAAAACCCAAAGCCAGTCTAGTTATTCCTGGTCTTTTTACTTCATACACCGCCAAATTGATTAATCTTGCCAAAAATTTAAATATTAGTCAAAATGTTTTGTTTTTAGGTCAAATTTCGGAAAAAGAATTGCAGCGGTTATATCAGGAGGCGGCTATTCATTGTTATCCGGCACCAGATGAAGATTTCGGCTTGGGGCCTCTAGAGGCTGGGTCTTGGGGAGTGCCAACGGTAGCCTGGAGCCACGGTGGACCAACAGTGACAGTCGTTCATGGTCAAACAGGTTATTTAGCTAAACCTTACCAAATTGATGATTATGCTCAGGGGATTATATTCCTTCTTTCAGATGCCAAAGAGCGGTTTAAGATGGGTAAGGCTGCTTGGGAGCATATTAAGAAGAATTTCTCTTGGGAGAAACATCTTGATATTTTAGAGAAAGAAATTAAAAAGTTAATGGAAAAGCAAAGTTAAATTTAAAAAAAGAAAACTAGTGTTAGCTTAGCTGGACATATTAGCGACAAAAAATTATGACACATTTTGATTATGAATCAAAAATCTGGGGTGGAGGAAAGGTAAAAACTTCTTTTAATTATTTTGGCGCTTCTCAACTGCGCTTTGCTTTAGCAGATCTCCATAAGACAAAAGGAAGGATTTTGGAGATTGGCTGTGGGGCTGGGAGGATGGCCAAAGCGGTTAAATTTTACCGCCCTGATCTTGATGTTCTGGGGATTGACCTTTCAAAAAGGGCTATTGACGAGGCGAAGCGAGATTCTCAGGGAGTCAAGTTTTTTCCTGGAAATGTTTACCAATTGCCCTTTAAGGATGAAAGTTTTGAGGCGGTTTTAATATTTGATCTTTTAGAACATCTTGAGGATCCTCAAAAAGCTCTTCATGAAGTCTACCGCGTTTTAAAACCAGAAGGAATTCTTTCTTGTTTTACTCCTATCGAAGGAAACATCCTTTCTATTCCTGGATTAGCCAAAAGATTTTCCGGTTTTCCTGGAAAAGAAAAATACGCTGGTCACATTCAACAATACACATTAGAAGATCTCTTAGGATTTTTAAAACAGTCCCACTTAAAGTTTTTGGAAAAAAGGTATTTTGGTCATCTTTTTTATCAGTTGGTGGATTTTGCTTACTTTACTTTTCTTTCTCTTCGGGGTAAAAATGTTCCTTATTCGGTTGAGGGATATTTGGCGCGAGAACGAGGTTTAAAAAGAAATCTGATCGCTTTAGTAAAATCCATGATAGCGGTCATCTGTTATCTTGAATCGAAGGTTTTCTGGTTTTTACCTGCCTCTGGTGTCCATCTGACGGCTCAAAGATTTCCTGGAGGCAGGAAGTGATAATATGATAATTCTGAATTATTTTTTTCTTAAGCCTTTAGAGAGATGAAGGGAAAAGCAGAGAAAGACATTTTGGCCGACCAAGGAGGGGCTAATCTAGTTGGGGAGAAAAAAAAGGAAAAAACTTTTAGTTTCACTACCACTTGGTTTTTGGCTCTTTTAGTTTTCCTTTTGGCGATATCAGTAAGGCTAGTCTTTCTTTATTTCTTCACCAATCCAGACAGGCCTCAAGTCGGCGACGTTTGGCATCACTGGCAGGTTGCTTATCTGTCGATGACGATTGGTTTTAAACATGGCTTTTTACGGCTTTGGGATTTTAAAGGGATGGAGTATTATTGGGGTTTGCTTCATCCTTTGGTGCTGATGGCCGGTTTTATTATCTCCAGATCGGTCAGTATTATTGTTCCTCGGGTAATTTCGGCTCTTTTTGGTTCTGGAGTGATAGCTTTAATCTTCTTAATTGTCTCTCGATATTTCAACAAAAAAGCCGCCTTAGCCGCCGCTATTTTTCTTAGCTTGCTGCCAATCGCGATCTTTCATGATACGTTGGGTTTACAGGAGCCCTTAGGACTTTTTTTCCTAGTTTTAGCAGTTTATCTTTTTCCTAGACACTTATTTGCGACCGGTTTTTCTTTAATGCTGGCGGGGATGGTTCGAGCTGAATATTGGCTCTTTGGGGCGGTTTTGGTTTTGGTGATTCTCTTAAGGGAAAAAAACTTCGATCGTAAAGTTATGGTTCTTTTGGGTTATGGTCTTCCGTGCCTTTTTTACCTAAAGTATCTGCTTGATTATACCGGCAATCCGATTTATCCCATCTATTGGAATTTCTTGGGCGTATCGGCGGGCAAATGGTCGCCAACACTCCAAGAATTATCACCTCGTCTTCAGTCAATTAAGCTGATTTGCCAAATTTTTGCCGGCTTTTTTTTCATCAGCGGTTTGGCTGTTTTTTGGAAAAAATTTAAATCATACCTCTTTTGGCTATTGGGCTTGACTAACCTGGCTTTTATTTTCGCGATTCATGGATTTGGCGTTTACCTTCATGGTTACGATCCGTTGCCTTACCATCCTGGCTTTGTTGATTTGGTCTGGATTGGTAAACTCTTTGCTTTCCCCTGGGGTTTCTTGGGGACTTTAACAGCGATATTTTTACTTTACTTTCTGCCCCAAAAGTTAGGCAAGTGGGGAACTGTCCTTGGCTTGGCAATTTTTTTAGTTGGTTTAGGGGCGACTCAATTTATTTGGCCCACGATAAACGTATACTACTTGCAATCCTCATTGAGGGCGGAAGAGGCTAAAAAAACAGCCGAAGTAATTGCCAGTCAAGATACGGGTAGGGGAACAATTGTCTTGCCAGAGCAATCAGAATTTATCACCTATTTTTTAGTCTATGACCAGGGGATTCCAGGAGATAGGTTGGTCTCGTCATTTTATGATCCATTTTATTATTACCAGGGTAAGGATCCTTTTTCAGAGTGGGATACCTTTCGGGAAGAGATAGTCGAATGGTTACGAAAGAACAAGGTGGAACTTTTGGTCATCTACGAGCTTAATCAAAAGCATGTGGAGGGGTTTAGGAATTACAGCCGAATGATAGAGCTAGAAGAAGGGAAGCTTTTCGAGTTTGCCGCTAAGGATTATGTCTATACGATTTTTAGGGTTAAAACCGGCGAACCATAATTGGGGCTGACGCCCTTATTTTAAAGCCGATTATTCGATAGAGGTTAAAAAGCTTTTTAGGTGTGGGCCTTAGAATGATTTGTGTATCGACTTTGAGGCTATAGGAGATCTTTTTAAGGTATGGTAGGATGGTATTTGTGAAGAAGAAAATCAAAAAGGACATTTTAGATCAGAGGAAGGAAGATGAGCTAGCCGAGGGGAGAAAAAAGGAAAAAACTTTTAGTTTCACTTCCACTTGGTTTCTGGCTCTTTTGGTTTTCCTTTTGGCGATATCAGTAAGGTTGGTTTTTCTCCTCTTTTTTACAAAGATAGATGAGCCCATGGTCGGCGACGTTTGGCATCACTGGCAGATTGCCTATCTGTCGATGACTGTCGGTTTCAAACATGGTTTTTTACGGCTTTGGGATTTTAAAGGAATGGAATATTACTGGGGCTTATTGCACCCTTTGGTTTTGATTATGGCTTTTACTGTTTCAAGATCAACTAGTATTATTATCCCCAGAATTGTTTCAACTCTTTTTGGTTCCGGGACAGTAGTTTTAGTTTTTTTAATCGTCTCTCGTTATTTTAATAAAAAAGCTGCTTTGGCTTCCGCCCTTTTTTTCGCCTTGATGCCCCTTAATGTTTTTCATGACACGTTGGGTTTACAAGAACCGTTGGGGATTTTTTTCCTGCTTTTGGGAATTTTTCTTTTCTATCGCTATGCCTTTTTGGCTGGTTTCTCATGGATGTTAGCCGGAATGACGAGAGCTGAATATTGGCTCTTTGGGGCGGGCTTGGTTTTAGCCGTCCTTTTAAGAGAAAAAAACTTCGATCGGAAAATTATAACTCTTTTTGGTTTTGCGGTACCTTGTCTTTTATATCTAAAATATCTGCTTGATTATACCGGCAATCCAATTTATCCCATCTATTGGAACTTCTTGGGTGTGGTGGCGGGCAAGTGGTCTTCGGGGCTGACAGCGTTGCCTCTAACAATGCAGCCGGTGAGAATTTTTTCCCAAATTTTCTTTTTTCTTTTTTTTATTGGTGGGCTAGTGGTTCTTTGGAAAAAATTTAAATCATACCTCTTTTTGCTATTAGGTTTGGCTTATCTTGCCTTTGCCTTCTCGATCTTGGGATTTGGTATTTATCTTTATGGATATGTGCGGGTGCTTAATTTTTCTGGCATTATTGATAAAATTTGGATTGGTAAGCTTTTTACTTTTCCCTGGGCCTTTTTGGGGAGTTTAACGGCGATATTTTTACTTTACTTTCTGCCTAAAAGAGTGGGAAAACGAGGAGTGTTGCTTGGTGGTTTGATTTTTTTGTTTTTTTTAGGAGCGACACAGTTTATTTGGCCCTCAATAAACCAGCACTATTTGAAAGAAGACATGGTGGTAGAAAGGAGTCAAAAATCGGCCGAGTTAATTGCTAGCAAATATACCGGTCGGGGGGTAATTTTATTGCCGGCTCAGTCTGAATTTATCACTTACTTCCTCGTGCATAATGAAGGAATTTTAGGAGATAAACTAGCCCCTTCATTTTACAGCCCCTTTTATTATTATAAGGGGAAGGACCCCTTCGCGGAGTGGGATAGCTTTCGAGAAGAGATAATTGAATGGCTTAAGAAACAGAATGCTGAGCTTTTTGTGATTGATATCTACGACGGGAATCAGAGCAAAATGTTACAGCTGGAGAAAGGGAAACTTTTTGATCTGGTAGCTGAGAAGTACTCCTACGCGATTTGTAAAGTAAAAATCAATGAAGAGTAAACAAAGCTTGTTTTCTGGCAGACTTGAGGGAAAACAGTTTCAGGAAGAATTTTTTGATGAACACCCCGTTCTTTACCCTTGGCCTGATCTTTTAGTCAAGGCAGGATTGGCTAAAAGCTATAAATTGCGGGAGGTAAAGTTTAAGAAATATCTCGATCTTTTGGGAATTAAGAAAAACGATAAAGTTTTAGATGTCGGTTGTGGCCAGGGGATTTTTTTAGCCCGAATCGTCAAGACTTATGAGGTAGATGGTGTCGGGGTTGATATCTCAAAAAATTCAATCAGATCCGCGAAGCAATGGGAATCATCGCGACTTCGTTTTCGGGTAGCTGATGCGACCAAACTTCCATTTCCGGATAAAAGCTTTAATTATGTTTTGAGTTTCGATCTTTTGGAGCATATTCAGGACCAAAGTAAGGCCTTATCGGAAATGGTGAGAGTTTTAAAACCCGGAGGATCGTTATTAATCCATACCATTAACCAAAATCAAGATTATACTTGGAATTTTTGGTTGGCTAAATTGGGGGTAGATATTTATCAAAGAGTAGCTCACCAAAAAAATCTTTTTCTAAAGCCAGAGTGGGTAAAGAAAGAGCTGGAGAAAGAAGGGGTTAGGATGGAGAAGTTAGAACTTTTTAATGCTTTTTCTACCTTGATTTTTGATGAAATAATCATGATCTTAATCGCCCTATTTAAACGATTAAATTTTTTCAGTCCTTCACGGTTTAAGACATCAATAGGTAAAGCTTTCTTATCGATCGCTGATTTGTTTTCGCGTCATTGTCTCCAACCCTTAGAGGTATTGGAATATCCTTGGCGAAGATGGGGTTATTCAAATAGTTTTTTTGTTTTGGGGAGAAAAAGATGAAATCAGTTCCGGCACGGCTTTACACCAAAAAATACTATCTAGGTTCTTGTCGGGGGTTTGAAGAATTTCTTAAAGGTGGGATTTCCGAAAGATTACTTTATGCTTTTTCGCTGGCAAATTTAAAAAAAAGGATGCAAATCTTGGATATCGGTTCGGGTCGGGGAGAGTTGGTGGTTAAATGTGCTGAAGCCGGAGTTAGCGCTAAAGGTATCGACTATAGCCAAGCCGCCGTTGAGATTGCCAAAAAAGGTCTAAAGCGGATGGACAGAAAAGTGGTCAAAAGGATTCTGATTGAAAAAATGAATGCAAAAAAAATTTCTTACCCCGATAATTCTTTTGACGTGATCTTCATGATTGATGTGGCAGAGCATCTTTATCCTGAAGAGTTAAGGCAAGTCTTCATGGGGATAAAAAGGGCGCTGAAGCCTGACGGAAGAGTGATTATTCATACGCCTAATGCCTGGTTAATTAAATTAATTACTTTTTTAACCCAAGTTTTTTTTCGATGGGAAGGACACCCAGGACATGTGAACGAACAAAGTTTTTTTAGTTTACGCAGAGAACTTAAATTTTTTGGAGGACGGAAAAGGATATTTTTTAGGCCAAGGAAAAAATGTTTTTCAGAGATTGCGGGTAGCGTTAAAAACTTACCTTTTTGGACAGTTCGTTTGGCGGGTTTGCTAGATAGAATTTGGGAGAACAAATTTTTATCTTTTTTGATTTATTGCACACCATTAGTTTTTTTCTTGGGAACCGATCTTTGGGCAATTGTCGAACTTTCTAAGAAAGACAAATTATTAAAATGAAGATAGCTATTTTCCATCTGGCCTTTATTTATTCCGGTGGCGGAGAAAAACTTGTTTTGGAAGAAGCAAAAGGTTTGGTCAAAAAGGGTCATCAGGTGACCGTTTTTTCACCGGTGATCGATCGGAAAAACTGTTTTCCGGATCTGATTGGTCAGTCTGATGTGAAGGCTATTTTACCTCAATTACCAATGATTATCCCCGAACAAAGAGCTTTCCAAGTTCTTTTGGCCTGTGTTTTGGCGCCATTACTGGCGGCTCGTTTTCGAGGTTTTGACGTTATTCTAGCAGCTAACCAACCCAGTCTTTGGTTAGCGTTGTGGATTAAGAAATTTTTTGGAGTACCTTACGTTGCTTATTTGGCCCAACCAACACGATTTTTGCACCCCAGAAAAATTGATCTGGAAACAGGCCTTATCTTCACGGGCAGACGGAGTTTTTTACCAGCCACTTTTTTAATGAAAATGGCCAAACCGTTAGGGGACTGGGTGGATAGAATAAGTATCAAAGGAGCAAATTTGGTTTTAGCTAATGGCAAACACGCCAAGAAAATTTTAGACAGGATATATAGCCTCAAGGTAATTTCCTGTCCTGCCGGTGCTTATCCTTTGGCTAAATCAGGGAATTACCCGAGTCGATATCGGGGCGTTTTGAAGGTTGATGATCGAACAATTTCTAAGCCTTATCTCCTTTTAACTAATCGTCACTTTCCGCAAAAACGTTTCGAATACGCCATCACCGCTCTGCCAGCGATCTTAAAGAAATTTCCCCATCTTTCACTGGTGATAACTGGTGGAGAAACGGATTATACCCGAGATTTAAAGAATTTGGTAAAACAATTATCATTGGAGGAAAGAATTATGTTTTTGGGATTAGTGGGGGAAGAAGATCTGGGTAGACTTTATGCCAATACCGTGATTTATGTTTACACCGCTCCAGAGGAAGACTTTGGTATGGGTATGGTGGAGGCGATGGCATACGGTACACCTGTTGTGGCCTGGAATAATGGCGGTCCTACCGGGATTGTAGTTAATGGAGAAACCGGTTTTCTGGCAAGACCATTTGAGGTGGCCGACTTTGCCGATAAGATCGCCCAATTACTCAATGATAAAAAACTTGCTGAGCGAATGGGAAAGACGGGTTTAAAAAGAGTAAAAAATGAATTTAGTTGGGAAAAACATTTGAAATTTTTAGAGGAAAGTTTTTGGCAGGTGAAAAATGAAGGTTCTTAATGGGATTGTTAAGGGATCGATTGGTTCGTTTAGGGTTTTCTATTCGCTTTTGGCGTTGGCCGTTATCCTAGCTGCGGCCTATATCCTGGGAGGGTACGCTTTTTTAGTGAAAGGGGTATGGGGAACCGATATGGGCAGCGCTCTTTCCACAGCCGTCTGGGTAGATAAATATTTTCCTCATGTTCCTTTTTGGTACCCATCGGCTGGTGGCGGGGCTTCGCTGATGAATTCTTACCCAGTTTTTTCCTTTTATCTGGTCGCGCTTCTTAAAAGATTGACTGATTTGGATTTTATTCAGGCTTTTAGAGTTTTAGGCTTTTCCTCGGTTCCGTTGATGGCTCTTGGTATTTATGCTTTTGTTGCCCTGCGTTTTAAGAATCAGACGGCGGCGTTGATGGCCTCAATTCTTTATCTTCTTTCTCCGATTGCTTGGGTTTGGTTGTTTGATTGGGGTTTTTATGCCGAAAGCGTTTCTCATATCTTTGTCATGCCGGTGATTATCTTTTGGGACCTTTTCTTTACTTCTTTTCTTGATCATCCGGAAAAGATTAGGAACCGGGTGTATTTAATCCTGACGGTTATTTTTCTTTCTTTGGCTCTTCTGACCCACTTCTTCACCGGTTTGGGCTTAATAATGTTTTTTGGTTTTTATGTCATTGGCTACACCCTTAAAGCTAAAGATAGGCAAAAGGTTTTTATACGCGGAATTTTGGCTTTTTTATTGGTTAGCTTATTGTCTTTCGGACTGACTGTTTTTAGCCTTTTTCCATTTTACCGTTACGCCCAAATTGCCGCCCAGGCGGGTGTTGCCAGCAAGAGTTACGAATATTTCAAAGAGAGTAAAATGACGATTGACCATATTTTGGGATTTCGTAGCTTGACCGAAGAATATTATGCCGCCCGTCACATTTCCTTTCCGGCGGTTGTTTCTTGTCTGGCCATGTTAGGGATTTTTGTTTCCTTCCGAAAACCAAATCTTTTTGCCTTGGCTCTATTCGCGCTGGTCTCCGTAAGTTTGTTTTTTAATCCAGAGTTTCTTTCCTGGGTATCAAGCCACGCCCCCCAGGTTTTAGTTGAAGTTCTCAACCGGCGCCCAACACTGGTTCTTTTAAGATTTATCCTGCCAATTTTAGCGGCCTTGGGAGCTATAGAAATATTTAAAATACCGTTTTTTTGGGTTAAGGGACGACTAGGTAATTTTGCCGTGAGCTTTTTTTCTGCTTTGGCCGGATTAACGTTGGTGATAGGCGCTCTTTATTGGTTTGGGTATCTTCCGAGATTAGGCGGACCGGCTTTTAACTACGGTTCGCAAGGTATCGATTTGCGGAATATATGGGGTACTACTAAAACTTTTTGTTTTGGAGATGGATCAGAAGCGGAGTGTTTTGATTTTAAAAGCGATGGCTGTTTAGCGGAAAAAATGTGCTGGGGAAATCAGGAATGCTTGGAGAACTTTTACTCAAGCGGTAATCAAGATTGGTGTCACTCTTTGTTAAAACCTTTTTTTCTTCCCCTTGGTGTCCGCGGTTGGTGTAATCAAGCTGAAGAACGAGGTTTGATATTGCCAAAATTGTGTTATCCACAACAGCTGTCGGAAGCTGAAGTAAAGTCTTTTTGGCAAGAATGTCGGAAGAATCAGGCTTTTAGCGGTTTATGTAATTTACGGCTTGCATCTTTGGAAGAACAACTTTGGCTGAGTCGTTGGCCAAAATTAACCATCTTTGGCGGTCTTACTTCAAGTAGCGGCGAAAGACTAGAGCCAATTTTAGCCAAAATCTCAGCTGAAAATCCTTTGGCGAGATTGGATTTCTCCGTCTATCGCGGCCAATTTGGCATGTGGGCTCCTTACTTCAATCGCGATCGCCATCTTTCGCAAATATATATTTACGCGGGGGCAACGACCCTTATTCGTCAATTTTGGGTCCAACAAATGGGGGCTTTTTATCTGAACGATCTTGTTTATGGTGAGGGTTCTGATCTGATCAATAATCTGGCCCGTTGGTTTGGGATAAATTATATTTTCTTTGACCAGCGGACTAATCCTAAATTTTTCCGCGAAGGCAACTGGGAACTTTGGGATGGCAGTTGGGAAGAGGGAATCTTAAAGTTCCCAGAAGAAAATTCTTTGGCTGAGTTAACGACGAAGCCAACTGTTTTAGTCGTTGGCCAAAACAAAGTAGATGCTTACGGTCAAGTTTTCCGCCTCGGTCTTCTCGGCGTTTTTCCTTATAAAGATGTTTTTCTTGTTTGGGGGAAAGACAGAATTGATGATTATGATCTGGCTGAACTTAAGAAATTTAAGGTTCTTTTATTGCATGGGTACACCTATCAAGATCGCCAAAAAACGGATAAGTTACTTGTAGACTATGTTAGGAGTGGAGGGAGGGTTTTTATCGATACAGGTTGGCAGTACACCACGCCTGATTGGGAAACGAAACCAAATTTGACGGCACTAGAGATAATCCCTTTTAATAAACTCGTTTGGAAGGATTTAGGGAGAACAAGAGAATTTGTTTTGGAGGAGGGCATAATTGTCGAGGGGGTGGATACTTCTCAATTCGCGCCACTGGCTTATAGGGATCAATCCTGGTACGTTTCCACAGCCGAAAAAGGAGATTTTAAAAACTGGGCCAAGGTTATTCTAGGCGTCAAAGGTTATCCTTTGGTTGTAGCTGGCGAACTTGGTGAAGGCCGGATAATTTGGTCGGGAATGAATCTTTTTCCTCATGCCAAGCAAGGGGAAGAAACTTACGATGAAGAAATTAAGTTTTTGGCTAAACTTTTTGATTGGCTTACCGAGGGAAATTCCAAGGAAAGCTTTTCGGTGAATTATACCAGAGAAAACCCAGATAAGGTGGAATTTGCCATTACAGAAAATCTGCCGATCGACGGTTTTCTTTTATGGAAGGAAGCTTATCATCCTGACTTTCGGGCTCGAGTTGTTTCATCGGCCGACAGAAATTCATCGACAGTTAAATTAGAAACTTATCGTGGTGGACCGGGATTTGTTTTGATTAAGGTCCCTCAGCTTAAAAAGGGCGATAGGGTCATCTATGAATACCGGCAGCCTTTTTTTGAAAAAGCCTCTTTTGGTATATCATTATTAACCTTTCTTTTCTTACTGGCGATTTTGGTGGAAGGGTTATGGTTGAGAAAGAAAAGTTTTTTCTGGCAATTCACAGGGTTTATTGAAAGAAAACTTTATTGGTTTATTTTTGAACTTTGGAAAAAGCCCTTTGGTTGGCTGAGGAAGGCAGAAGAAGAATAATTAGACCAGACTAAGCTTAACTAGGTATCTCCCTGGAGGAATAATTTTGGCTGACAATAGATCGAGTCGATAGACTAGGGGGAAAAGATTAGTGGCTAACTTTTGCGGCAGAAGATTCAGCCAGAAAGGAGCAAGGGTGTCTAGAGGAATTCTTTGGTCAACTCTTAATTTAGAGTGTTTAGTAAGTTGGGTAAATTCTTCCCAAGTAAAAAAATATTCGTGGGGGTAACGATCACGATAGATTTTTGGCCAGCGTTTTTTATTAGTAATATCAAGGATAACGGTTTGTGAAGAAACCCTGGCGGCCTCAGCCAACATTTGGCCGATCTTTTTTTTCGGCAGATGCCAAATGACTCTTAAAGAGCAAACCAGCGAGAAAGAATCATCTTCAAAAGGCAGTTGGGTAGCTTCAGCTAATTGTGGTTTGGGTAAGGTCTTTTTTTGTCGGTATTGCCCTAGCATCGCTGGTGAAGCATCGATCGGAGTAACTTTAAAGCCTTCTTTGACAAGATTTTCTGTGATCCGTCCAGTCCCACAACCAATTTCCAAAATTTTAGTTTTCTTTTTGGGCAATAATCTTAAGAGTGATTTTATTTCGGCAAAGTGTTTATAACGGCCGAAATTACTCCCTAGTCGTTTTTGTTCGTATTTTTGAGCAACTTTAGTTAAGGTGTAACGATTTTCTGTTTTAGACGGATGGAGTATTCCCCAGAAAAAATAGGTAAAATCAGCGATTTTTAAAAACAACAAGCCAAGGGTAGCTAAGGGCAATTTGATTAGTTCTTGCCAATTTCTTAAGTAATCTTTAAGTCTTTCTTGAAGGTTTGAATGGGGTAGGGAAGGGTATTTGTCTTTGAAAGTCGGGTAGATTTGGCCCATGCGATACTTTTTTTTGAGAGCCTTTTTAAGACTGGTAAATTCTTTAACAATCACTGGAGCCGAAATAATCCCTGGCTTTACTCCCATTTTTTTTAAAGTTAGGTGTAGGTTCCAATCATCGGCAGGATCAAGGCTTTCGTCATAACCACCAGCTTTTTGAAAAAGACTTTTTTTAATAAAGAGCGGCGCAATAATAGCTTGGCTACCTTGCAGCAACCGTCTTTCTAAGGCCCGACATTGGCTCATAAAACTTTTGTTGGGAGTTTCTTTATCAGGAATAATGATGGCTTCGGCGCCAGTGGTTGTTTTTTGGTGACACTCAGCCAGCACTTGAAGTGTAGGAGCCATATCAATATCAAGATGGTAAAGATATTGACCTTTAGCTTTTTGAGCGATAAAGTTGCGGGCTGCACCTTTGCCAAGATTTTTTTTAAAGATTTTAACAAAAGGGTATTTTTGGGCAAGATGGATAATTTTTTTAGCATAACTTGGTGAAGTAATGATTAAAACTTCGAAATCTTTATAAGTTTGTTTAGTAAGTGATTTCAAACAACGCTTAACTAGTTTTGGATTAGTGTCGTTAGCGATAGGAATTAAAATAGAAATCATCGAATCAATAATAGCATAATTTTATTGATAGATAAGTTGGATTGGCTTTAAATAAAATTTATTGACTTCTTGTTTTTAATAGTGATACGATAAAAAATAATGACTAAAAATCCCTTTGGGTCTTTTCTTGTTCGTAATTACCGCTGGTTTTTAACTTTATTTATTGTTTCCGGTTTAATCAGTGGTGTTTTCCTTTATTTTTTGGCTGGAGATAGAGCAGAAAAGACGATGGTAGAAAGAATTCAATCCCAAGAATTAACCTTAGCTCGAGCTGGCGCTTTATCGATTGAGAATTTTTTTAAGGAAAGCAAATCCCACCTTCTAGTTTTATCTCAAACAGAATCTATAAGAAGAATGGACGTCAAAACAGCTACTAGAATAATGGAGGTCTTAGTAAGTGAAGCTGGGGAGATTATGCCTATTGAAGTTATTTTGGTGGATAAAGATGGTAATGCTCTTTGGGCTGCTAGTCCTTATGATAGTCGTTTTCCGGAGGCAGAGTCATTAGCAGATCGTGATTATTTTCTTTGGGCAAAACAACAAACCGGAGAAAAAAAAGTTTTTATTAGTGACCCGCTTTCGGCTCGGGGAGGTACATGGAAAGGAGAACCAGCAGTTGTCATGGCTACCCCGGTTTTTTATCAAAATAATTTTAATGGGGTCATTCTAATTGGCTTTCCTCTAAAATATTTAATAAAAAGGTACGTTGAGCCATTAGCTTTTTCGCCCCAATCAGATTCAGTTGTTATTTCTGAAGACGGTACGGTTATTATTTCCGCAAACGAAGAAATAGTGGGTCAAAAATTGATAAATTATCTTGAGGAAAAAAATCTTTTTCAAGAAGCCTCTGCCTTAAAAGGTTTAATGGAAAATATGAGCCGAGGTCAAGAGTGGTCAGGTCTTCATCCTTGTTTTCGTTATGATTGGCAACAGGCTATTTCTGTGGCCACGCCAATTGAGATCAATGGTAAAAGATGGTTTTTATTAATTTCAACTGATTATAATGAGGTTTTGGAGATAACTCAGCCATTAAAGGTTATGCAGGCGATTGGTTTTATTTTGGGTTTAAGCTTATTTGTGGTTTTGTTTCTGTTTTTTATCTTCGGTTTAAGAATGGCTCAAAGAGATGCTTTTTTGAATGGTTTCAAAAAAGCCAGGGACGGAAAAAAAGTTTAATCTTGTTCAGTTTTTAACTTCTGGGAGATTTTTTTCTGACAATCATTGCAAATTTTTTCCTCTTCCCAATAGGGTATTAATCGGGGTTTACCACAAACTGGACAGTTAACTTGCTTAAAAGACTGGGGACCAATTTTGCGGCGACTCACATCGTCAAAGGTAAAAACTAGGCAAACAAAACCAAAGGTGATTGCAGGTAAGCCAAAAAGAAGGCTCCAGCCCGGAATCCGCAAAGCTAAAAGAATTAATCCGCCGATAAATAAAATGGAACTAATTAATAGAGCCGGGAGGGTATTGGTAATAAAATTAATGATAACTTGTTGGATTAATTTAAGAGTAGTTGCCATAATTAGAAATTTAACATTTTTTCCTGGCCAGTTGAAGAAGTAAATGATAAAATTTGGCTATGAAGAAAGTTGCGGTAGCGATATCGGGTGGAGTAGATAGCGGCGTGGCGGCTGTCTTGTTGGTCCAAGCTGGTTATCAGGTAGCCGGTTTTCATCTGCAGCTTTGGTCAGAAAGCTTGAAAGATAAAAGATTTGAAAACAAGTGTTGTAGCAATGCCAGTTTAGAAGCGGCTAGAAAAACCGCTGCTCAATTAGGAATTCCTTTTTACAAAGTTGATTTTGTGGAGGAGATTTTTAAAAAAAGAGTTGTTGATTATTTTTTAAAAGAATATGGTTTAGGCCGGACACCAAATCCTTGCGTGATGTGCAATCGTTTTATTAAGTTCGGCGAATTAATGGCTTATGCTAAAAATTTAGGCTATGATTATTTAGCCACCGGTCACTACGCGAGGACAATGAAAGACAAGAAATTTCATCTCTTAAAGGGAAAAGACAGAAAAAAAGATCAATCTTATTTTCTTTACAATCTTAATCAGAAAAAACTTGCAAGAATTATTTTTCCAGTTGGTGATTATCAAAAAACAGAGGTTATTAAGTTGGCTAAAAAATGGCAATTACCAGTCGCCGAGCGACCCGAATCTCAAGAAATCTGTTTTTTTTCAGAAGATGATTATCGACCTTTTCTAAAACGGCAAATTAAAGAGAAAATCATGCCTGGTGAAGTGGTTAATCTTAAGGGAAAAGTGATTGGTAAACATTTAGGATTGCCTTTATATACGGTGGGTCAAAGACACGGTTTTAATATTACTGACAAAAAAGTTCTAGGACCTTTGTATGTAATTAATAAGAAAGTTAAAAAGAATCAGTTAGTCGTCGGTTTTGGGAAAGAAGCGGAAAAGAAAGAATTTCTAGTTAAAGAGGTTAATTGGATTTCTGGAAATCCGCCTAAAAAAGAAATAAAGTGTCAGGTAAGAATTCGTCATCAGGGTGATCTTCTGAAAGGCAAAATTAAAGGAAAGGAAGAAGTAGAAGTTATTTTGGCTGAATCAGAACGAGGTGTCGCTCCTGGCCAGGCAGCCGTTTTTTACCAAGGCGAAGAAATCCTTGGAGGCGGAATAATTAGTTATAAGTAGGGATTGACAGTTAAGAACTATTTTGTTATGATCAACCAAGAAATGACATAGTTTAATGACCAGGTCGGGCATTTTGCCCGCAATAAAGCATTAGTCCCGGCTTGGTCCGGGATTTTAAGTTTTTAGGAGTACCTTGAAAATAGAATATTAAACCTTTAACAATATTTATTGTGGTAGGAAATTCTTTTTTGAGAGTTTGATCCTGGCTCAGGATGAACGCTGGCGGCGTGCCTAAAGCATGCAAGTCGAACGATCCCGCTTCGGTGGGATAGTGGCGGACGGGTGAGTAACGCGTAGGAATCTACCCTTTGGTGGGGAATAGCTCCGAGAAATCGGGGATAATACCGCATAAGCCGTTTACGGGAAAAAGCGTAACTGCTTGCCGAAGGATGAGCCTACGTCCTATCAGCTTGTTGGTGGGGTAATGGCCTACCAAAGCAATGACGGGTAGCTGGTCTGAGAGGATGGTCAGCCACAAGGGCACTGAGACACGGGCCCTACACCTACGGGTGGCAGCAACTGGGAATCTTGCGCAATGGGCGAAAGCCTGACGCAGCGACGCCGCGTGCGGGATGAAGGCCTTCGGGTTGTAAACCGCTTTTATTTGTCGGTCGACGACAGAAGAATAACCACCTGCAAACTACGTGCCAGAAGCCTCGGTGATACGTAGGGTGGAAGCGTTATCCGGATTTACTGGGCGTAAAGAGTTCGTAGGCGGTTTATTAAGTCCAAGTTCAAAGCCTGGGGCTCAACCCCAGATCGGGTTTGGATACTGATAAACTAGAGGTCTTTAGGGGGTACTGGAATTCCTGGTGTAGGAGTGAAATCCATTGATATCAGGAGGAACGCCAAGGGCGAAGGCAGGTACCTGGGAATGACCTGACGCTGAGGAACGAAAGCTAGGGGAGCAAAAGGGATTAGAGACCCCTGTAGTCCTAGCCGTAAACAATCCTCGCTAGCTGCTCTATCTTTTGATGGAGTGGCGCAAGCTAACGCGTTAAGCGAGGCGCCTGGGAAGTACGACCGCAAGGTTAAAACTCTAAGGAATTGACGGGGACCTGCACAACCGGTGGAGCATGTGGTTTAATACGACACAAAGCGTAGAACCTTACCTGGACTTGACATGCTAGCTGCATCCTTCGCGAAAGCGAGGGAGCCTTTGAGGGTGCTAGCACAGCTACTGCATGGCTGCCGTCAGCTCGTGCCGTAGGGTGTTCCCTTAAGTGGGTAAACGAGCGCAACCCTTACTGTATGTTAAATATTCATACGGAACTGCCTGCGTTTAACGCGGGAGGAAGGGGAGGATGACGACTAGTCAGTATGATGCTTATGTCCAGGGCGACACACATCCTACAATGGATGCGACAACGAGTTGCAAAAGAGTAATCTGGAGCTAATCTCTTAAACGCATCCTCAGTTGGGATTGTGGGCTGAAATTCGCCCACATGAACCCGGAATCGGTAGTAATCGCGGGTCAGCAGACCGCGGTGAATACGTTCTCAGGTCTTGTACAAATTAAATTGCGCCTTCCGGTTAATTTTTCCAGTGGGTTAAAATCCCATGAACAAAAGGATAAATTTGTTCAAGCGAAATAGTATCCTCCAGGGGTAACCTTTGGAGCGAGAAGGGCTAAAGTAGCATTTTTCAGCTTGAAGATCAAAACGATTTTATGTTTCGGCGACCGTCCGTACAACTCGGGAAGCCATTTATCTAGAAAAACATAAAATATGTGGACTCGAGATGAAAGGAAAAGGAAGAATTAATTACGAAGGGAGATCCTAGTAATTCTCTTTAGGTGTTGATCAACACCTAAAGAGTAAAATAATGGGTAACTGTTATTTGATAATTATTAGGAAGTCTGCAGATTGCGTAGTAGATCGAAATTTCGATTGAAGGCATGAAGCTTACTAAACAAAAAGTAGGCAGGTTCGCCAGGGTGCGGGAAAACCGCGCGCCCGGCGGCAAGAGAATTTTTGATGGTAACATCATTAGATATCTCAGAACACCGCCCGTGACTTCAGGAAAGCTGGGGGCGGCCGAAGTCCGCCTTTAAAGCGGCCTACGCCGAATTCAGTGATCAGGAATAACTCGTAACAAGGTATCCGTTCTGGAAGGAGCGGATGGATCACCTCCTTTCTGGAGTGAACGATCCGCCTTTGGCGGAAAAGACACCCCAAGATTTTGTTGGTTTTTCTTGTTTATTTCCTTCGGGGAATAGAAAACAAAACTAACACCTCCTACCACGATAAATAGGGTTAAAGAAACAAAAAAACCACCTAATTGGTGGTTTTTTTATGGTTGAAGTTGGAGAACAAAGAGATATCTTCCTGGAAAGATCTCATTTGGCTCATCTGGTTGTCGGCCACTGCAAGTCATGAGGATAAAAGAATTTTCAGGATTTTCAATTGGATCTAAATTCAAACTTACCTCGTCAGATCGATTAAGAAATTCATTGGCTTCTTGAGCGTCAAGTCTTTTGGCTTGGGTAATAACGAAATTTGAAGTTTGTTCATCTTGACTGATAAAGAAAGGGTGACCAATGATTTTTTCTAGATTGGCCTCAATTATTTCTTGAGGATGTGGATGATATAAATTACCTTCAATTAAAACTCTTAAAGGTTCTGCTTCAAGAGGAATATTTTCGGGAAGATACCAAGCACTATGGAGGCTCATAACAAATGTTTCACTAGGATAGTCAGGATAAAGAAGGGCGGTTTTTTTGTATTGAGAATAAAAGGTATTTTTGCCATCTTCGTCGGCAAAAAGAATTTGAACATTATCGAAAGTTATCATTTCTTTTCTCTCAAAATCCTCAGGATAAGTAAGAGTAATTTTTTCTTGATCGATAAACCTAATTTCGCCGATGATAAATCTGTCTCTAAACTGAACTTCAGTTAGCGCGGGAGTCTGCTGAGGGCTGATTAAGGGTTTAGGTTTAAGAGTAGGCATTGAAGTTTCAGATGGTTGAGGAAGACTTGATTCTGGAGTACTAGTTGATTTGGGCTCAGGAGTTTTGTTGGATTCTTTGGGAAACAAAGAATAAAGACCGTATGAAATAAGCCCAAGACCAACTCCCGAAGCTGTGGCACTAACAAATTGTCGCCGACTAAGATGACAACTTTCAACTGGTTGCAAAATTGATTTCCTTATTGGATCTCTTTCCATAAAAAATTATTTTACGAATTATTTAAAAAATTTTAAAAAGGAGACAAGAGGGAAACGAGTAGTCGGGGAACTTTGGAGGAAAAGTTCAGATTCCGACCTCGTCATTTGTCATTGTCTCCGTCCACGAGCATAGGCACCACCAACGATTAACCCCCCGGCGGTTAGTATAGCCCACACTAGGCCGAGGCTCGCTGGTTTGGGAACGTATCCCGTTTCCGGCAGCTGCTCGGGCACAGGTGGTGGCGTAGGTGCCGGACAGTCAAAGTGATACTCATTGTGGAGTACATCGCATGATACATTCCAGGCCTTTTCTCGGCCTGTTGTATCGTCGAAAAGATAGATCCACCCTTTGCTTTGTGACCACCCCCACCATCTATACGATCGCTCGTAATCGAGATCGTAGATCAACTTTTCTCCAACCCAAGGGCGGTCGGGGAATAGTTGCTGGCCAGTCGGTTCAGTCAGTGGATCGGATGATTCGAAGTCGATCCATTGGCTGATTACCAGATCTGCAGGTGGGCAACCGGTTATCAGGATCTCCTTCCGTGGCCAGCAAGAAGGGTAGTCGTCCTCCGGTGTTGGGATAGGCCCTGGTGGTGTCGGGGTCGGCTCCGTTTCTGGTGTCGGGGTCGGCTCCGTTTCTGGTGTCGGGGTCGGCTCCGAGCCGCACGACCAACAGACAGTATAGTGGCTGACGTCGTGACACTCTGATCCCTTTTCGTCATCCGGCCAGTTTTCCGACAGGGACCAATTCGCCCCATCGTAGTCGATCGTAAAGCAGCTGTTACTGGAACAGAATGTCTCCGTTGCAGCCTTGATGCACACAGATGACACTTCCGCTCCAGCGCATTTGTTGGAGACGTTACCAGACGCCTCCTTAAATGCGTCATCGACATCCACCTTGAAGCAGTTATCGTCGCCACTAGTGGCGCCGCTAGCCATTGGAAACACAAGCATGGCCAGAGCCACCACTGATAACACTGACAACACAACGCATACCAATCCCTTTTTCTTCATTTCTTCCCCCGTAAGAGAATATTCTGCCAAGACCTATTCGGTCCCTCCTTTGGCAGATGAGAAACCCGTTTCCCTCTTGTTTTTAATGTTCCAAAGCCTAGGAAAAAAAGAAGTAAATCGCCTTTGTTTTGCCTCTTTTTATTACCTGGCTTATTAGGTTTCCTATTATATCATTTCTGTTAAATAGGAACAAATATTATAGGTTTTTTTATAACGAAGGAATTACTTTTTATAAGAGAATCTTTCTCTAGAAACTCTAATCACTTTTTCTTTGTTTTGGTTTTTGG
>CAZZHA010000008.1:0-24741 GCA_964653685.1 uncultured Gammaproteobacteria bacterium
ACCAGCTACATTAAAGGGAAAAATATTTATGGTGAAATGATAGCCCAGGGTAAACAAGGCTACGTTATCATGAAAGATAGTTGTATGTGGTCCTGGAATAAAGGAGAGAATCAAGGCGTGAAGATGTGTTTCGAAGAAGATGTTTGGGAAATGTCTGAGGATGATGTCCAGGAAGGTCAAGCCAGTTTGGCTAACGAAGCCGAATATCGTTGTCTACCGGCTATTATTTCTGATTCTCAATTTGAGCCTCCAGCCGATGTGAACTTTATGGATATGGATCAGTTAATGCAAGGGGTGGAAGAATAAGAGAGGTTTGTTTTCTTAATTCCGCGGCTCTTTCCTTGAGTCGCAGAATTTTTTATCTTATTTTTTACATTCAGGCACCTTTGGTAATTGGCCATTCAATTACGAGGTCAGCTGAACCAGTTCCTATGCTAATACAATAACTCCCTTCTTAAACGATAATAAAGATTGTCTTGAATTCTTTCTTTCGAACCTTCTATTAGTCTTTGGCCTTGGGGTGAATTAATCATCATTTGAATTTCTGGCCAAAAAAGGTAGGCTTGAACCAAGGCGCCAGCCAAAAGAGCGATGGCTAAAAATTTAGTGACACTGCCCCAAGTGTAGCGGATGAGTAAAAAAGCGAAGATCGTCAGAATAATTACTGACAAAAAAACAAAAGGGTCAATTTCTTTAGGCACAGGGATAGGAAGAACATCTACCAGAAAAGAAAGATTAAAAGGAAAGGGATAGATTTTTGAAGTGTGCAGAAATTGGAAAACTAAAAGAAGGCTGGTTAATAAAGAAAGAGGTTTAGTGTTTTTCTTACCCTCGGTTCGCTTGAATTCATAAAGGGCAAAAGGTAGAAGGCCAAGAGAGAAAAAGTAAAATTTGGAAAGGAGAAAACCCAATAAATAAGCAATTATTCCCCAAATAAAGCAAAAAATCATTATTCGGTCTTTTAAAAGTGTCATTCTTTCCCTATTCTCATTCTAAGAGAGAATTAAAAATGATGTCAATATAATATTATGTTAGAATGGGAAAAAATGAAAGTGAATCGGCTGTTAAAAGAAAAGAAAAAACCTAAAAAGAAATCTCAAGAGAAAAAAAGAGAAGAGGGAGAACAAGAGGAGATCAAAAGACGCCTAAGAAATTTAGGTTATTGGTAGTTAGGGAAAACGAATTCCTAATTCTCTTAAAGCCAAGGGAATAACATCGGTAATCATTAGCTTCTTCAGTTTTATTTTTCGGTTGGCAAAAAAGACGCCTGGGACTTCAGTAACATCAAAAAGGTGATCACCCTGCCATTTTTCGGTCCGTTTTTTGAAAACATCCTTAGGGGTAGCGCCCACAGCCGTTTCCCAGGAAGCCCGGTAGCCTTGATAATAGCCAATAATCAAATCTGGTTCTTTGCCAGGATAAAGATTTTTAATGACTTTTTGTTTGTTTTGAGGATTTTTAAGTTTCTTTAATTCTCGACTGATTGCCTCAATTAATTTTGGCTTTTCTGTTTGAGGAACAATACCCTGGCCTTCGCGGCCCTTGAGATTAAGGTAAAGACTGTTAAAGCCAAGAGCATAGACTTTGGTTTTTGACCAGTCAATATTTTCCAAAATCTCGCTACCAATTCGACCTTTTTTTAGACTCAGATAACCTTGATCTCTTAACCAGGCGTTAAGATGGATTTCGTAATTAAAAGCCCCAAAACCATGGTCTGAAAGCACCAAAAAAAGATCGTCCTGCTTAATTAATTTTTTAATTTGGCCAACAACCACATCCATCTTCTGGTAATAGTTGTTAATAATTTTTTTCTGACCCCAACACATATGTTGAATGGCATCGGTTGTGCCTAAATAGGCAACAAAAAGGCCGGTGGGAAAATTAGCCAGTTCACCTAAAATGATTTTTTTTCTTTCTTGAAGAAGGTCATCAGCTTGTTGGAGAAAGGTAGTTTGGTTGAAAATTCCCTCCTGAAAAGCCCAGGTATCATGAGGTAAACCTAAGGTCGAGAAATCACCATATTTTCGGGCAATTCTTCGAGAATAATCTTTAGGAAAAGAAATGGCGTAGAGCGGGTTTTGGGGATCAAGATTAATCGGACTAAGATAAAGCTTAATTTCTGGTTGAAGGGAATGAAGATAGAATTTAGCCAGACCAAAGACTTTTTTTAAAAAGCCGATTTTAAAGGCTAATCTTAGCCAAGGAGAAAACTGGCCAACTTTAAGAGAAATTTTTTCTCCTTGAATTTCAATCTCCAAAGAATTTCTTTTGGTTTTAATGATTAAGGGAAGGCTACTGATTTTAGTTTCTTGAAGCGACTGGTATCTGGGCCCCTGGATCGTTGTTTGGATGATTTTCTTCTTTTCTATAAAAATAGCATTTCCCCGCTTCAGTTTTTTCCTTGATTTTTGACTGGTGTAAAGACAAAAACTGCCTTCAGTGCCTGAAAGATCAGGTGTCCCCATGCCGGAAAGCATTTGACCGTTTAACTGACTGGTTGGATAGGTATCAGGTAGAAAAAGAACTTTGGTGGCTAATTTTTGACTGGCTTGCCAAAAAGGCTTGGCTTGAATCGCGGGTTCCTTAGCTTCCATGGAGTAAGCAAGATAGGGTTGGTAATTTTTGGACTGACGCTTAACAAAATCAAAAAGATGGTGTTTTTCTGGATTGACGCCAGTTATAAAACTGGCCCAAGCCACGGGTGATTGAGGTGGAATAGTAGATTGAAGCTTTGAATAATAACCCAATTGAGTCAGGTGAGGTAATTTTTTCGCTTTGATCAGGGAATTAACAATTTTAGGCTCTAAACCGTCAATTCCTAAGATGACGACTCTTTTTTTGGCCATAATTTTTCGCGGATTTTTTTGATGATTTGTTTAAAACGGAGAAGAAAAAAACCAAAAATACCTAAGAAGAAAGCAAGAACCGCGGCTAAAATCGGGCCAATTGAAGTAGCAATTACTTGACCTGTTCCCAGATCAACATAACCAGCAAATAAAAAAGTTAAAAGGAGGGTTGGTTCAAGCTCAAACATCAGACTAAGAATAATTGATTAAATTTGACAAATCAAGCCTCACTCCTTATATTGGGGATGATGAAAAGAGGACTTTTTTTTGGTTGTCTGCCTTTGTTGGCGGCTTTTTTAATTTTTGCCCCAAAAATCTATTCCCAGAATTCTCAAACAGAAGTGATTCTTGACCGTCCTTTCGGGGTTGAACGTCTCGAGAATGGCCATCTTTTAATTGCCGATGGTGGTGGTCAGGATTGGACGAATCAGGGTAGCGAAATTATTGAGGTTGATCAACAAGGCAAGGTGGTTTGGTCCTATCAAGACGAATTAGTTTTCGCCCATAGCGCTGAACCGTTAGTTAATGGCAATTTGCTAGTTACTGATACGACTAATGATCGTTTACTGGAGATTAATCGAGATAAAGAAGTCGTTTGGTCTTCAGAAAGTTGGCCCAACGGAAAATTAGTTGATGGCACTCGTTTAGATTATCCCAATGATGCTGAAGAAATTGCTAACGGTCACTTTTTAGTGACCGACCGGAATCATAACCGGGTTCTGGAAATTGACCGTTCGGGGATGATTTATTGGCAAAAGAAACAGTTAAATCAACCTCATAACGCCGACCGTCTGGCTAATGGTAACACCCTGATTAGTGATTCAGAGAATGATCAGGTAATTGAGGTTAATGGGGTTGGTCAGATAGTTTGGTCTTATAAGGGAGAAGAAGACAATTCTCTTTATTGGCCGCGGGATGTTGATCAATTGGAAAATGGTCATTATTTAGTTACTGATGCCCGCCATCATCGGGTGATTGAAGTGACCCCTGAAGGCAAAATTGCTTGGGAGTATGCTGAATTTTTAAGTTTTCCTTACGAGGCCGACCGTCTGGCCAATGGTAACACCCTGATTAGTGATTCTTCTCACGCTCGGGTGATTGAAGTGACCCCTGAAGGCAAAATTGTTTGGGAATTTAGGAATGCTCCGAAAAGGAAAGATGATACTAATTTTTTAGGTAGCTTTGAAAAAGATAAAGATGGTGATGATTGGCCCGATGATTGGATTCGGGGAAATCTTTTAGCTGAAGGGCAGGGAACTTTTGGTTGGGAGGAAAACGTTTTTAAAGATGGCCAGCGGAGCGCTCGAATCGATTACGGCGGTACCGGTCAGATCTTTTGGCACCAATATTATCCGGTTAAACCAGGCAGTAAATATGATTTGATTGGTTTTATTAAGAGTCAGGATTTAGACGGTTTTGCTCGTTTTGAAGTTGTTTTTGTGGATGAATTAGGCGGTCAGGTAGGTTTGACGGCCCGAACACCGGATCATCAGCGAACAACTAAATGGACGCGCTACGAAACTATTTTTACTCCTCCAGAAAAAGCGGTCGCCGCTGATATTTGGTGTTTAGTTGAGGGTAGCGGGACGGTTTGGTTTGATGAAATTAGTCTTAAACAAGTCGGCTGGCAAAGAATTTTAGGAATCAAATTATCTCTAGGAATTATTGTTGGCGGAGTAATGATTGCCTTAATCCTTAATAAATTAATCAAATAATGAAAAAAAATTTACTGACTGGTTTGGTGACAGGGAGTTTGGTTGGTTTCGCCTTTGGTTGCCAGCAATCAACTTCAGTCCTTCTTTCTTCGTTTCATGATTTAGCGGTTTTCCCCTTAACTTCTTTAATTGCGATTGCCTTTGTTCTTTTTCTTCATGCTGTCTTTTTCGCTCTTTTAGGTATGGCTTTTAGTTTAATTTTTGGTTGGTTAATAAAAAAGAAGCCAAAAAAATCTAATTGGCTGATTCCGGCCAATTTAGGTTTTCTCATTGGCTTGGTAGTTTTTATTTTTCTTTTTGGCCGTCTCCAAAGCGTTTTTCAAAAGAAAGTGGTAGCAGGGTTGGTCATAATGGTGGCTAGTTTAGGTGGTGCCTTCTTTGGTTTTCTTTTTTTTACGCTTGTTCTTTTCTTGGAGAAGAAGAAAAGAATTTGGTTACGAATTTGCCAAGTTCTAATAGGGCTTTCTTTAGTTTTTTTAATGGGCTTGGCTTTTCTGATTATTGGTCTAACCGTTGATCATTCTCTAAACGGGTTACCTGGTTTACCTAAAAAAGCCAAAATTGATCAGGCGGCTACTTCAGAGAAGCCGAATGTTGTTTTGTTAACCATTGATGCCCAGCGGGCTGATCACCTTGGAGCTTATAGTTATCAGCCAGAAGTCAGTCCTCATCTTGACCAGATTGCTGAACAAGGAGTCGTTTTTGAACAAATGTTTGCCAATGCACCCTGGACCTTACCTTCTTTAGCCTCAATGGTTTCCTCACGTTTGCCCACCGAATTGAAGATTAGTGTTGATAATTTATCTTTTGGGGAAATTGAAAAGACTAATCGTTTAACCAGTCAGGTTGAAACCATGGCCGAAAGAATGCAAACCTTAGGTTATAATACCCAAGCGATTCTCACTAATGAACTTCTTTCTGTGCCTCGGGGTTTTGATCAGGGTTTTGATGGCTTTGTCAATCTTGAAAAACTCATGCCCTATCACTATCAGTTTCATTTTAAGAATATGGCTTTAACTCTCCTTCTTAACCGAATTCCCGGCGTCGAGAAAAGATTAGCCAATTATTATACTTTTCTAGTAGGTCCCTCTGGGCCCAAACAGTTTGAGACTCGGGCTTGGGAAATTAATCGTTTGACCCTACCTTGGCTAGAAGACTTCCAGGACAAGCGTTTTTTTCTCTGGCTTCATTATATTGATCCTCATGCTCCTTATGATCCAGGATCAGATTATAGTCCAGACCTTGAGGAAATTGGTCAAAGTCGAGAGCAAGAATTGCGAAAAGCCAGCGCTGATCAACCAGATAAAATTCGCTGGCGGGAAATCGATAGACAGGCTTTGGTCAAACTCTATGATGGTGACGTTAGTTTGGTTGATGCGGCCGTCGGTCAGGTTTGGGAAAAGTTGAATCAATTAGATCTAATGGAAAAGACAATTTTAATTATTTCGGCCGATCACGGTGAAGAACTTTGGGATCATGGAAGATTGGGTCATGGTTTTACTTTTTATCAAGAGACAATTAAAATTCCTTTAATTATCGTTGGTCCAGAAATCGAACAAAAAAAGGTTTATCAGAACGTTTCTTTGATTGATGTTTTCCCAACCATCATTGATTTAATAGGTGAAAGAATTCCTAGTGAGGCAAAAGGAAGAAGTCTCAAACCTTTGATTGAAGGTCAGTTTTTGCTTGATAAGGAGATTATTTCTGAAGGAACAGGCTGGGGAAGTGAACGAAAAGCCATTATTTTAGGGGATTACAAATTGATCCATGATTTTTTTACAGGTGAAAATCAACTTTTTAATATTAAAAACGATTTGCATGATAAGGTTGATTTAGCTAGAACCAATCCAGGAATGGTTAGTCATTTAAAGGAGGAACTTTTAAGTGTGATTGATCAGTTAAGAAAAAACCGTCAAGAAATCTTTCAGGAAGCTGAGCCAGCCGGGCCACCCCTGGGCGATGTGGTTGGCTATTAAAATTCCCGGTTAATTTGTTATAGTAGAAATAATGAAGAAAAGAGAAGGCTTAACCATGATTGAATTGTTGGTGGTGATAACGGTTTTAGGCCTTTTGTTTATTCTGGTAGCTGTTAATGCTCCCCCCCAATTAAAAAAAGCCAGGGATGCTCGTCGCAAAGCTGATCTTCAATTAATTAAAGTGGCTTTTTATGATTATTTTTTTGATTATGGTTGTTTTCCCGAGGAATTACCTGAGTGTGGTAAAGATTTTGGCTCAGAAGGTGAACCTTATTTAAGAGACTTTCCTTGTGACCCCCTTGGCAATCCTTATGTTTATGTGATTACTAAAAAGGGAGGTGGGAAGTGTAGTCAGTGGTTTCGGATTTTTACTAATTTAGAAGTCGCCGCGGACCCGATTATTGAAAAGATTCACTGTCAAGATGGTTGTGGTCCTGACAAAACTGATTGTAATTATAATTACGGCATAGCCAGTGCTAATACTCAAATTTATCGAAATTGTGCTGATGCTTACGCTTGCAATCCCGGGGGAATTTGCGAAAAGTTTGAAGATCCTTTGATTAGCGGTTGCCCAACGACTTATGGTGGAGATAGTGATTGTGGCGATGAATGTAGTGATCCAGAGAATCGTTGCAAAAACTCGAGTGGCAAACAAACTCCTGTAGAATAAACTTGACAAAATGATTTTTATCAGATAAACTCCTACTTAGATAGTAGGAGTTGTTTATTAAAAATGTTTGGTTTAACTAAGAAAACTGATTATGGTTTGGAATTAATGATTGCCTTGGCCAAAAATTATGGTCAAGGTCCAATTGCTTTGCGTCAAATTGCTAAGCAAAAAAAATTGCCTTTTAAATATCTTGAACAGGTAATTGTGCCTTTGCGGGAAATTGGTTTGATTGAAGCCAAGCAAGGTAGAGGTGGCGGTTATTTTTTAAAGAAACAGCCTCAAGAGGTTTCTGTTGCCGAGATAGTCGAGATTTTAGAGGGACCGGTGGAAATTGGGGCTTGTTTTGGTTGTCCTAAGGCCATGATTTGTAGCCAAAAGGATGTTTGGACTGAAGTCGGTGACAAAGTAAGAGAAACAATTGAAGGCAAAACTTTAAAGGATTTAATTAAATGAGAAAAGTTTATCTTGATTACGCGGCGACGACACCGATTGACTCTAGGGTTTTAAAGAGAATGCTTCCTTATTTTAAAGAAAAATTTGGCAATCCTTCTTCGGTTCACTCCTGGGGACGGGAGGCGAGAGAGGCAGTTGAATCAGCTCGTAGTCAGGTAGCTCGGGTATTAGGTTGTCAAACTTCGGAAATCTTTTTTACGGGGGCAACAACAACCAGTGATAATCTAGCCATTCAAGGTGTCGCTCGAGCCGCGAAGAAAAGAGGTAAAGGCAATCAGATTATTACTTCGGCCATTGAACATCACGGCGTTTTGGACGTTTGTCGAGCTTTGGAAAAAGAAGGTTTCAAACTGCTAGTTATACCGGTTGATAAAAACGGCATAGTTAATCATCAGGATGTCGAAAAGGCCATCAACCAGAAAACTATTCTGATAACCATGATGTATGCCAATAATGAAGTAGGGACGATTCAGCCAATTAAGGAAATTAGTCGTCTAGCCAGAAAAAAAAGTGTTCCTTTTCATACTGATGCGGCTGCGGTTGTTGATTATCTTAGTCTTAACGTGGAAAAGCTGGGAGTTGATTTAATGAGTTTTGGGGCTCATAAATTTGGTGGCCCTAAGGGTGTTGGTGTTTTATATGTTAGAAAAGGAACCGAAATTGAACCAATTACTTTTGGCGGCCATCATGAAAAAGGTCTTTGGCCTGGGACTGAAGCCGTGCCTTTGATTGTTGGTTTAGCTGAGGCAATTAGAATTGCGGCTAAAGAAAAAAAACAGGCGATGAAGCAAGTTACTAAACTTAGAGATAGGTTGATTAAAGGGATTTTAACCAAAGTACCCGGTTCTCAGTTAACCGGTCATCCCACTCAAAGATTACCTGATCTTGCTTCTTTTGTAATTGAAGGAGCTGAAGGCGAGGCCATGCTTTTGCAATTGTCAGATCAAGGCATTGCCGCTTCGTCCGGTTCAGCTTGCACTTCAGGTATTCTTGAGCCCTCGCATGTTTTAACAGCCATGGGTATTCCAGCTAAGGTGGCTCATGGTTCTTTACGTTTTTCTTTAGGTAAGGAGACGACTCAGGCGGAGATTGATTATGTGATTGAAATTTTGCCAATCATTGTTAAAAAATTAAGGAAAATGGCACCCAAAGGAGTTTAAAAATGGCTGGTTTTGATAATCTTTATCCCAGTCTTTATTCTGAAAAGGTGATGAAGCATATTCGTCATCCCCAGAATCTAGGAGAAATTAAAAATCCTGATGGTATGGGGACCGAGGGTAATCCGGTTTGTGGTGACGTCATGCGTTTGTTTATTAAGGTGGGGAAAAAGAAAAATAAGGAATATATTAAGGACATCAAATTTCAAACTTTAGGCTGTGGCGCCGCGATTGCTAGTTCAAGTATGTTAACCACCATGGTTAAGGGTAAAACTCTTGCTGAAGCCCAAAAGGTTACCAGGCAATCAATCGCTCAGGCATTAGGCGGTTTGCCTCCCTCAAAGATTCATTGTTCTGTTTTAGCCGCCGCCGCCTTAAAAAAAGCAATTAAGGATTACCAGCAGAAGAAGTAGTTTCTTTTTCAATCAATTCTGGTTGAGAATAGTTTTGAATATAAATTTCCTTGAATTCGCTTTTAACCAATTTGTCCTCTTGAAAAGTAAAAATCCCGATTAAGCCTGTTTTGGTGGCTTCAGACCAGGGTTGGTCAAAGACAAAATTGCCTAAGGAATAAACAATTTGGCCATCGTGGTAATCTTCTGTTTTTTGAATAACATGAGGGTGATGACCTAAGATTAAATTAGCCCCGGCGTCAATGATTTGATGAGCTAATTCGATTTGTTTTAAAGAAGGTTCTGGGGCATATTCGATCCCCCAATGGAAGGAAACAATTAGAATGGCTACTTTATCTTTTTCTTTGGCAACCTGCTTAATAATTTTATCTTTTTGGTAGCCTGAAGTCAGATCAAAACCTAAAAACCCGATTTTTGTTCCCCGAATTTCTTTGACAAGAAAATTATTTTCGGGTCCAAGAAAATCAATTTTATTGTCAGCTAGAAGATTTTGGGTCAAATTCAAACCTTCGTTGCCGTAGTTTCTAATATGATTGTTGTTCAAATTGGCAATATCGATTCCCGCTAAAAGTAAGCCTTCAGTTACTTTTGGATCAGCACAGAAAATCATTCCTTCATTAGTCGTTGGGCAATCAGAATAAAAAGGTGACTCCAGATTAATAAAACTTAAGTCAGCTGATTTGAGTAAAGAAGCGGTTTTTAAAAAAGGATAAGTGAAATCATTTAAAGAGCGCATCTTGGCATTAACGCTTCGGCCAAGCATCACGTCGCCAACAGCGATCAAAGTAATCACTTCTTCTTTTTCTTTTAAGAGAGAGCCAAAAAGAGATTGAGGCAAATTTTTTTCGGTTAATTCAATTTTGCTTGAAAAGAAACTAGAATCAAACGAAAGAAAGAAGAGAAAGATGATAATTAAAAACAAGATAAGGAAACCAATAAATTTTTCTTTCATTAAGAATATTGTACAATGAAATAGAGAAAAACAATTTAAAGAGAGGGGGTGAAGAAAAATGAAAATTAAGAAAAAAGACTGGAGGACTTTTTCTCAAGTTTTAATGGTTGGTTCAGCTCTTTCGGTCTTGGCCGCCACCTGGGGTTTTCTTTATCAGGACCTTATTTTAGCTTCAACCCAGTGGTTGTTGGTCGCCGCCGTTCTAGCGGCCTTTGGTCTTTACGCCCGAATCGAAGCTTGAATGGCAAGCATGAAGAAGTTATGATGGAAGAGAGATGATATTCGTTAATTTTAAGACCTATCAAGAAGGCACAGGTAAAGAAGCCGTTAAGTTGGCTAAGATATGTCAGACGGTGGAAAAGAAAACTTCGGTTAAAGTTATTCCTCTTGTCCAGGTAGTTGATCTTTTTCCCTTATCAAGTCAAGGTTTTCCAGTTTGGTCCCAGCACCTTGATAATATTGGTTTCGGTCCCAATACTGGCCAGATTTTACCTCAAGCCATAGTGGCAGCTGGGGCTAAAGGCACTCTTTTAAATCATTCAGAATGCAAACTGCCTGTCGAAGTGGTCAAAGAGACAATTAGACGCTGTCGGGCTTTGAGATTAAAAGTTTTAGTTTGTACGGATAATCTCGAAGAAGCTCAGGCGATTCTCGAGGCCAGGCCAGATTTTCTAGCTTATGAACCGCCTGAATTTATTGGTAATCGGACAAATTCGGTTGCCTCAGTCAAACCTGAAGTGATTAAAGATTTCACTAAAGCAATCAAAGGAATCCCGGTTTTAGTGGGGGCGGGTATTCATTCACAACAAGATGTTAAAACCGCTCTGGAACTAGGGGCTAAAGGGATTTTAGTGGCGACTGATGTTGTCTTAGCCAAGAAACCAGAAAAAGAATTACTCGATTTAGCCGGAGGTTTTAAATGAAAAAGCAATACAAAATTTGTGTTAGTGGTGGTGAATCAGGAAAAAATGCTGAAGGTGCTTATCCTTTAGCCCGGGTTGTTGGTCGAGAAATTGCTAAGAAAGGTCATGTTCTAGTGACCGGGGCGACTTCGGGAGTACCTTATGAAGCGGCTAAGGCGGCTAAAAAAGCGAGGGGGGATAATATTGGTTTTTCGCCGGCCGGAAGTGAAGCCGAACATAAAAAGAAATATCATCTACCGATGGACCCTCAAGTTTTTGATCACATTATTTATGCGGAATTTGGTTATACTGGCAGGAATCTTTTAATGGTTCGGAGCAGTGACGCCACGATTATTATTGATGGTCGAATTGGGACTCTGAATGAATTTACGGTCGCTTTTGAAGAAAACGAAATCGTGGGAGTATTAGAGGGCTCGGGAGGAGTGGCCGATGAGATTAGACGGATTCTTGAAGTAGCTAAAAAAGGCAAAAGAAAAGTAATTTTTGATCGAGATCCAGTGAAGTTAGTTGAAAAAGTAATTGCGCGAGTAAAAGAAGAAAAAGTCGAGAAAAAATGAAACTGCCCAGCGTTAAAGACCTTAATCTAGTTGAGAAGATAGTTCTCTTTCGAGCTGATTATGACGTTCCTTTAGGCCAAGATGGCCGAGTGGTTGATGCCACCCGGATTGAAGACTCCATTCCAACCCTTAAATACTTATTTTCTCAAAGAGCGAAAGTGATTGGTTTAGCCCATCTAGGTCGGCCTGAGGGTAAGGTGGTTAAAGGATTGAGTTTAAAACCAGTGGCTGAAAAATTAAGTCTTTTCTTAGACAAAGAGGTCCGTTTATCAACAGAAGTTCTAGGTGAGAAGACCAAAAGAGCTATTAAAGAACTTAAGCCTAAGGAAATTTTACTCTTGGAAAATTTACGTTTCGACTTAGGGGAAACGAGAAATGATAAAGGTTTTGCTAAAAAACTAGCTTCACTAGGAGAAGCTTATATTAATAATGCTTTTGCTGTTTCTCATCGTCGACACGCGTCAATCGTTAGTGTTCCTCGCTATTTACCCTCAGCCGCGGGTCTAGATTTAATTGGAGAGGTGGAAACTTTAACTAAAATTTTACAAAAGCCAAATCGGCCAGTGGTCGTTATTCTGGGTGGGGTTAAATACAGTAAAATTGAAGCGGCTAGGAAGATGATTGGTTGGGCTGATTCTATTTTGGTTGGCGGAAAATTGGTTATTTATGATGGCTTCCCAAAATTGGTAAAAAAAGAAAAAGTTAGTGGCGAGTTGAAACGTGATGGTGAAGATATTACCGAAGCTTCGATTAAAGCTTTTGAAAAAATAATTAGAAAGGCTGGAACAATTATTTGGAGTGGGCCAATGGGTGCTTTTGAAAAGGAAGAATATAATCAAGGGACGAGACGAATTGCTCAAGCAGTGGTTAAAAGCCGGGCTTATAAGGTGATTGGCGGTGGCGATACTGAGGCGGCTTTAACTCAGTTTGGTTTAGTAGACAAGATTGATTATATTTCTTCTGGAGGGGGCGCGATGTTGGAATTTTTAGCCGAAGGAACCTTGCTAGGAGTTGAAGCGATTAAAAAGGGGAGGCAAGGATGCTAAGATTGGCGATTAATGGTTTTGGCCGGATTGGCCGGGTCACTTTTCGGGTCGCCAGGAACCATTATAAAAACAAGATTAAAATTGTGGCCATCAACACTTCGGGGAGTATGGATATCCGGGGTTGGGCTCATATGTTGAAATATGATTCGGTTTATGGCCAATTTAAAGAAAATTTTAAATTTGAAGCAAAAAATAAAGGTGATGAAATTGGCGGCTTGATTTTTGGCAAAGAAAGAATTCCAATTCTAGCCCAAACAGATCCCGCTAAAATTCCTTGGGATAAGTATCGGGTTGACGTTGTTATTGAAGCCACTGGTATTTTTACTAAAGGTATTGATGCCAAAAAGCATATTCAAGCAGGCGCCCAAAAGGTGATCATTTCCGCTCCTTCGGAAGACACGCCCTCTTTTGTCGTTGGCGTTAATGAAGAAAAATATCGGGGTAGTGTGGTCAATAATGCCTCTTGTACAACTAATTGTGTTGCTCCCGTCACCAAAATAATTTGGGAGAATTTGGGAATTGAAAAAGGGATGATGAGCACGATTCATGCTTATACGGCTAACCAGGAATTAGTTGACGGTTCAGGTAAAAGTCTACGGCGGGCAAGGGCGGCAGCACTTAATATTGTGCCTACAACCACCGGAGCGGCTCGAGCTACAGTTCGGGTCATTCCCGAGATATCTGGTCTTTTTGATGGTATGGCTTATCGAGTTCCAGTAGCCTGTGGTTCTATCGCTGATTTTGTTTTTTTAGTAACTAAGAGGACGACGATTGAGGAAGTGAACCAGATTTTTAAGAAGGCGGCTAAGGGTAAATATAAGGACATTGTCGAGGTAACAGAAGAACCTCTAGTTTCAACTGATATTCTTGGATCAACCGCTTCGGCCATTATTGATCTTAATCTGACTCAGGTAGTGGATCATGATTTAGTTAAAATTGTCGCTTGGTATGACAATGAATGGGGTTATTGTTGTCGCTTACTTGATGAAGCTATTTTGGTGGGAGGTAATAAAAAATGAGAAAAAAGGATTTGGCCTGGTGCCTTGATTTGGCTAACCATCATCCTGAGGCGACGCCGGCAACGATTAAAGCCCTTTGTCAAGCGGTCAAAAAATATCAACTTCATGCTGCTTTTGTTAATCCCTGCTATGTTTCTTTAGCCAAAGAGATAATGGTAGATGGTGTTGTGGGCACGGTGATTGCTTTTCCTTTAGGTCAAGAAACCCAAAATATGAAAGTCTTGACAGCCATTGAGGCGGCTAAGAGGGGTGCTGACGAGCTTGATGTTTCGATGAATGTCGGTTTGTTTAAGGCGGGTAAGGAGGATCAGGTCTTAGCCGAAATGGAAGCGGTGATTGCAGCCGCTAAAAATATTAAAGGCAATACTTTAATAAAATTTATTATTGAGACCAGTTTATTGACCGAGAGTGAAATTAAAAAAGCGAGTGAGATCGTCTTTAAATCTGGAGCAGACTTTATTAAAACTAATTCAGGCTGGGGAGCAAGAGGCGCAAGTTTGGAGGATGTCGAGTTAATCAGAGGCGTAGTTGGGGAGAAAATAAAAATCAAGGTAGCTGGAGGAATCAATACTTATAAACAGGCGGTTGCCTTTCTTAAAAAAGGAGCCGATCGAATTGGCACCTCTAAAGCAGTGGGGATTATTAAAGGAGCGAAAAAATGAATGTCCAAGAAATTTTGAGCCTGGCTAAAAGTGGCGGTTATGCTTTAGGATCTTTCAATGCTGGTGATTTGGAAATTATTAAAGGTGTGATTCAGGCCGGAATTGAACTTAAGTCACCCCTTCTTATTGAGGCTTCACCTGGGGAAATAAAATTCTTTGGTCATCGGAATTTTGATTGTGTGGTTGAAAATTTCAAAAAAGAAACAAGCTTGCCGATTTTAACTAACCTTGACCATTCTTTGGGGTTAGAAGAAGCTCAAGAAGGGATTGAGTCGGGTTTTGATTTGATTCATTTTGATGGTTCTGATTTGACTTATGAGGAAAACATTAAAATTAGCAAGATGATTGTTCAACAAGCCCACGAAAAAGGAATTTTGGTTGAGGGTGAGTTTGACAAGATTTTAGGCACTTCAGCCCCGCATCAGGAGGATGCGGAATCGGTTCAAGCCAGTGGCAGTTATACTGACCCAGAAAAAGCGGCTGAATTTGTTAATCAAACCGGGGTTGATATTTTAGCTGTTTTTATTGGTAATCTTCATGGGACTTACAAGCAAGCACCTAAGCTTGATTTAGAGCGCTTGAGAATGATTGCCGAGAAATTACCTTGTTTTCTTTCTCTTCATGGCGGTTCAGGTTTGCTTGAGGAAGATATCAGACAGGCAATTAGTCTAGGAAAAGTCGTCAAAATTAATGTTAATACCGAACTAAGAGTAGCTTATCGAGAGACTTTGGAAAATGTTTTAAAAGGTTCGGAGGAAGTAGCTATTTACAAAATTATGCCACCGGTCATTGCTGCCGTTCAAAAAGTGGTTGAGGAAAAAATTAGGCTTTTTGGTTCAGAGGGCAAGGCAACTATACCCACCATTGAAGACCAAACTAACCAATCATGAAATTCGACACCATCTCCTTCGGTTCTGCTGTTCTTGACGTTTTTCTAACTTCGTCGGATATTAAAGTGATCCAATCAACTGAATTTTTTACCAACAAAGCGATTGCTGTTCCCTGTGGTACTAAATCAGAAGTAGAAAGACTGGTGATTTGTTCTGGTGGAGGAGGGACCAACACGGCCGTTGGTTTTTCTCGCCTGGGCTTAAAGGCAGCGGTGGTCGCCCGGAGTGGTTGGGATTTTGCTGGAAAAATCATTCGCCAAGAAATTAAAAAAGAAGGAGTCGATGACCAATTTTTGGTTCAAATTGAAGGTGAAGAAACTGACTATTCGACCATCCTTGTTTCTCCAGATGGCGATCGGACAATTCTGGTTTATCGTGGTGGCACCCGCTTAGATAAGAAGGCGATTGATTTCAAGAAACTTAATGCTTTTTGGTTCTATCTATCTTCTTTAGAAGGTAATTTAGCTTTAGTTGAGGAATTAACTAATTACGCCAAGAAAAATAATATTAAGATTGCTGTTAATCCGGGCAGAAAAGAATTGGAGCAGAAAAAAAAGTTTTTAAAAATTGCCCAGGATTTTGATATTTTAATTCTTAATCGAGAGGAAGCGGCTAAACTTCTAGGGGTAACGATTATTGATGATAAAGTTTTTGATAAAGCTTGTTTAACTTTGCCTAAGGTGATAGTGGTAACCACCGAGGGTCCCGAGGGAGCCCATGTTTGTGTCCCTCAAAAAGGTAAATTAATTACTGATGGTTTTAAAATGAAAGTGGTTGAAGTCACTGGTGCCGGTGATGGTTTTGGCGCTGGTTTAATTGCCGGTTTGGCTAAAGGTTGGGATTTAGAAAAGGCTCTAAAATTGGGAGTTTCTAATGGGGCGGCAGCCGTCACTCAATTTGGTGCGAAAGCCGGTCTAATTAGAGAAAAGGAAATAGATTTTTGGCTTAATAAAAAACTCAACTATCATTGGGAAAAAAGCTAGTTCTGTACATCTCTATTACTCAAATATTTTCTTGAAAATTTCCCCTGAACAAAACCCGAAAACTTTGGTAAAATATAGTTGATGGTTAAAATCAAAGAAAGGCTTTGCCGAACTATTCTTTCCCCTAGTAAATTACCAGGTTGTGATTATGTGATTAATCCTTATGTTGGTTGTCTTCATAATTGCGCTTGGTGTTATGCTCGCTATATGAAGCGATACACCGGTCATGATAATGAAGACTGGGGTTCTTTTGTTGACGCTAAAATCAATGCCCCTGAAGTTTTAATTAAGGATATTAGACAACTGAGAAGCAAACCAACAATCTTTCTTTCATCAGTTTGCGATCCCTATCAATCAATTGAGGTAAAGTACAAATTAACCCGCCAATGTTTAGAGATTCTTTCTCAATTCAATTTCCCAGTTAGTATTTTGACTCAGTCAAAATTAGTGGTTCGCGACATTGATTTGTTCAAAAAGTTCAAAAAGATTAAAGTAGGGATGAGTTTTATCACCATGAATAAAAAAGCCACTCGAATTTTTCAACCCAGGGCAGCCTTGCCCGAGGAAAAAGTTGAGGCTTTAAAAAAATTACATCAAGCAGGTATTAGCACCGACATTCATCTTGGTCCAATCCTACCTTACTTCACTGATTTTAAAGCGATTTTTAAAGTGACTCATCGTTATCTTGATGCGGCCATGGGTGAAACCTTGAATACTCAGGGAGACAATTGGATAGCCTTAATTAATCTTCTAAAAAAACATTATCCTCAGTTTTTACCTCTTTTTAAAAAAGAAAAATTTAAAAATCCTGATTATCTTGGTCAGGTGGGAGTTGATTTTGAAAAGGCAGCTAAAAAATTTAAAATAACAGTGTCAGGAGTTTATCACCATGCCTAGAATTGATAAAGTTTCTTGGGGAAAAGTCAAGATTGGTGGTCAAGACCATCATCAGGTTTTGCTGATTGGTAACAAAGTGATTGAAAGAAAAAGCGATCAATTACATGAGCTTTTTGGGACGACTCACCAAATGGGCGATTGGGAGAAAGAAAAACTTCTCTTTGGCAATCCAGAAATCATTCTTGTGGCTACCGGCTGGAGTGGCCTGGTTAAGTTAGATGATGGTTTTAAAAAAGAATTGAAAAAAAGAAAGGTTGAATTACAAACAATGCTTACTCCTGAAGCGGTGAAACGCTATAATCAATTGATCAAAGAAGGCAAACGAGTTAATGCCTTAATTCATACTACTTGTTAAAATGATTTTTAAACCTAAAAGCGAACAGCAAGCCCTTCCTGGTATTAAGCCAATCAAAAAACAAGAAAGAAAAGAACGTCGCGGCGAAGGGAGAAAAGCGATTATTGTTTTGTTTATTGTGACGGTTTTAGCCAGTGTGCTTTTTTATCTTCAGGCAGAATTGCCTAAGATTTGGGGGGAAATTACAGCTCCCAAAGTTATTTCTCGTTTGCCAAAAGGATATTTTGATCCTGATCAGACTATAACCCAGCTTAAGGAATTAACCCAAGATTTATCAGGGACTTATGGCATTTATGTCTATCGGTTTAAAGATGACTATAATTACGGTTTAAACCAAGAGAAAGTTTTTCCAGCGGCTTCTCTAAATAAACTTCCGGTGATGATTGCTGCTTATCAGCAAGCGGAAGAAGGTAAAGTTAATTTAGAAACTAAATATACTCTCAAAGAAGAAGATAAGGTTCAAGGAGTCGGTCTTCTCCAATCAGAACCAGCAAGCAGTCAGTATACTTATCGACAACTGATCGAGTATATGGCCCAACATTCAGACAATACCGCTTTTAAAATTATGCGTCAGATTACTAGGGAGGAAATAGTAGAAAAAATGACACCCGAGGAGGTTGGCTTGTTGTTTAGACAAATTTATGAGGGCGAATTGATTAATCAAGAGAATACTGATGAGCTCCTTCAGTTTTTAACTGAAACTGATTTTGAAGATCGTTTACCCCAGGGTGTTCCTGGAGATATTCGTGTTTCTCATAAAATTGGTACCTTGACTGGAGTTTATTCTGATGCCGGCATAATTTTTGCTGAACCCCCATTTGTTTTAGTGATAATGACTGAGGGCGCGCGTGAGTCCGAAGCTTTAGAGGCTTTGCCACAAATTACTCAGATTGTTTGGGATTTTGAGACTGCCCTTTGATTTCCTTTATTTTTTCCGGGTCACAATGAATTTTTGGTTCAGTTCCAGGTAAAAATAACTCCTGTTTGCCGCCACAGCCTTCGCAAGGTAAAGTGCCGGTTGTCGGGCAGATTTCCACTTGAATGAGTTCCCCGGGTCGAGGAAATTCTTGATCAGGTATCTCCCTAAGCAAGCTATCCATGATTTGGCTCCAAATCGGTGAAGCGCCAGTAATCCCCGAAGCGACATAACTCATTGGAGTGTTATCGTTATTGCCTACCCAAACAGCGACTAAATAATCAGGTGTATAGCCAATTGTCCAGTTGTCTCTCATATTTTGAGTCGTGCCGGTTTTGACGGCAACATGGGGATGATTGGGAATATTGAGAACCGAATTAGTACCAAAAGCCGGCGTTCGAGCCACGTTATCAGCAAGAATATCAGTTAAGAGATAGGCAACATTAGGGGCTAAAACTCTCTGGGCTTTCAATTTTTGGTTTTGTTTTAATGTTTCTCCTTTATAATTTTTTACTTCTAAAATCGGGTTAAGATCAACCCTCGTGCCTAAATTAGCAAGTGTACCGTAAACAACCGCCAAATCAATCATTTTAACCTCACCTCCGCCCAAAGTCAGCGAAAGGCCAAATCTCGAAGGATCCTCCCAAGTAGTAATTCCCATTTCTTGGCCACGTTTAATCATTCGTTCGACCCCAAAAGCAGATAAAACTTTAACGGCCGGGACATTGTAAGAAGAAGCGAGAGCAATACGAAGAGGTATATTGCCATGGAAGCGATGGTCATAATTTTTAGGAGAGTAAGGTGGTTGGCCGGGTATTTGGTAGGTAATCGGTGTATCAGGAATAATGGTTGCCGGTGTAAAACCGTTTTCTAGAGCGATTGAATAGTTAACCGGTTTAATAGCAGAACCAGGTTGACGGGGACGAAGGGTGACATTGACGTTGCCGTCATTCTCGGAATCAAAATAATCCTGAGAGCCAACCATTGCTAAGATTTCTCCTGTTTGGGGATTGGTGACTAAAGCCGCCCCGTTGGTAATGTCAAACCGGTCAAGCTTAGCGACTTCGTCTTTGACAGTTTTTTGAGTTTGGTTTTGAATGCCTAGGTCAAGTGAAGTAATAACCTCTAAACCGCCTTCTTCTACTTGTCTGAGGCCATATTGATCGACTAATAATTCCTTAACGTACATAACAAAATGGGGCGCTTTGATATCAGTTTTCTGGGGAGCAAATTTTAACTCTTGCTCTCGGGCCTGGGTGAGTTCATTCTCATTGATAAAACCTTCTTCTTTCATTCTCCTCAGGACAGTCAGTTGACGAGATTTAGCCAGTTCTGGATAAGCACCGAAAGGAGAGAAAGTTGTTGGGGAAGCAGGTAAGCCAGCTAAGAGAGCAGACTCAGCTAAGTTGAGATTTCTGACGGATTTACCGAAATACATTTGGGCTGCTTCTTCGATTCCATAGGCAGCGCCACCATAGCCAACTTCATTGAAATACATTTGAAGAATTTCGTCTTTGGAGAATTTTGATTCAACCCAAAGAGCCAGGATAATTTCCTTAATTTTTCGTTGCAAAGTTCTCTTTGGTGTCAAAAGGGCATTTTTGACTAACTGTTGGGTAATGGTCGAACCACCATAAAGTTTTCTTGAACGGAGATTAGCGAGAAACGCTCGAATAATGCCTTTGGGAGAAAGACCGTGATGATGATAAAACTCAGCGTCTTCAATGGCAATGGTTGCTTGGACTAAAGAAAAGGGAATATCTGAAAGGGGAACAAGGGTTCGGTTTTGATTGTGATAGATTTTATACAAGAGTTCGCCATGGCGATCATAAATTTTAGTAGAAACGATTTGGTCTCGAGTCATCAAACGCTGAGGTTGGGGTAAATCTTTAAAGATGATAAAGAAAAATGAGATAGAAAAGAGAATTAATAAACAAAAACCCAGAAAAAAAGCGAACCATTTTTTTGAAGGTCTAGGAAGGTGGAAATAAGGCAGACGAATTTTAGGCAATTTGATTTCAATTCGATAAAGCAGTAGAGAAGAGAGATGTTGATATAAACTTTTAATGAAGAGGAAGAAGTAACTACCAAGGATAAAAAGAGCGAACAAGAGCCAATAAGAAGGCTTACCAATTAATTTGAGAATTGAACCCAACCAACTGATTAGGTTTAATTTCTTAATTTTGCCCAAAAAACCCGGAGCAGCTTTCTGCTTTGATCGAAGTTTTTTGGCGGTATAGATATTTCCTGTCCTTTTAACCGCCATCATTACTATTTTACCTCATTTTAGGGTTAAGGTGAAGGAGAATTTTGGGAAGGAAGAGGTAGATAAGGACTAATAATCATTGCTCCGGTTGACGGAATACAATCAAGGCAATAGGGAGCGCCGAGAGGATCATAAATAACCTGGTGTTCTTGAAGTTCTCGATTTTCAGGCGGAGTTTTCTCGTTAGCCATCTGACCAGTAGTTTTATCGATTTCAATAAAAGTTTTTAGATTCTCGGTTTCTGAAGGGACGGTCCCTTCAATAAAATATTCAAAACGGGTTTCGCAAGGGGAATCAGGATTAGGCATTTTTCCAGATAGAGCACAGACATTAGCGCCAACCACGCCTTCAGGTTTCATCGGCCATTCTTGTTCCAGATCTTTTAAGGTATAGGTTATAATTTGGTTCCAAATTGGCGAGGCGCCGGTAATGCCTGAGGCGACATAACTCATTGGGGTGTTATCGTTATTGCCTACCCAAACAACCACGAGTCTTGAAGGCGTGTAACCAATCGTCCAATTATCGCGTTTGTCATTAGTTGTCCCCGTTTTAACCGAAACTTCAGGATGGCCTTTAATATTAAGATAAGAGGAAGCACCAAAGGCAGCCGAGCGGGCATTGTTATCTAAGAGAATATGAGAAATTAGGTAAGCAACTTCCATGGGTAAGGCTCGCTCACCCTCCTGCTCTTTTCTTTGATAGAGAGCTTTGCCGTGGCGGTCTTCGACTTTTTCAATCGCATAGACATTTTGACGAATTCCTAAATTAGCAAAAGTGGAAAAAGCGGTGGCCATATCAATCATTCTCACCTCGCCACCACCAAGAGTAATAGAGAGACCGTAGTTAGAGGGATCTTCGAAGGTTGTAATTCCCATCGCTGAAGCCGTGGCCACAAAATCTTCCAGGCCATTCAGGGCTAAAACTTTGACGGCAGGTAGATTATAAGAGTTGCCTAGGTCAAAGCGGGCCTGGACCGGGCCATGAAATTGGCCGTCATAATTAACAGGGCAATAAAGTTTTTGGCCAGGAACACTAAAGCAAGTAGGGATATCATTAATGACCGTGGCTGGCGTAATCACGCCTTTCATTAAACCAAGGGCATAATTAATTGGTTTAATAGCAGAACCAGGCTGACGTCGACTTAAAGTAACGTTGACTTTACCATCGTATTCTTCATCAAAGTAATCATGAGAACCAATCATGGCAAGAATTTCACCAGTTTGAGGATTGGTCACCAAGGCGGCACCATTATGAATATTTAATTTTCTTTCTTCTAAATCTGCCACTTCGGTAGCGACTACTTCTTGGGCAAAGTCTTGAATTTCAAGATCAAGAGTGGTGGTGACTCTTAAACCTCCTTGTTCGACTAATTGTTCGCCATATTCTTCGACTAATAATTCCTTAACATAAAGAACAAAATGGGGAGCTCTAATGCCAACTGTGGCTGGTGCATAATTTAATTCTTCTTCTTCGGCCGCTCTTTTTTCTTCTTCGGTAATATAGCCATCTTCAACCATTCTGCCTAAGACTAATTTTTGTCTATTTTTGGCCGCCTCCGGATGGGCGCCAAATGGCGAATAGCGAGTTGGGGCCGCCGGCAAACCAGCTAAAAGAGTCATCTCAGCCAAACTTAAATCTTTGGCGTGTTTATTAAAATAGGTTTGGGAGGCGGCTTCAATACCATAAGCCGTGCCTCCATAAGGGACTTGGTTAAGATACATTTCTAAAATTTGTTCTTTGGAATAGATAATTTCGGTGATCATCGCCAAAAGAGCTTCTCTAATTTTTCTGCGAATAGTCCGCTCTGGCGTCAAGAGAGCGGTTTTAACTAGCTGTTGGGTAATCGTTGAACCGCCTTGAAGTTGGTGTTTGAAAACAATTTTGGTGGCAGCTCGTAAAATTCCCTCAAAAGCAAAACCACGATGTTGATAAAAGTTTTTGTCTTCAATGGCAATCGTTGCTTGTTTAACATAATCAGGTAAGGCTCCTAATTCAACCGGCACCCGATTTTTCTCTATGTAGATTTCATACAAGAGATGGCCGTTACGATCAAAAATTGAGGTTGAAGCAGGAAAAGCTTCTGAACTCAAGCGAGTGGGTAGAGGTAAATCTTTGAAAATAAAAAAATAGAGGAAAATACCGAGGAAAAGAAAAATAAAGATTAAAAGCCAGTTAGCCAAGAGAAATTTTTGATAACGTCCTTTAATAGGTAACTTCTTGATTTTTTGGTCAATTGTCTTTTTCAGACTGCTTAATTTTCTTTTAATTAATTTCATAGCTTTACATTATATCATTAGACTTTGTATAATTTTATTGAAAAGGAAATTAGACAAATTATAAGCAAGATGTATAATTGATTCGAAAAATGATATTCCAGAAATTTTTTGGTAAGGTTCTTCATCATGGCCAGCTTTCAATTAAACACGTCTTTTCTCTTTTTTGTTTTATTTTTGCTTTTTGGTCTCTTTACCGCTACTTTCCTGAAATTTTCCCTCAATGGTTAGAAGAACTAATTTTCAAACCACTGATTTGGTTGTTGCCGACCTTTTGGTTGGTACGCCAGGTCGAGAAAGAAAAATTGGTTTCCTTAGGCTTGACGAAAAAAAATCTTTTTCCGGCTATTTATTGGGGAGTTGGTTTAGGGATTATTTTTGCGGCCGAGGGTTTAGTAACGAATATTCTTAAATATCAAGGCCTTCACTTACCCGAATTAAATTACTCACCTTTAAGCCTGATTGGTTTAATTCTTCTTTCTTTTGTAACTGCTTTTAGTGAAGAAATTGTTTTTAGAGGTTATATTTTTACGCGTTTGTGGCGGATTTGGCAAAATGAATGGCTAGCTAATTTAGTTTCCGCCTTTCTTTTTGCCCTGATTCATTTACCAATCGGCCTTTTTGTTTTGAGTTATGCGCCAATGATTATGATCGCCTATCTCTTTTTTGTTTTTGTTTATGGTTTTGGGGCGGCTTTTGTTTTTGGAAGAAGCGAAAATATTCTTTCTGCCATTCTAATGCATGTCTTCTGGAGTTGGCCAATTATTCTGTTTAGGTAATTGATTAATGGACTGTAAAGTTGACGAGAATTTAAAAGACTGTCCTTGTACTTATCCTGGTTGCCCAAGAAAAGGGAAGTGTTGTGATTGCCTGAAGCATCATCTGGTTAATGATGAATTACCAGCTTGTTGTTTTCCATCGGAGATAGAAAAAACCTATGATAGAAGTTTTAAGAAATTTATTGAAAATCAGAGATTGTCTTAAATCAATATTTGTTGTAATAATTTAAATACTTCTTTTCTAAGAAGGGAGGTGAAAAGATGAAAATCTTGAGAAAAGCGATTTTAATATTAACTTTATTAGTTTTTGCGACCGGAATTTTAGGGGCCTCGATTTGGCAGACAGTTGCTCAGGCAACTGGGGAAGATAGTGTTTTGTTAATTGAAGGTGAAGAAACCGCTGGTTCAATTCCAGGGCAGGCAACTGAAGAAGGCAATAAAGTCGATTATGATCTTCACTGGGGCGGCACTCTTTATTCTGGTATTCTACCTGATCATCTTTTATATCCTTTAAAAATGATTAGGGATAAAATTTGGCTTTTTTTGACGACTGATCCTTTGAAAAAAGCCGAGCTTTATCTGAAATTTGCTGATAAACGTCTTTTGGCGGCTGAAGCTTTGGTCAATGTCAATAAGATTGATTTAGGGATAACTACTTTAACTAAGGCCGAGAAATACTTAGAGCAAGCGGTTAGTCAGGAAAAAGTAGCTAAAGAAGCCGGTAAGGAAACCACAGAACTTTTAGAGAAATTATCTCAAGCCACTCTCAAACATGAGGAGGTAATTTTAAAATTTGAGAAAAAAATTCCTAACACGGCCAGACCAGTTTATGATAGCGCTCTCCAATATGCTCGCCAAGGACATCAGCAAGTAATGGAGAGATTAGGAAAATAATATTGTTTGAGATAGTGATTGATAGTTGACGAGAGTCCTATTTAGAGTTTTATAATTATTCGCAGCTTCTAGATTGTTCCTGCCCCAAGAGGCAAATTA
>CAZZHA010000009.1:0-20365 GCA_964653685.1 uncultured Gammaproteobacteria bacterium
ATGATTATTCGCGAAGTTCTGCCTGAAGAAAAAGACCAATTTAACGCTGTGGTCAACCATCCTCTCCAAACCTGGGAATGGGGAGAATTCCGAAAAAAGACCGGTCTGGAAGTTATTCGCCTCGGTCTTTTTGATGAGAAAAAAATCAAAGTTGGTTATCAGTTAACGGTTCACCCTATCCCCAAATTTCCTTACAGTATCATCTATTTCCCTAAGGGGCCAATGCCTGATAAAAGATTGATTGAGGCTTTGATTAAGTTAGGTCAAAAAGAAAAAGCGATTCTGGTTAAACTCGAACCCAATGTTTTGGCTGATGAAAAAAATTCTCAATCCCAAGTTTGGCAAAATCTCCACTTAAAACCAGGTAATCCTTATTTCACTAAACACACTTTTTATCTTGATTTAACTAAAAGTAATGAAGAATTAATGGCGGCGATGAAACCAAAAACTCGTTACAATCTTCGCCTTTCTCAAAAACATGTGGTCGAGGTAAATGAGGATAACTCGGCCAAAGCCTTTGAGGCTTACCTTAAACTGATGGCCGAAACCACCAAAAGACAAGGTTTTTACGCCCATACTCCAGAATACCATCAAAAAATGTGGGAAATGCTTCAGCCAACTGGTTTGGCTCATCTTTTAACGGCTGATTATCAAGGAAAAATTTTGGTTACCTGGGTTTTGTTTAAATTCAAAGACGTTCTTTATTATCCTTATGGCTGGTCAACCAGGGAACATCAAAATGTCATGGCTTCTTACGCGATGATGTGGGCCGCGATTCAGTTCGGCAAAAAGCAGGGCTGCAAACTTTTTGATTTATGGGGAACGCCTGGTCCTGACCCCAGTCCTCAAGATCCCTGGTTTGGTTTTCATCGCTTTAAACTTGGCTTTAGCGCCAAGGTCGTCGAATTTGTTGGTACTTATGATTTGGTAATTGATCACCGTTTTTATCCTGTTTTTAACCTGGCTAATGCCTGGCGCTGGAAATTGCTCCGCCTAAGAACGAAACTGCCATTCTAAATGGATTTACGTCAATCAAAAGAATTTTCCCAATATATGAGATTCTCTGGCTGGCAAGTAGAAAAAATGGCTAATTGTTTTATTTACATCCGTAAATTACCTTTGTTGCCACCTCTGATTATGAAAGCCCAATATCCTAACCCACCGATTCCTTTTGAAAAAATTGAAAAACTAGCCAAAAAATATAAACCCCTTCAAATCCAAATTCAACCTTTAAAAAAAGAACCAGGTTTGGAAAAGCATGGTTATCGATTAAGTGGTGGTGGCCATGTCACTAAAACTCTTCAAATTAATCTCAACCAATCTGAAAACAAAATCTTTAGTCAAATGAAAAAAGACGCCCGCTATAACCTCAGAAAATCAGAAAAAGAAAAACTCCAAATCATTGAAGTCTTGGACTTAGAAAAATTACGTCAGGCCTGGAGAAAATCTGTTGGCTGGCGAAGATATATCCCTTCCTTAAAAAATCTAGAAAACCTAAAGAGAGCCTTTACCAGAAAGGCTCTCTTTCTAACAGCTCAATCTCAAGGCAAAATCTCAGGCGGAACAATTCTCCTAACTAATAATAGTAGGGCTTATTACTATTACGCCTTTACCTCTAAAGAAGGGAGGAAAAAATTAGCCCAATATCTTTTAGTTTGGGAAGCAATGAAATTAGCTAAAAAAAGAGGTTGTCAGATTTTTGATTTTGAAGGTATTTATGATAAGCGGTTTCCTGTCAAAGATTGGCAGGGATTTAGTCATTTCAAAAAAAGTTTTGGCGGTCAAGAAATTGAATACCCAGGTGTCTTTATTAAGACCAAGCTTCACAGATAAGTTTGTATTCGCAAAAGTCGCACCAGACTCCAGGTCTTGGTTCAAATTGACTTTCTTCAATCTCCTTAGCCTTTTTGATTAGGTCTTTTTTTGCTTGAATCAATTGTTCTTTACTTCTTTGAGTTGATTTTTTTTCACCGGTATCAAGGAAATAGAAAGACAAAATTACGTCTTCTGGATTTTGTTTGAGAATTCCAGGGTCGGTCGCCGCTAAAGCATAAACGCTCATTTGTAATGATTTGTTCAATTCTTTTTGGTCAATCATTTTTCCGGTTTTGTAATCAATAATTTCCATCCCTGATTTAGTTTCATCAATCCGGTCAATCCGACCGCCAATCCTTAAACCTTCTTTGGCTTTGATCACAAAGTTTTGTTCTAAATATTTGGGCAGTTTGTCTGGATCATAACCTTTGTCATAGAATTTTCTTAACATCCGTTCAGCTTCCTGGCGCATTCGCTTCTCATGAGCTTTAGAGGTATAACCTTCATCAATCCAGTTGTTATCTAAAATATTTAACAAATCTTTTTTTGTCGGCTTTTTTCCTTCTAAGGCTACTTGATAAAAATCTTTTAAGGTTTGATGAATCACATTACCAAAACCAGCTGCCGGTGGGGTGGGTGTGGGAATTCTCTGAATATAACGATAACGGTATTGGAGAGGACATTTATCATAAGTCTCGACTTGAGAAAAAGACAAGTAATTAATCGGTAAGCGACTTCTTTCTGACTTTACTTCCGGAGTTGGTTGGAAGTCAAAAATGGTTAGCTGATTATTCGTTTTTATTGGTTTTTTAATTACCTCTTCACCTAAGGCTTCTATTACAAAAGGAGAAATTTTTTTCTCCCTTTTGGCTTCACCATAATAATTGGCGGCCGTTAGAAACAAACGATCACAAGCCCGAGTCATGCCCACGTAAAACAATCGTCTTTCTTCTTGTTCATGATAATCACCTACAGGTAAAATTTCTTTAATCAAAGCTTCAGGAATCGGAATCTGTTCTGGCCTTTCCCGAGTGGGAAACCGGGCCGACACCAAATTAACCAAAAAAACCACCGGAAACTCTAAACCTTTAGCTGAATGAACGGTCAGGAGATTCACCCGATTTTCTTCAGTCCAATCCAAATTACTGGCTAAGGGTGATTCACCTAAATCCATGGAGAGATTAAGCCAATCAACTACGGCTCTGACTGAGGCATCCTCATGATCAACTTCATAAGTTTTAAGGCGATCAAAAAATTTAGAAATATTTTGGGCTTGTTTTTCTTCAGTCGGTGATTTGTAATCAGTCAGATTCTTTAATAGACCGGTGTCTTCAAGAAAATAATAGAGAATTTGACCAGCCGTTTCTTTGGGAAGAAGTTTCAGATGACGGTAAACCATTTTAACAAACTTCTCTATCTTTACATTGGTTTCTTTGCTGATTCTCAATCTGTCTGCCTGCTCACAGGCTTCAAACAAAGAAAGATTTTTTCTTTTAGCATAATTATTAATCGCCGCCAAATCCCGCGCCTCCAGATTGAATAAATCCAGGGAAAGAACTCGGTAGAGGGCCAGGTCATCTTCGAAATTATAAAGAATCTTAAGATAGGCAATTAAATCCTTAACTTCAGCTTGACGAAAGAGTTGACCGGGACCAAGAAATTGATAAGGCAAACCCTGTCGACCCAGGGCCCGGACAAAAGGTTCAGCATGATTATTGGCCCGAACTAAGATAGCGATATCCTGATAGTCATAACTACAAACTGAACCATCAGTCAGACTTTTAATGGTTTTGGCCACCGCTTCAGCTTCGTTTTCCACCCGATCAGTCTGGATAAGCTCGATTGGCTTGCCCTTAATTTTTCTGACGGCTTTTAGTTTTTTATTGATTTTTTCTTTGACCTCTAAGCGATCAGGGTTGTTGTTTTGAATTAACTGGTAAGCATGATCAAGAATTATTTGGCTAGAACGATAGTTTTTAGCAAGAACAATAATCTTAGCCTTAGGATAGTTTTTTCGGAACTGAATAACATTGGAAACGGCAGCGCCCCGAAAACGATAAATTGATTGATCATCATCGCCAGTCACGGTGATATTTGCTTTCTTGCCTGCTAAAAGCATGGCCAATTCATTTTGGGCATAATTGGTATCTTGAAACTCATCAACTAAAAAATATTTAAATTTATCTTGATACTGATGGAGAATATTTTTTCGGGTCCGAAAAAGTTTGATGGTTTTGCTAATTAAATCAGCAAAATCCATTATTCCTTCTTTAATTTTTAATTCTCCATAAGTTCGATAAGCATTGGCTAATTCTAATGTCTTAGTCGCTTCATCCTTGGTTTCTCTGGTTTTGGCTTTTTGTTTTAATTTTCGAGCATACTTTAGATATTCTTCAGGTAGAATATCCTCGTCTTTTAACCGGGAAAAATGTTGAAGAAGGCCATCCACAAATTTAGTCGGATTGCCTAAAGGCCGAAAATATTTAAGTTTGAATTGAAAAAGATGATTAACCAGAAACTGGGTAGTTTCTGCTTGGGCCATCAGTTTGTAACCCGGATCAAGGCCAATCTGGAGGGCTTCTTGGCGCAAAACCCGGTCACAAAAAGAATGGAAGGTGGCAATCCACATATCGGTGTAGCCATAAGGCATGGCAATATCGACTCGCTCCTCCATTTCCCGAGCGGCTTTATCAGTAAAAGTCAGAGCTAGAATTTCAGCGGGTTTGGCTTTTTCAGAAGTCACCAACCATTTGATTCTTTCGGTAATGACCGTAGTTTTGCCAGTCCCCGCCCCAGCCATAATCAAAAGAGGTCCTTGGCCGTGTTTAATTGCTTCTTGCTGTTTCTTGTTTAATTTCTTCTCTTTGGAATTAGCCATGATGAAGAACTAATTTTCCTTTATCTTTAATTGTTTTGGTTTTTCTCTAACGCCTTCACCTAAAGAATCGGTTGAGGATAATTTTTGACCTAAGAGAGTAAAACCCGAAAGAACATGACTCATTTGGTTGTAGGCATTCTGGAGATGTTTACCAAGAACCGAAAGAGAACCTTCGGTCTTTTCATAATCTTTTCTAATCGCTCTTAGGAGTCGAAAAACTTCCCGAGAACGGGTTTCTATTTTCTTACCTTCAAAAGACAAGAGAATTGTCTGTAGATGAGCGTAAAGAGTTGAAGGGGAAACCGGATAAACTCGATGGTTTCGAGCAAAGTCGGTCAAGTCAGGAATATTGGCGACTTCATAAAAAACCGCTTCTGAAGGAATGTACATTAATGCAAAATCCATGGTCCCTTCTTCAGGCAGGATATACTTTTGGGAAATTGTTTTAATGTGTTTCTTAACGTCAGCCACAAAAGCGACCCTAGCTTTCTTCTTTTCTGTTTCGTTTTCAGCTTTAACAATTCGTTGAAAATTTTCCATGGGAAATTTAGAATCAATAGGCAAAAGACCGGCATCCGTTCTTAAGGCCGCGTCCACTTTTTCCCCTGATTTAAAACTGTATTGAAGATAAAAGGCATTTTTGGGAAACATTTGAGAAATTAAGTCTTTTAAAACTTCCTCACCAATATTACCTCTTAACTTAGGACTCTTTAAAAAGTCTTGTAAGTCGCGCATCGACCGACCAATTTCACTAAATTGGCCCGCCTCTTTTTGAAGATCGCCAATCACTCGGGCAGCCCGATCAAGCCTGGTGGCAATGGCATCAGTATTCTTTTGCAAAGTATCGGTAATGTTCTTGTTGCTTTTTTGCAACAGATCTTGGTTGGCCCGAAGCCATTCAACTAGAGTTTCGTCTGGTTTGTTTTTTTCCGCAATTTGAGAAAGTTTTTTGTTAATCAAAAAAACCGCTAGGGCAATGGCGCCAATAATCAAGGCCGTTAAAAGGTAAAATTCGTTGGGCATAGCTTCAATTTTAGCACAAATTGGCGTATGATTAAATCATGAAAGAAAAAGAATTTTCAAGAGAAAAAGATCAACCTAAGCAACTGATCCGAAGAACATTAAACTTTAGACAGCGAAGGAAAAACTTTTTCCCTACTCTTCTTTTGGCCATTCTTTTTTGGCTCGGTTGGTTATTAGTTTTATTTAAAGTCCCACCAGAAAATCTTTTATCAATCTTGGGGTTTTTTAGCTTGCTTTTTGCCACTTTGTTTTTGACTAGTGCCCTCCTTTTTGCTAACTCCCGGAGGGGTTTAATAACGGCTCTTTTTTTTGTTCTAGTACTTATTTTCCGCTATTACCAAATTGGTAATTTTCTAAACTTAATGATTCTTTTAGCGATTTTTGTTTCTCTAGAGCTTTTTTTTAGTAAGCAATAATTTGACATTTTCTGTCACTTCTGTTATTAATTTAATTAAACAAACTATCTTGCCTGCCCACTTTAGTAATTTGAAGTGGGTAATTTGTTTCTACTATGCAAGTCTCAAAAAAGAAAGTTAATCCTAATCTGAAAAATCAGATTTACCAACTCCTTTATCAAGTCATCGCTGATATCCGCTCAAAAAAAGAAGCCGAAATATTTCTCAATGAAGGTTTAACCGAAACCGAACTAGAAATCTTTGCTAAACGCCTAGGAGCCGCCTATTATCTTAATAAAGGCAGAAGCTACGCCAATATTAAAACCAATTTAAGACTTTCCAGCGCCACAATTTCTTCAGTAGCCGAACAAATGAAAAAGGGTAAAGGTTTCGAAACTGCTCTTCAGAAAATTAATGCCGAAGAATGGGCTAATAAATGGGCCGAAAGAATCAGTAAACGCTTTAAATCTCTTCTTTAAATTCCTCTTTTAGATTAAGGCTAAATTTAGTAAAATTAAGTCATTATGGCTAGAAAATTCTATGTGACCACCGCTATTCCTTACGTTAATGCCGCGCCCCACGTTGGCCATGCTTTAGAATTCGTCCAAACTGATGTCATTGCCCGCTATCATCGTTTTCTTGGTGAAGACACTTATTTCCTATCTGGAACCGATGATAATGCCCTTAAAAACGTCCAGGCAGCTGAGGAGAAAAAAATCCCTGTAGAAAAATTTGTTAAGCAGAATTCAGATAAATTCTATCAATTCAAAAATATTCTTAATATCTCTTTTGATGATTTTATTCGGACTACCGAGAAACGCCATCTCGAAGGCGCTCAAGCTTTATGGAAAGCTTGTAAAAAAGAAGACATTTACAAGAAAAAATATAAAGGTCTTTACTGTGTTGGCTGCGAGGCTTTTCTAACAGAGAAAGATCTGGTTGAGGGAAAATGTCCAGAACATAAAAAAAAACCAGAATTAGTAGAAGAAGAAAATTACTTTTTCCGTCTCTCTAAATACCAAGATTGGCTAGAAAAATTAATTGCTAGCAACAAACTAAAAATTATTCCCAAAACTCGTAAAAATGAAATCCTAGCTTTTATTCGTCAAGGCTTAGAAGACTTTAGTATTTCCCGAACTAAGAAAAGAGCTCATGGTTGGGGAATTCCAGTGCCTGGTGACTCCAACCAAATTATTTATGTTTGGTTCGACGCTTTAGCCAACTATATTACCGCTCTTGACTGGCAAAACAAAGGCAAGCTTTATCAAAAATATTGGCCAGCGGATCTTCATGTCATCGGCAAAGGAATTACTCGCTTCCACGCTATTTATTGGCCAGCGATGCTTAAAAGTGCTGGCTTGCTTTCACCAAAAGCCGAATTTGTCCACGGTTACATTACGGTTGAAGGCGAAAAAATCAGTAAATCAATAGGAAATGTGATCGACCCTTTCGATTTGGTTAAGAAATTCGGTACTGATCCAATCCGCTATTATCTTCTTCGGGAAATTCCAGCCTATGGTGATGGCGACTTTTCGATTCAGCGATTTAAAGAAGTCTATAATGCTGATTTAGCTAATGGCTTAGGTAATCTAGTCGCTAGAGTGGCTAAGTTAGGTGAAAAGTCAGGCTTTGAATTTAAAAAAACCAAGCAGAAACTTTACCCTGAAATTCAAAAAAAGCTGGTCAAATTCCAGTTTGATCAAGCTCTGAATTTTATTTGGCAAGAAAAAATTGCTGCCTGCGACAAATTTATCAATCAGCAAAAACCTTGGGAGCTTTCAGGTAAAAAACTAAAGCCAATTTTAAATGAATTAGTTAAAGAAATCAGAGAGATTAGCTATAACCTTCGACCTTTTCTACCAGAAACCGCAGAAAAAATCGAAAAACAGTTCCAGGGACTAAAAATCAAAGCCAAAAAACCACTTTTTCCCAGAATAGAATAATGCTAGTTGATACTCACGCCCATCTTAATTTTCGAGAATTCGAAAAAAACTTAGACCAAGTCATCAAAAGAGCAATTAAAAACGAAGTTAAGAAAATTATTTGTGTCAGTAGTAATCTTCAGGAATCAGAAAAATCAATTGAGATTGCTCAAAAATATCCAGGCATTATTTTGGCGGCCATTGGGATTCATCCCCATCAAACCGACCCTAAAACAAAGTTATCCACAAAAGAACAATTGCGAAAATTAGCTGACTTAGTCAAGCAAAAAGAAGTCGTTGCTATTGGTGAGTGTGGCCTTGATTACTCACCGGCTCCACCTGGAGAAAAAGATCGTTCTCGAAAAGAACAACTTTTTCTCTTTAAAAAACAGATTGAATTAGCTCTTAAAGAAAAACTTCCCATTAATGTCCATTCTCGAGAAGCTTCTTCAGAAACTCTTGAAATTCTCGAAAAATATGGGAAAAAAGGTCTTAAAGGTATTTGGCATTGCTATTCGGCTGGTAAAAAAAGAATTGAAAGAATCAGTCAATTAGGTTTCTTTTTTGGGGTTAATGGTAATCTTACTTATGACCCTGGTCTCCAAAATGTTTTTAGCCAAATTCCTTTGGAAAAAATTGTTTTAGAAACTGATTGTCCTTTTCTGGCTCCAGAACCTCATCGAAACCAAAGAAGTGAACCAGCTCATGTTAAAATTATTGCTAAATATTTAGCCAAATTAAAAGGCACTACTCTAGAAGAAGTTGCCAAAATTACCAATCAAAATGCCAAAAACATCTTCGAAATCTAAAAAATCATTAGTTTCTTTTGTCATTAGAACCAAGAATGAGGAAAAGCTAATTAGTAAAGTTTTAAAAAATCTCCAACAACAAACTCTTAAAAACTTGGAAATAATTATTGTTGATTCTGGTTCAACTGATAAAACATTAGAAATTATTAAAAAATTTCCAGTTCAATTAATTGAGATTAAACCTAAAGAATATAATCCAAGTTATGCTCTTAATTTGGGCATTAATAAAGCTCAAGGAAAATATGTTGGTATTATTAGTGGTCACTCCTTACCTATTTCAAAAACCTGGCTTAAAGACGGTTTAGTTGAATTCAAAGATAAAAAAGTAGCGGCGGTCACTGGCTATTACACGGAAAATCCTGTTGGCTATTTTTCTCAAAGAGCAGGATTGCTTCTTTTTAAATTTGAAAAAAGAAAAAGAGAGGAATTTTGTCCTTGGCTAACTAATACCAACGCTCTTATTAGAAAAGATCTTTGGCAACAATACCCTTTTGATGAAAAGCTTTCTGGCTGTGAAGATTATGATTGGGCAAGTGAAATGATTGCTCGTGGTTATAATATCATTAAAGAACCAAGATTCAGCGTCTTTCACTCTCACCCCTTTATTGGCCGGCCTGGTTATCACCAAAAATCAGTCCAGGCAAGATGGAAAAAAATCTGTACGCTTATTAACAAGCGTAAAAGACCCCATCAGTCTTTTACTAAAATAAAAATCAAATGAAAATTATTACTCTTAATATTCAAGGTGGCTTTAAAATTAATCAAGTTTGTCAAGAAACTAAAGAAAAATTTGCCCCATTAGATCTTCTTTGCCTTCAAGAAGTCTGTGAATCTCAAGAGATCACAAATCATGCCCAGCAAATTGCTGAATCTTTAGGTAGGAATTACGCTTCAAAGTCATTTTTACCGATTGATTTTAAAGTTAAAAGCATGGGTAATGCTTTTGTTTTTAATAAAAAGAGTCTTAATCTTTTAGATTCTCATGGTTTTACTCTACCCGGACCTATTCTTAATTTTCCTTGGAAAATTCTTAATCACCAACTTAAACTAACTTGTGATCGACTTTGCTTTACTGGTCTTTTTCAAACCAAAAAGGGTTTGAAAATCAGAGTTTCTAATGTTCATCTTGACTCTGCTGGTGGTACGCCTACAAGAAAAAGACAAATTAAATTCATCTTAAAAATTTTAGCTACTTTTGAAAAAACTCGTCTTGAATTTATTTTAGGCGATTTCAATACTTTTAACCTCACAAACAAAAGTTTTTCTGAATTAAATTTAATCCAGAAAAAAGGATTCAAAGATTTAACTAAAAATATCCCTTGGACTGCCAGTCCTTCAAATCCTGATCCTGCTTGGAAAGAGAGCTATTTTCTTATGCGTTCCTTGAAACCTTTTAGTTTTTTATTTAGAAAAAAGATGGATTATATTTTTGGCAAAGGAAAAATCATTAATCCTCAATCTTTGGCTATAAGTTTTAACTCCACTGACCATCAGGCAATTGTTATTGAGTTTAACATCTGAATTCAGGTTTAGATTAAAACTATGTTATAATCAGCCACAATGAAAGAGTTTGTTGAACGTCATGATGCCCGAATCCAAAGATTCTTGGAAATTTTACCTGGAACTTTGGCTTGGACAATCATTTTTTTCCCGCTTTGGGGGGCTTTTTTTATGCCTCGAATTGTGGCCTATTTTACGGTTGGTTTTCTGGTCTTCTGGTTTTATCGCTCTTTCCAAGCTGCCTTTTTAGGCTTGGCTGGTTATATTAAAATTAAACAAGCAGAAAAAATAAATTGGTACCAACAATATTTAAAAGATAAAGACCAAAACTCGCTTGCCTGGGAAGAAATTAAACACTTGATTATTATCCCTAATTACAATGAATCCGTAGAAAAATTATCTAAAACGCTTGATTGTTTGGTCAAACAGAAATACCTTAACAAAGAGCAAATGATGGTTGTTCTAGCCATGGAAGGAAGAGCTGAAGGTTCGCGGCAGAGAGCCAAGGAATTAGCTAAAAAATTCAAAGGCCAATTTGGCCAACTGATTACCTCGATTCACCCAGATGGTATTAAGGGTGAGATTCGTGGCAAAGCTTCTAATGAAGCCTGGGCGGCTAAATTAGCCAAGAAAGTTCTGGTTGATAAAAAAGGTTATGATATGAATAAAATCACGATTACCAGTTGTGATGCTGATTCTTGCTTTCACCCTAAATACTTTTCCTCTCTTACTTATGAATTTGCCCTAAATAAAAAACGCTATCTTCGCTTCTGGCAATCACCGATTGTCTGGCATAATAATTTCTGGCGGGTGCCAGCTTTTATTAGAATCGTGGGTACCATGGGCAATATTACCCATATTTCGAACCTTTTAGAGCCAGAAAATCTCTACCTCAACTACTCGACTTATTCTGCTTCTCTGAAAATGATCAATAAAGCTGGTTATTGGCACACTGACATTATTCCTGAAGACTGGCATATTTTCCTTCAAACCTTTTTTGATAATCGGGGTGAGGTTGAAGTTGAACCTATTTTTCACCCGACTAGTATCGACGCTCCTGAAGGGGCTAATTATTTTGGCTCTTTAAAAAATCGTTATCTTCAATGTCGTCGCCACGCTTGGGGCTGTACTGATATTCCTTTTGCGATTAAATTAGCTTTAAAACACCCTGAGATTCCAGTTTGGACAAAATTTTTCCGAATCTATAAAATAGTTGAAACCCACCTTATTTGGTCAACCAACTGGTTTATTTTGACTCTAGGCGCCTGGCTACCAGCCTTAGTTAACCCGGTTTTCAAACAAACGGCTTTAGGTTACAACCTACCAAGAATTTCCCGGATTATTTTAACTGCTTGTCTTGTCTTTCTCTTTATTATTATTGCTCTTGATTTCTCTTTGCGACCGAAAAAACCTAAAGATTTTCCTCGCTGGAAAACGGCCTTTGAATATCTTCAATGGATCTTAATGCCCGTGGCCACGTTACTAATGTCCGTTATTCCTGGACTTCATTCCCAAACTCAACTGATGACCGGAAAAAGACTGGAATATTGGGTGACTGAAAAAGTTTAAGAAAACTTTGATTAGCCTCAAAAAATTTATCCTTCCCCTAAAAGTTCTTCTTTTACTCTTTCAAAATCAATTCCTTGACACTCAAAGGAAACTTTAACACTAGGATTATTAAGAATTGTCTTTAATGCTGCTGTGCTGTGGGGATTTTCTAAACAGTGACTATAACCTTTAATCGCTTGTTCTGTCGTTTTCTTTGGATCTATTTCTTTTCCTATTTCAGATTCTATTGTCACTTTTAAGGATTTTTAAATAATCTCCTAAAACTTAGATTCCATTATAGGCCAGGAGTTCTTTCTAATCAAGTTTTTTGTTATACTCAAATTATGACCCAGTTTTCTGCCAGTCTTTGGGGTGACGAAGCTTGGGCAGCCACTTTAGCGATTAAGCCTTATTGGCAAATTATCATCACCGTGGCCCGAGACACTTCCCCCCCTCTCTATTATCTTATTTATCACACCTGGATTAAATTTTTTGGCATTTCCGAGGTTTCCATTCGGAGTCTCTCTTTTTTATTTTTTTTAGGAACGGTTATTACCGTTTATTTTATTGGTAAACATCTTTGGGATAAAAAGACCGGTCTTTTAGCCGCTCTCTTAACTCTAACCAATCCTTTTCTCTTTTACTACGCTTTTGAGGGAAGAATGTATGCCATCCTGGCTCTAACTTCAACTCTTTCAATTTATTTCTTTCTCAAGAAAAATAGACCAGGTTTCATTCTCGCCAGTGTTGCCGCTCTTTACTCTCATCATTTCTCTATTTTCATTATTGTCTTTGAGGGACTCTGGCAATTAATAGAAAGTTGGGGTCAGCCTATTAAAAAAATCATTAGAAATTATCTTGATTTTTTCCTAATCGGTCTTCTTTATCTTCCTTGGCTTTATCCTCTTTATTATCAAACCTCTCTAGTAGGTAGCGGTTTTTGGCTTGGCAAACCTAATCCTGAAGTTTTTCTTGAAACCGTCATCAAGTTTCTGGTTGGCTCTGGTCAAGAAGTCAACCGTCAATTGGCTTTTGGGGCGATTGTTTTGACTCTTATTTTGAAGAATTGGCTTAAGGATAAAAAGCAATCTTTTTTTCTTTTGGGTTGGTTTTTTGTCCCTCTTATCCTGACTTATCTTGTTTCTCAAGTCTTCCAATCGATTTTCTTTGATCGCTATCTGCTTTTAGTTATCCCAGCTAGTGGTTTATTAATTGCTTCTCTAAGAAGAAAATTTTCCTTTATTTCTATCCTCATCGCCGCCTTCCTCTTAGCAAGCCTTAATTACCATTATTTTACTCATCCTACTAAGAGACCCTTCAGGGAACTAGCTAATTATGTTAAGACCGAAGCGGCGGATCTAACCTTAATTAACTACAGCGCTGCTTCCCATCATCTTTTTGAATCAAAATATTATGGTCTTGAGGCCCCAATTTATGCACCTAAACCATTGCCTTTTTATACTGGAACCGCTCTAATGGAAAAAAGCGATGTAATTGATCAACTCCCTAATAAAGAAAGCCTTGGTTTAATCACCAGCACTTCTCCTGAAGAAGTTGTCATTCCTGGCTATGAAATTGAAAAAAACAAACAATTTGACAGTTTATATTTCCTATGGCTAACCAAATTATAAAATTAACGAAAAAATACTGGCTTTTTCTTGTTTTCGGCTTTTTTACCCTTCTCCGTTTACCTTCTTTATTTGAACCATTTACTTATGGCGACGAGGGTATTTATCTTGCTCTAGGCCAGGCCGCCAGAAAAGGTTTGGTTTTCTATCGAGATATTCACGACAACAAACCACCCATGATTTACTTAATTGCCGCGCTGGCTGGTAATTTTTCCAATTACCGCTTTCTTTTCTTTTTTTGGAGTCTGGCCACGACCTTTATCTTCTATCAACTTAGCCAAGCTGTTTTCAAAAAGAATCTTTTCGCCATTATGATGACCACCTTCACCTTCGTTTTTCTCAGCAACATTCACACTTTTGAGGGTAATGTCGCTAATGCGGAAAACTTCATGCTTCTACCTACAATCGCGGCTTTTTGGTTAATTTACCGCTTTAAAAACCCTCCTCTAAAAATTTGGTTTGCCAGTGGTATTCTTCTTTCTTTAGCCACTCTTTTCAAAGTTCCCGCCGCTTTTGAGTTTGCCGCCCTTTTAATCCTTCTCTTAATTAGTTTTTTTGATCAAAAAGAAAAAAATTATCTTCTCTACACCAAGCGTTCTCTTTGTTTAATCACTGGCTTTTTCTTACCCATCCTACTTACTTTTCTTTATTATGCCTCCAAAAATAGCCTCAAAGATTATCTTACGGCCGCTTTTTTTCAAAACCTTCCCTATCTTTCTTCTTGGTCAACCAGTCAACCCCAAGCCAGTGGTTTACCCCTCTTTCTTCTCATGAGAGGTTTGGTTGTTTTCCTTTTAGTAATTATCATTTTTATTTTGAGAAAAAAAATCTCCTCCGCTGTTAAGCTAATCTTAATCTGGTTCGCTTTCTCTTGGTTTGCGGCTCTGCTTTCCTTAAGACCCTATCCTCACTATCTTATTCAAATTATGCCGGCTCTGTCTTTGTCTTTTGGTTTCTTTTTTATTGAATCCAAAAAAGAGTTCAAAAAAATCTTTATCCCTGTTGCTCTATTAATTGTTTTTATCCTTACTTTTAAAGGCCTTTATTTTTGGAGCTACCCTAACCAACCCTATTACTTTAATTTCTACCAATACGCCCTTGGTCAAAAGAATCAAAAAGACTATTTTAATGATTTTGATGGTCGAGCCAATGATATCTATCAAGTGGCTTCTTACCTCCAAAGTCATAATCATGCTGAGGAAAAGATTTTTATTTGGGGTAACCTTTCTTCTCTCTATCCTCTTGCCCGACGTTCACCCGTGGGTCGCTATGCTGTCGCCTATCACATTATTGATTTTGACGGTTACCAAGAGACAATGCAAGTTCTTCAAAAACAAAAACCTCAATACATTATTGTTGATCCCCAAGAAGAGAGACCTTTTCCTGAATTTTTTTCTTGGCTAGAGCAAAATTATGCTCTGGAAAAGAAAATTGGTGTTTTTCAATTCTATCACCGGCTCTTCTAGCTACCCCATGTTAGAATAGTATTTAAAGAAAATCCGTGAGAGAACTAAATAAAACAACCACTCAAATTAATCTCATCCTGCTTACCGCCCAAGCTTTAGCAATTGTCCTTGTTTGGCGTTTCTTGCCACCAGAAATTCCCTTTTTTTACTCTCGGCCCTGGGGTGAAGATCAACTTGCCAGTTATCCAAGTATTGTTATATTACCCCTAATTGGCTTGATTATTTTTTTTACTAATCTGGTAATTGCCCAGTTGGCGATTAAAGAAGATTCATTAATTAGGAAAATGCTGGTGATTGCTAGTCTGGTTTTTAGTTTTTTAATTCTTATTAGTCTCGTTCAAATTATCCGTTTGATTCTTTAAATGACCTGGCTTTTAATTAAAAATCTAATTGGCTTACCGTTAATAACGGCCTTTTCTATTTCTCTGCTGGCAACTCCCGTCGTTATTTTTATTTACCATCGTCTGGGTTGGGTCGATGACCCGAACAAAAGAAAACGAAAACAGGATCTTCATCAACAACCTCTACCTCGAGGTGGAGGCATTCCTATTTTTCTGGCTCTTCTAATCAGTTCGCTTATTTTCTTACCGCTTGATAAACACCTTAAAGGCATTCTCCTTGGCATCACGATTATGGTCATTATGGGTACTCTCGATGATATTTTTGATCTTAATCCCTATCTCCGTTTGATTCTGGGTTTTCTAGCAGCTGGTGCGGTAGTGGGAGCGGGAATTGGGATTGCTTTTATTACCAATCCACTTGGAGGCATTATTCAACTTAATCAACCCCAAATTCAACTCCAATTCCTAGGCGAAACCCGCAATTTATGGATTCTTGCCGATTTTCTAGCTCTCTTATGGATTGTTGGTCTAAGTAACATTGTTAATTGGGCTAAGGGTTTTGACGGTCAACTCCCAGGAATTGTGGTTATTGCAGCTCTGACAATCGCCGTTTTTTCCTTTCGCTATTCAGCTGATATTACTCAGTGGCCGATTGCTATTCTTGCCTCGATTCTCGCCGGTGCCTATCTTGGTTTTCTACCCTTTAACTTCTATCCCCAGAAGATTATGCCTGGCTATGGAGGTGGCACTTTAGCTGGTTTTATGATTGCTATTCTCACTATTCTCGCCACCAGTAAAATTCTGACGGCTATGGTTGTTCTTGGTGTTCCTCTGATTGACGCCGGTTATTCTATTGTCCGAAGAATTCTCGCCGGCCGCTCGCCTGTCTGGGGTGATCGAGGCCATCTTCACCACAAACTCCTCGATGAGTGGCATTGGGGAAAAAGAAGAACCGCTCTTTTTTATTGGGGCCTGACCGCGATTTTGGGGATTCTTGCTCTCGGCTTGAACAGTCAAGGAAAATTCTATACAATCATTATGTTAGCGATTATTATCGGAGTCTTGTTTCTGTGGTTCAACTTTTTATCAACCTTTTTCATTCCATCCGTCCAAGACAAACACTCAAAAACCTTGCCTTAGCCGCGCCTTTAATCTTCTCGGGACAGTTATTTTTGGCTGATTCTTTTTGGCTAACGGTTAAGTGTGTTTTTATCTTTTCCATTCTCACTTCTTCAATTTATCTTTTTAACGACGTCATTGATATCTCTAAAGACAAACTTCATCCGATTAAGAAAAAACGCCCGATTGCCAGTGGTAAAATTCCCGTTTCTCTGGCTCTTCTTTTCTTTATTGGCGGTTTTCTTGTTAGTCTTTACCTAGCTTACTTGGTTAATTTATTTTTTTTCTTAGCTTGTTTAGTCTACTTTATTCTTCAGATTGGCTATTCTTTAATTCTTAAAAAAATTGTTTTAATTGATATTCTGGTTATTGCCGCTGGTTTCATTATTCGAGTCTACGCCGGGGCTCTAGCTCTTAATGTTCATATGAATGTCTGGTTTTTACTCTGTGTTATCTCCTTGGCTCTGTTTTTAGCGGCCGGAAAAAGAAGGACCGAATTAGCGATTTTAGAACAACAAGCTGCTCAACATCGAAAAACTCTTTCCTTTTATTCACCGCCTCTTTTGGATTCCTATCTTTCCATTTTTGCTAATTCAGCCTGGATGGCCTATGCTCTTTATACCTTTTTTGTACCGCCGCCGCCAATCACTCAACGGTTTTCTTTTCTAACCCAACTGCCTCTCACTTTCTCGGGGATTAACAAATGGCTAATGATTACCATTCCGGTGGTTATCTTTGGAATTATGAGGTATTTAAAAATCATTCACGAAGGTAAGCGAGCCGAATCACCAGAAAAGGTTCTTTTGGGCGACAAAACACTATTATTTACGGTTGGTCTTTGGATCTTTTTAGTGGTCGTGATTATGTATGGAGTTATTTAGTTATTCAACCAGTTCACAATAAACACCACTGACCCAACCCTCTTCACCCTCTTCATATTCAATCTTGTACCAACCACTTTTTTGTTCATCAAGATAAGGAAAAACTTCACCCACATTAACCTTAGCCAGTTCTTCGCCTTCGGTCGATGGTTCACTCCTGACTCTAAGCCAACCAGTAGTAGTTTCCTTAATCCTCACATAAGGTTTATCTATTGGTGACGGACTGGGTTTAGGACTCAATTCTGGTGAAGGCGAGGGAGAAGGAGATGGTGAAGCCTCTTCTTCTTCTTCTTCCTTTTCTTCCTCTTCTTCGAGTTCTCCACTAGGAGTTGCTTCGGCAATCCCTTCGATGTTTTGGGCCAATTTGACACTGACCGTTAATTTGTAACCAGCCACTGTTTGAGCGGTAATCGTTCTTTCTTCAAAACCTGGAGAACTAATCACCACCTGGTAATCTCCAGGAGTCAAATCATCTTTCAAAACCGGCGCAAAGCCACCAGGCTCATTGTTAATTTTAACTACAGCCTGATCAGGAATAGAAACTACAGCTAAGGAAGCCGTGTTCCGACTAGCAATTTTCTCTAAAGACAAAATCTCACCTGATGATTCAGATTCTGTTTTGGCTAAATTCCGATTAATAGCCGTAATAATCCCTGGAGTTAAATTAACTTTGCTCTCCCAAGAAACCAAACTATCAGTCGTTGTTTCCGGAACCAGTTTAATGGTATGCTCGCCAGATTCGATTTTGTCACTAAAAAAAGGGGTTATACCTTTTTGTTCATTATCGATAAAAACATTGGCTTTAGGGGTTGAAGATATTTGGAGGGCACCCATTCCGGGCCGGGAAAAGAATTTGTTCTTAATAATTAAACCACCAAGAAGGGCAACTAAAATAACAACGGCAATAATCAACCAATTTCTTTTCATCAGAGGGATGATAGCATAGCTAAACAAAAGAAGCAAGAAAAAAGACTCTCAAAAACAAGAAGTTTTTATTTGATTTTTCAAAGATTTTATGCTAGGCTATAGGATAGTTGACAGTCTTTTCTGCTCTTTTCATTTAACAAAGGCGTTAAAAGGAAAAAAGCAGTTCAGTTTCTTAGTACCTTGGCATCATCAGTGTCAGCAGTCCATCCATAAGGAGGAACGATGGAAAATAGACCGGGTAACACATTTGCAGTCCTACTCTTCAGCGCGTTGATCGTTGTCTTCGCGGTAGAAGGTTGCCCTCGGGCCATAGATATGGTCCAAGAAGGCAACCTACTAATGCGCGCTATAGCAGCGCTCGGCATACCGTTCGGACTTTTGATTCTCGGGGGATGCCTAATCGGCCCCCTAAGAAAACTACTAGGAGAGTAAGGATGAATATAGACTTAGACTCTGTTTGTGGTTGCTACTATGGGATTATAGCAATCGGCTGTATAGCTCTCGCTGTACTTATTGGTTTGTCTGTCAGAAAGGACAGACAAAGACAACAAGGGCAAGGATGATGCCAAGAGTAAACTAAGGGGTCGGCGCCGACAGCGTCAATGACGAGTCGCAATGACCCCTTTCTTATGCCTAAAAATTGCTTTCTGGGCTCAAAAATGAGAAAATATGATCGTGGCCCAGTACTCGAGTAGTTCAGAGAACTGTCTGCAAAACAGTTAACGCGGGTGCGACTCCCGCCTGGGCCTCAAAAGTTGCCTCTTTATGCTATAATATATACAGATCCTCTCTCGTTTATCGGAGAGGATTTTTTTGTGGGTAAAAACCTACAAAATATGAAACATAACTACATTTTTAATCTAGGCAAACACCAGATTGCGGTCAAATTTAGCCGTAAGCGGGGTCGTCCTGGAAAAAGTCTTGTCTATCGTCTTGATGAATTTATTTCCCAATTAATTAGCTTGGCCGCTGACAAGCGTTATTCTGGTCAGCCAATTAGCCGAGCCCTTCGTTATGTTTTTGAAAACAAACAAATCAAGAAAACCCTTGGTTTTAATCTAGCGATGATTACCCTTTTAGCCGGAATGGTTATTCCGCCTATTTCTGCTTTTAACCCAACCCAGCCAGTGGAAACGGCTATGGTGGTGGCTGCTGACGAAGCTTTAGTAACTGAGAAATCAGTCCGAGTCCCCTTAGATTCTTTTGAAATCTCTCAAGGCTATAATGGTCTTCATCGGGGCATCGACTTAAACGAGATTGAAGGTGCTCCTATTTATCCTTTAATGGAAGGAAAAGTTGAAAGAGTCTTTTACGCTCGTTTTTCTTATGGCAATCACATTATTATTAACCATGGTTCGGGTTTCAAATCCCTTTATGCTCACTTAGCGAAAATTGTGGTTAAAGAGGGTGATGAGGTGGATAAAAACACGGTCATTGGCACTGTCGGTCACACTGGTTGGGCGACCGGTTCTCACTTACACTTAGAGGTTTACGACAACGGTCGAACCTTTAACCCATTAACGATTCTTAAGTAATTTTTCCCTTATTTTTTCTTAGGCCATTTGTAGACAACCAAAGGAAAAACTAAAGCCAAAAGCCAGCCAAAGGGAGCTAAAAAGGCAATAAGGATTGGCCTAATGGCTAAAACTTTGTCTAAGAGATAAAGATTCAAACAAATCACGGGTATAGCCGCAAAAATACTAATTAAAAGGTAAGGCTTGAATTTCATTGAGGTCAAACCAGCCGCATAGGAAACATAGTCAGCCGAAGCCCCACCTAAGAATCGAGCTAGAAAAAGCATTTTCAAACCAATAATTTTGGTGACGTCATTAATTTTTTCCATGGTTTTTTTACCGACTAACTTAGCCACAATTGGTCGTCCCCAACGCTGGGCAATCAAAAAATTAATGGCTGAACCAACCGTATGACTAATTAGAACATAAAAGCAGGTTTGCCAAAAACCAAACAAAGCTAAACCTACCAGCCAAAAAGGAATTGAAGTTAAAGGAGAAATCACAATCGATAAAGTAATCAGAGCTATCAGAACTAGTGGTCCTAAAATTCCAAAGGAGCGAACAAAGCTTTTTATCTCTTCAATCTCAAAGCGATAAAC